>JBBRFQ010000149.1:0-9068 GCA_038224035.1 Gemmatimonadales bacterium
CTCGGAGAGCGTATGCGGTATTACCCGGGCGTTGGCCCGGCTATCCCCCACACTTGGGTAGGTTGCTCACGTGTTACGCACCCGTTCGCCGGTTACCCTTGCGGGCCCCCGTGACTTGCATGTGTTAAGCACGCCGCCAGCGTTCGTCCTGAGCCAGGATCAAACTCTCCAATGAGTGTTTGCATAGCTCTATCACTTAATCTGGCATGTCAGCACACACCCGAAGGCATGCACCAACTCACCGGAATCATCAGGTTGAACTCTTCCCGCGGATGATGAATCCGCGGATCAATGAGTCCGCCCCGCACATCCAATGATCTCGACTTCGATTGTCAATCAGCATATGAATCAGCGCAGAACAAGCCGCGCCATCAACCTTTTATTTTTGCGCCGCGTTTTCAGCGGCAGATCACAATGATAACTCGGTACTCTTCGTTCGTCAAGGGGGTCGAGCCAACTTGTTTTCGATTCGCTATGCAATCGCCACAAGTCCGTGGCCGACCTCCCGTCCGCGATATGCGCCTGTTCGCGATCAAATCGCGTGGACACTCGCCGAACAGAGAGGGGAAGCGAAGGTACAACATCAAGCGGTCTCGCGCAAGGGCCAGTCTGAACCGACTCTGCAGCGATCGCTCGCCTTCACTTCCGCGGATGAACCCGGCCACTCCCGGCGCCAGTGCTCACCCCGACAACCCAAAGGCTGTCCCCGCTTCCTGCTCCCGAAACCGTTCAAAACGTTTCGAGATTGTTATGCTAATCACACCATCCGCGCGGCGCAATACCGTCCTGCTCGCCACGTCGAAATTCTTGCCTCATGCTCCATGCGCCCTCTAGGACTCGAACCTAGAACCTACTGATTAAGAGTCAGCTGCTCTACCGATTGAGCTAAGGGCGCCAACTGGTCCTGCATCTCCTACCCTACACACGCGCCAGGAGGGACTCGAACCCCCGACCCGCAGCTTAGAAGGCTGCCGCTCTATCCACCTGAGCTACTGGCGCCTACCTCCTCGCCAGACGGCCTGCTCGATCCCGCCATGACTCTTCTGCTTGTGTTCAGATCGGGGCGGCCGGATTCGAACCGGCGACCTCCTGCTCCCAAAGCAGGCGCGATACCGGGCTACGCTACGCCCCGCGGCGGTCTGGGAGATTACACCGCCCCACGCCGCCGGTCAACTGGCATCCATCAAATCGGCTCCGCTCGCCTCCACATACCGCGCCAACACTGCGCGAACCGCGCGCGAACGATGACTGACCAGTGCCTTTTCCTGCCGAGACACCGCACCAAAACACTGGCCCAGTTCACCCGACCAGAACACCGGATCATACCCGAAGCCAGACTCCCCGCAGCGCGCCTCGAGCAACCGGCCGGACGTCTCTCCGTCCCCAGTTGCCCGACCGCCCGCCCACACCAAGGCAGCCACGCAAACAAACCGCGCCGTGCGGTCCGGTGCGCCCTCCACCGCCGACAGCACCCGTGCAATGTTGTGCTCATCCAGGGCGGAGCCCGACAGACCACTCGCCTGCCCCCAGCGTTTACTGTGGACGCCCGGCGCGCCACCCAGCGCCGTTACGCACAGCCCGGAATCCTCCGCCAACACCGGAGACCCACTATACCGCGCGAAGAAATAGTCAGCCTTCGCCAGCGCATTCTCGGCAAACGTCGCGTACGTCTCCAGCGCGTCCTCCTCGGCGTGGGCTTCGAGCCCCAGCTCCATCAGCGTCACCGGTACGAAGCCGGCCGCACGAACCAACGGCTCGAGCTCGCACAACTTGCCCGCATTGCGCGTCGCCAGCACCAGCCGAGGTGGCTCGCGCATCAGCCGCGCAGCGGGGCCGATGCGGGTCGCGGCAGTGCCAATGCCGCCGCCTGCGCGGCGTGCAGCGACGTGATGCCACCGATGGCCAAATCGAGCAGGGCGTCCAGCTCGCGGCGATCGAAGGTTCCGTTCTCGCCGGTGCCCTGCACTTCCACGAACTTCCCCTCGGTACTCATGACCACGTTCATGTCGACCTCGGCGCCGACATCCTGGTCGTAGTTCAGGTCGAGCAGCGGCGAACCATTGACCACGCCCACCGAGACCGCCGCCACCCGCCGCTTGATCGGCGAGACCGGCGCGCGGCCACTCTCCACGAGCCAGTTGAACGCATCGATCACGGCCACGGCCGCACCGGTGATGGCAGCGGTACGCGTGCCTCCGTCAGCCTGCAACACATCGCAGTCGATGCGCACCGTGAACTCACCGAACGCAAAATCATCGAGCATGGCCCGTACGCTGCGACCGATGAGTCGCTGAATTTCCTGCGTGCGACCGCCGAGTTGACTCCGTTCCCGCGACGTGCGCGTGCGCGTGGCGCGCGGCAACATGGCGTACTCGGCGGTAAGCCACCCGAGGCCACTGCCACGACGCCATCCGGGCACGCCATCCTCGACGCTCGCGGCACACAGCACGCGTGTATCGCCGAACGACACGAGACACGAACCTTCGGCGTACGGCGCCGCCGAACGTTCAATCGTGACGGGACGCATGACGTCCGCGGCACGCGCGATCAAGGCAGGAGAGGGGCTGTCACTCACGAGAAAAATCCGGGCAAGAGAACGCAATCACCGCCCGTTCGTACGCTACGAAAGGCCGGACTGCAGCTTCGCAATGATACTCGTGGTCGACTGTCCCGGCACGAGGGGAATCACCACCACCCGTCCGCCGCGGCCGCGCACGACATCGGCACCCACAATCGTGTCGGGTGAGTAGTCACCGCCCTTGACGATGACATCGGGCTGCAGTCGCTCCACCAGCAGCTGCGGCGTATCCTCGTCGAAGACCACGACGGCGTCGACCATCTCAAGCGCGGCGAGCACGTACGCTCGTTCGTGCTGCTGTCGCACGGGACGCGACGGCCCCTTGAGCCGCTGCACCGACGCATCGCTGTTGAGCCCTACCACGAGCGCGGCTCCCTCGGCGCGCGCGCCAAGCAACACGTCCACGTGTCCGGGATGCAGCAAGTCGAACACACCGTTCGTGAAGACAACCGGTCCCGCTACGCGCGCGCGCCAGGCGGCCGCATCGTCCCATGACATCAGCTTATGCGCCGGAAGACGCACGCCACGCGACGTCAGCGCGGACACCTGGTCACCACTGCGAGAGCATGTCGTCAATCAGGCCGTTGATCAGCTGATCGATGGCGTCTTTGCGGCCGCGAGCTTCGCCGCCTTCTGCGTACTGTGATTCACGCCTGCTGCCACTGGCTTCCTTGAGCAGCGCGCCCGTGCTCTGATTCGTGATCGTGAAGTCGACCACCAGCTCCAGCTTGCGACGCGCTGAGGTCGCCTGTCGCGGATCGGCGGTGACACCGACCGGCAAGTCCACTTCGTAGCTCTTGATCGTGCCGGTTACCAACACATCCGCGCGATCAGCGGGCGCATCGCGCAGGTTGAGACGATCGGTCATGGCCTTGCGCATCGCTTCGAACAACTCGCGCTGCACTTCGGGAACGGGCGTGAGATTGTCGAACGGCAACACCGCGACGGTGCGGAGTTCGCGCGGCAGACCACCGCCAGAGAAGCCGTACAGGCAGCTGGTGAACGCGAAGAGCGGCATCACGGCCAGCCAGCGCGCGTGGCGCAGCACGACGTTACGGTTTACGCCAGATCGCATCGTCAAACCCCTCGGGGATATTCAGGATTTCCGTAACCGATAACTGCAGCGAGCGACGTCCCGTGGTGTGCACGTAGCGCAGCCGAAGGGTGCTGTCACTGGTTGGCACACGCTCGGCCCACTCTACCACACGACCCGCTTCGATGCGCTCGATGCGCGCCAGTCGTGCTGCGGCAAAGTGGACGCGCCACGTGCGTTTGTCCGTCTCCGTGCCGGAGATGTCCGCCCGTAATGTATCACCGTCAAGTCGCGACACGGTGTCTCGGCCCGCCGGGAGCGCCAGCCGACCGAGCGCGGCCCACAGCAGCGGCGGCGGCGGCAGAAAACGACGGATGAGATCGATGCCCGGCACGAACAACGAATCGCCTTGCAGAATGGCCATGCCGTTGCCGTAGCCGTTGGCGATGAACAGGTCGAGTCGCGCGCGATCCGGCGGCCCGGAGCGCACGACGCCCTCGCCTTTGACATCAAACGTTTCGTCGGCGTAGGTCCAGTCGAAGCGCAGCATTTGCGGCGTCGTGGGTAGCTCCGCCTTGGGCAGGGACTGCCGTGTTTCCACGCCAAGTAGCGGGCGGGCCTTGGGCGCACAGGCCATCACGGCGAGCAGCGACAGCGGCAGCAGCCGTGCGCCGAACCGTCCGAGGCTTCGTGCGTTCATCGCACAATCACCTCAAGCAGGCGGTCGCCGAGCAGCAACTGATCCATGGCGTCGAGACCATGTATCACGCGACCGAACACCGTGTAGCCGCCATCAAGATGCGGCTGCGGTGTGATCGTGAGGAAGTACTGACTGCCGCCGGTATCCGGTCCGGAAAGCGCCATCCCCACGGCCCCGCGCTCGTACCGATGCCGATTGAGCTCGTCACGAATGCTGTTACCGGGGCTTCCGCTACCCGTTCCTGAAGGGTCGCCGTCTTGCGCCACAAAGTTCGGGATCACGCGATGGAACCGCGTGCCGTTGAAGTACCCCTGTCGGGCGAGCGTGACGAAGTTGTCTACCGTAAGCGGAGCGTCGGCCACAAAAAACTCGAGGGTGATGTCACCTCGCGTGGTGCGAAGCGTTGCGCGGACTGGCGCGTCGGTGCGCTGATGATCGCCGACGATGCGTTCGTATTCGCTAAGTGAGCGAACGTGGCGATCGGCGCCGAACCAGCCGCTCAGCGGCGTGACCCCATTTACACTGCGTAACACGAGTGGGTCCGAGGGTGCGTGCAGCCGCGCCAGCTGTGCCCGGAGAGGTGCGTCAAAGTTCAGGCTGTCCCGACGCCAGGCGCCGGCGATCAGCCTGAGGGCGGCGGTTCGCACCGCGTGCTGACCACGCGTTGTATCGGTGGCGTAGCGCACCATGGAAAGCGGCACATCGGTCACCGTGGCTCGGCCGGCCAGCGCACCGAGCGCGGCCGCCCGCACCGCCGGCGACGCGTCGCCGAGATACGCACGCAGCGTGTCGCGGACATGCGCCGAGTCGCCACTGGACCCGAGCGCGGAAACAGCCGCTGCACGCACCCGTTCGTCAGGGTCGCGGCGCGCCCACGCCAGTCGCAGAAGCGGCGGCAGCGCATCAGGCACATTCGCCGACAGCTCGAGCGCCGCACCACGCAGCCACGGATCGGGGTTGCTGCGCCATGCGTCGAGTGCATCAAGCAGCGCGCTGTTCCGTAGCGCGCCGTCGAGCAGGGCGCGTCGCACCATGAATGTCGTGTCGGCATTGAACAACGTGCGCCAGGTGAGCGAATCGCGCGGGATCAACGGGGCGAGCACTTCCGCCGCACTAACGCGCACGGCGGCCATCAAATCGCGCGCGCGTTCAAGCACGAGATCGCGCACGTTGGCTTGCGTGGTGTGTGACGCCAGAGCGCGCGTTGCCTGCACACGAACACGCGCGTCGCCATCGCGGTGCAGCACACGAAGTACAGCCATCGCCTGCGGTGCAAGACTGTCGCCCGTGGCGTTGTGCGCTGCACCTGCCGCGACTTGCACGCGCACCATCGCATCAGGGTGCGATGAGAGGGCAAGCAGCGCCCGTGTACCGCCGACGGCGCGCGGACGCGCGATGGCGTAGGCCGCGGCGAAAGAAACCGATGCGTCATCGTCGCGCAGGTACGGCACGACGTCGGCCGTTGGAACCGGGCGCAGCGCTGACACCGCAAACAACAACGCGGCACGGACCTGCGAGCCGCGCACCGATCCTCGCTGCGTCCTCTCCCGCACATCGTCATCGCCGCGCAGTCCGTTCACCAGCGCTGCACGGGCCGGCTCACCGATACGGCCGAGTGACCACGCCGCTTCGGCGGCGACAACATCTGTCGCGCCCTCAAGTGCACGAGCGAGCGCCGGCACCGACGCGGTGTCACGCGCGAGACCGAGTGCGAACGCGGCGGCAGCCGCAACGGCCGTATCGGCGTGTACGAGAAGCCGTCGCGCCGCGCCGTACCGCGAGCGGATTTGCAGCTGTCCGATGAGCAGCGCTGCACGGGCGCGCCGTGACTGCGCCAGCAGCGTTGTCTCGGGTGTGTACAACACGGAGTCGAGCAACAGCGTGTCAGCTCGCCGCGCGTCGGCCATGCGCAACAATCGTGCATCAAGCGACAGCGCGGTCGCTATCGGCCGCGGCGCGGTAGCCAACGGACGCGGCGCGGTCGCACCGGATCGGCTTGCGGCACCGGCACACGCGCCCAAGGCCAGCGGCAACGCGCACAGCGAGAGGAGGGCGTGCAGGCATTTCATCACGTTGACTCCGGCGCAATCCGGCCTCGCTGCAACAACTGCTGCACCGACGCGGGCAGTCGTGACGGCCGCCCCCTGGCATCGAGCGCAATCAGCGACGTGGTCGCCGTGACCAGCGTCCGTCCCGTCTCGGCGTGTTCAATACGATACGCGAAACGCATGCCGCGAGAGCGCAGTTCGTCAAGCGCTGTGTGCACGAGCACCCGATCGTCGTAGCGCGCCGAGCCGAGAAAGCGCAGGCTCGCGTCACTCACGGCGAGTGTCACACCGTCGCGCTCCAGGTCCGCATAGGACCGACCAAGCGCGCGAATGAAGTCGGTGCGACCGATCTCACACCAGACGAGATAGTTGGCGTGATACACCACCCCCATCTGGTCGGTCTCGGCGTAGCGCACGCGCACCTCCGACACATGTTCGTACGATGTGGACTCGGTCATGCACTCAGGGTGGAAGGAATCAGCTCGCTGCCTCAAGATGGTGGCCGGACCCTACCCCGCTCAAGCGGTGCGGCTGACGCGCGCCGTATTTGTTCACACGTCCGTTTCACGTTAGACTCTTCGCGTGCTTCCCACTCCCGTCCTCCTGCTCGGCGACGTGCATCTTGGCATCGCGGATCCGGCCGCCGAAGAGGATCTGTTGCAGTTCCTGCGCCAGGTCCCCGAACGCGCCCGGTCGCTTGTCATCATGGGCGACGTGTTCGATTTCTGGTTCGCGTGGAAACATGCGATCCCTCGCACCGGGTTTCGCGTGCTGGCGGCATTGGCCGACCTTCGCGACGCGGGGATTCCGGTCGTGTGGATTGGCGGCAACCACGATTGTTGGGGCGGGGACGCACTGCAGGAGCTGACCGGCGCCGCCTACACACTTGAGCCGTGGAGTGGGCATTTCGGGCCGTGGCGGGTGCGCTTGGCGCATGGAGACGGGCTGCGCGACGTTGAGGATCGGCCGTATCGGCGCCTGCGCACGGTGCTTCGACATCCGCTCGCGATCAAACTTTACGGCTGGCTGCATCCGAACTGGGCCACCGGGCTCGCCCTGAGATCGTCGCACACCAGTCGCACCCGCCGAGCGGGGGATGCGGGACGCGGCCTGCAGGCGGTCGCGGCCTCGTGGATGCAGCGCGCAGACGACCCTGAGCTCGTGGTGTTCGGGCACTCGCATGTGCCGGCCCTTACGCGAGCCGGCGGCGGTGTGTACGGCAACGCCGGCGCGTGGTATCTCGACCGGCAGTACCTGCGGATCACCGACGGCGACGTATCGATATGTCGCTGGACCGCTTCAGCCGAAGGTGACGTGCTCGACGTGATCGAGCGTGGCGCCGAGAAACCGCTGCCCGAGCGCGAGGAACCGGTCCGGCGCGTCTGACGCGACGAAGCGATGTCTCGGCGGGGTGGCCCGCGGCGGGGCCGCGAGTCCCAGCGCGTCGAGAATGTCGGCGGCGGCGGCGGCGGTTTCATCGGCGGAGTCGATGAGCGTGACGTTGGGCCCCGCCAGCCCGGCGAGCAGTGGCGCCAACAACGGGTAGTGCGTGCAGCCGAGCACCAACGCCGTGATGCCATCGGCGAGCAGTGGGTCGAGATACTCGTGGGCGACGTCGCGCGTGACGCGGTGATCCAGCCACCCTTCTTCCACCAGCGGCACAAAGAGCGGGCAGGCGCGGGCCAGCACCAGCATCTCCGGTGCGATCGCATGAATCGCCCGCTCGTACGCTCCGCTATCGATGGTACCGACGGTGCCGATCACACCGACCGGTCCCGGACCACCGGAGCGAACGGCGGCGCGCGCACCGGGTTCGACGACGCCGATGACGGGCACGGGCATCTGCTTTTGCAGCCCGGTCAGTGCGTGCGCGGTGGCCGTGTTGCAGGCCACGATGATCGCTTTCACGCCCTCACCCACGAGCCACCGCGCGATCTCGTCAGCGTACCGGCGCACGGTGTCGGGACTCTTTGGTCCGTAGGGGACGCGCGCCGTGTCGCCCACGTACACGATGCGTTCATGCGGCAATCGCGTGAGCAGCGATCGCACCACGGTCAGACCGCCGATCCCGCTGTCGAACACGCCGATGGGCGCGTCTGATGTCACGGGCATACTCCGGTGATGGGCGCCTTCGATGACACTACCGTGTTCCGGCGGTGGGTGCGGTGCCGACGAGCAAAATGTCTCCCGTTGGCTTGGGCACGCCGCCCGCCGGCTCCTCGGTCACCGCGACTGCCGCCAGCGCGGTGCGTGGCAGATCGTATGTGGCGCGCACGACCGCTGTGCCCTTGGCGTCGGGCGTGAAGTTGCCGGCCGCAATCTGCGCATCGGCGGTGACGAGCCACAGCGTGTACGTACGGCCGGGCGCGAGTTGCGGCAGGTTGTTCGCAACGAACGTCCAGCGCGCTGAAGCGCGGTCCCAGAACATGCGACCGACCGGTGGCCGCGACAACGTAGAGGCGAGTTCGACGACGGCGACGTCCGGACCGGTCACGCTGGCCAGTTGTTGTTCACGCTCCGCGAGCGAGACGGCCAGCGAGTCGAGACGCTGCTGCGCATCGACGCGCGATTGCTCGAGAGTGGCAACCGTCGCGCGCAGCGCCGCACGCTCTGTTTGCCCCTGCAACACCAGGAGCAGGCTGGCCGCCGCCGCGAGTGACGACAGCCCCGCCAGCCACCAGGCACCTCGCGACCCGCTGGAGATGGGGA
>JBBRFQ010000150.1:0-9035 GCA_038224035.1 Gemmatimonadales bacterium
GCCAACGTCACGCTCACGGACCCCGCCGGCTACGCGTTCCCGGTGGCGACCGACTCGGATTGTCGCAATCGCCTGCTTCACTCGCGTCCGATTGATGCGTCCGAGTTTGTGCCGGAGTTGTGGAATCACGGTATCCGCGGATTTCAGCTCGTGTTTAATATGGCTGGTGATCCGGTCACGGCGGTCACGGCCGCGTATCGTGCCGTCCTCGACGCGCAGGGACGCGGTGAGGCGCCCGATCTTGCGATGCCGCGTTCGCTGGTGCGTGCGGCGTTCACGCGTGGGCACTTTGCGCGTGCGGTCTGAGTTGGCAAGTTCGGAGTCGATCGCGAACTTTTGCGTGGCGCGTGTTGTCAAACACAACGCTTGTGGGCGTTGACTACTACGATAATAGTTGACAAGTAGCACAATCGAGCGTAGCGTGATCGCTGCTGCGGTCAGCGCATGCACGTTCGACCTCCCTGTAACACGCTCCATGACGAGATCTCCCATGCGCCGCAGGTGTGTGCTTTCCATTGTCTTTGCACTCGCGGCCTGCGGTGCTGGCGACGATCGCTCACCAACAAGTTCCGCGATCACGGACTCCGCCGGCGTGACGATTGCCGTCGCTCCCGCCGCCGATAAGCCGCTCGAGTGGACGCTCACCGAAGTGTTTCGAATCGGTGGCGCCGATTCCGGTGCGGGGAGCTTCTCCGCCGCGTACCCGCGCGTGGTGTCAACCGACGCGGCCGGCCGCATCTACGTACTCGACCGGAAGCAGTATCGGGTCGAAGTGTTTGATCCCTCCGGCGCGCACGTGCGTTTTTTGGGCCGACAGGGCGGCGGTCCGGGCGAGATGCAGGATACCTACAATCTGCTCGTGACGCCGAACGGTGAGGTTGCAGTGTTGGACTACAACAAGCGCGCCTTGGTGCGCTGGTCGCCCGACGGCGCGGTACTTCCGGAGTACGCGTTCACCGATTTCTTCCCTGATGGTCCAATCTGGTTGAGTGGTGACACCCTGGTGTACGTAGACGGCGAATACAATGAGACCGCACGCACGCAGGCGCTACGCGTTCGAACGCCAACCGACACGTTCAGCACACCCACGCTGAGCATGCCTACGTCGGGAATGGTCATGTTCAGCTGCATCGGCCTGAATCTGCCGCCGATGTTTACCCCCGAACTGGTGTGGACCGGCGACGCGCGCCGCCAGGCGGTAACCCATCAGGTACCGTATCGCATTGACGTGTACGAACGCGGCGCTCTCACCCGCAGCGTGCGACGCGACCTGCTCCCGGTTACCCCCGATCAAACGCACGCCGCGCGTCTCCATCCGGATGGCGGTATGAAGATCGAGTTCCCCGGCGGCGCGTGTACGGTGCCCGTGAGCGAGCTCATTGAGAAGCAGGGTGTCGCCTCACAGTTGCCGATGATCGAAGCGCTGCGATACGATCCCGCTGGTCGGCTGTGGGCACAGCGATACGGGTTTCGCGAGGAACCGCGCAGCGTGGATGTCTTCGCGCCGGACGGCGATTACCTCGGTACGCTGGCGGGTAAGATGTTGCCGCTCGGCTTTATTGGCGATGACATCGTGCTCTTCGCCGAGGTCGATCCGGACACCGACCTTCCGTACGTGGTGGCATACCGCGTCACCGGCAACGAACGTCCATAGCGAAGAACGCCAGTAACAGCGAACGCCAGTAACAGCGAACGCCGGTAGCAGGGAACGCCAATAGCGACGAACGCCAGCAGCAGCGAACGCCAATAGCGACGAACGCCAGCAGCGACGCTGCGGCAAGGGTGGCGCGTCCGCAATCTTTTGATGTCGCACCACCTGCGCGACGTCGCTAGCATGCGGTATGTCCGCTACTGATCGCTCCCGATCGCCCGCCACGCTCGACGACGCCCGCGCCATGCTCGAGCGGCACTTCGGCTACAGCGATTTTCGCAAGCCGCAAAAGCCGGCAATCGAAGCGATCATCACCGGACGCGATGCCCTGGTCGTCTTGCCCACCGGCGGCGGTAAATCGCTGTGCTATCAGGTACCCGCCCTGATGCGCGACGGGCTCACGGTCGTGATCTCGCCACTCATTTCCCTCATGAAGGATCAGGTCGACGCACTCGAACGCCGCGGAGTGCCGGCGGCCTTCATCAACAGCACACTCGGCGCGAGTGCCGTCGCCGATCGCCTCACGCGTGCGCAACGCGGCGAGTTGCAGTTGCTGTATCTGGCACCCGAGCGCATGGATGCCGGACGCACGCTCGACCGGTTGCGCGATATCGGCGTCGCCATGCTCGCGGTTGACGAAGCGCACTGCATCAGCGAATGGGGGCACGACTTTCGCCCCGCCTATCGGCGCATCGGCCGCATCCGCCACGGACTCGGCAATCCGCAAACTGTTGCACTGACGGCCACTGCAACGCCGAGTGTACGCGATGACATCGTGCGACAGTTGCAGCTCCGCGATCATGTGGTGGTCGTGGGCGGCTTCGATCGCACGAACCTGTCGTATTTCGTCGCCCCAACACGCACGCAGAACGACAAGGACACAGCGGCGGTCGACGCGATTCGTGCACACACCGGACCGGCGATCGTGTACACACCCACGCGCAAAGCGGTGGAGCGCGTCACACATGTGCTCACGCGCGCGCGCATCGGCGCGGTCGCGTATCACGCAGGTCTCGATGAATCACATCGCCGTCGCGCACAGGACGCGTTCATGGGCGAAGCGTCGCGTGTGATCGTGGCCACGAGCGCGTTTGGCATGGGCATCGACAAACCCGACGTGCGGCTGGTCGTCCATCACGCCATGCCGGGTTCACTCGAGGCGTACTATCAGGAAGCCGGGCGCGCGGGACGCGATGGCAAGGATTCCGTGTGCGTCTTGTTGCATTCCTATCCCGATCGGTTCACGCACGAGTACTTCCTCGAGGGCTCGCACCCCGACAGATCCGCTGTCGAAGTCGTGTGGCGCACGCTCCGAAACGCCGCCGATCGCGATGGATTTGTGCCGCTCACGCTCGAGGAGTTGCAGGCGCACATCGGCAAGTCGGTCAACGAACGTCATGTGGGCGCGGCCGTACGCGTGCTGGCGCAGCACGGCTGCCTCACGGTCGATCCGCCCGAGGCCAACCGGGTATTCGTTCGGCTGCTGGCCACACCAGCGCGGATTACCGCCGAACTCTCCGGCGAACGGGCCTACGATCGTGACGTGCTGCGCGCGCTGTGGCGATCGGTCGGCGGTCGCATTGAAGATGGCGCCTCCATCGATCTCGACGGCCTGCCGCCGGGACTGGGCGGTGCCATGGGCATCGTACCGGTGCTGGAGCGTCTTGAGCACGGGCAGTTTGTCACCTGGTCCCGGTCGGGCGGCGGCTTCCGGCTCGAGCCCAAGGCGATCGTCGAGAATCAGCTGCCGGTCGACTGGCCACTGCTCACTCGCCGGCGAGCGGTCGATATGGACCGGCTCGACGCCATGCAACGCTATGCGCAGACGCGCAGTTGCCGTCGGGCCTTCGTGCTCCGATACTTCGGGGATCCGGACGTGCGGACGGAGTGCGGAGCCTGCGATCGCTGCCTGGGCACCACTCCCGATGCGTCGCCCAAGTCGGCGCGCGCGCGAACCACGGTGCGCCGCTGATGCCCCGAAGATCATCCTTCGCACCACGCTCCCCCATGCCGCAGTTCTTTGGTCGCTCGATGCTCGCCATCGGTGCGGTACTCGGCGCGTTGTTTGCCATGGCGTCGTGCAGTACACGCGATCCAGAAAGTGCCGACTTGATTCTGCTGAATGGACATGTGTACACCATGTCCTGGCCCGATCCCGATCCAAACGGCGTACCGGACGATCGTGCGCCGTATCGCGATGGACAATGGCGACACGATGCCACCGCCGTTGCAATTCGCGGCGATCGCATCATGTGGGTGGGACGTGACGACGGAGCGCTCGCCTGGCGCGGCGCGAGCACGCGGCTCATCGACCTGAACGGCGCGACCGTGCTACCGGGCCTGCACGACTCGCATGGCCACGTCGGCGAACTCGGCGCCGCCATGTTCAAGGTGGACCTCATCGGCGTGCGCACACCGGCCGAAGCGATCGCGCGGGTAAAGCGAGTGGCGGACACCCTGCCACCCGGCTCCTGGATCCTCGGCCAGGGGTGGGACGAAGGCGCGTGGGCAAACCGATACCCGTCGGCCGGCATGCTGACGCGTGCGTTTCCCGATCATCTGGTCTACCTCCGCGGCCTTCACGGTTTCGCCGGGTGGGCCAATGATTCCGTACTCGCACGCGCCGGCATCACCGACTCCACTCCCGATCCAATCGGTGGCACGATTCTGCGCACCGCAAGCGGCGCTGCCTCAGGTATTGTCACACAACGCGCCGTGGCGCTGCTCGACGCCGCCGTGCCGCCGCTCACCGTGGAGCAGGTGAGCAACCATCTGCTGCGCGCGCTCGATTCGCTGGCACGCGCCGGCTATACCATGGTGCACGATGCCGGCGTCGACGGATTGCATCTCGACGCATACCGGCAACTCGCTGAACGTGAGGCGCTGCCCATACGGGTCTATGCGATGTTGTCGGCGCGCGACACCGCACTCGCGCGATTCTGGACGAATAGCGGACCTGATACCTCCACCGCCAGCAAGCTCACCGTTCGCACGGTGAAAGCCTACTACGACGGCGCGCTCGGCTCGCGCGGCGCGCGACTGCTCGAAGCCTACGCCGACCTGCCTGGCCACCTCGGTGTGAGCGGCTCCGGCTACGGCTTTGACACCAGCGTGGTGGCCGCCATGATGCGGTCTGGTTTTCAGGCGGCGGTACACGCGATCGGCGACGCCGGCAATCGCGAGACCATCGACTTTCTCGCGGCCGTCATGCGCGACGCGTCGTCCACTCGGCTACTCCGACACCGCATCGAACACGCGCAGGTGCTCACGCCAACCGACGCGCGCCGACTCGGCGACCTCCAGCTCGTCGCGTCCATGCAACCGCCGCACGCCGTCGAGGACAAACCGTGGGCCACCGATCGGCTCGGCCCCACACGCATTTTAGGCGCGTACGCGTGGCGCACGCTCCGCCGCGCCGGAGCCAGTCTCACATTCGGCAGCGACTTTCCCGGTTCCGGTATCTCACCGTGGTATGGCTTCTATGCCGCGACCACACGCCAGGACACCTCCGCCAAGCCAGGCAGTGCCCTCGTGCCCAAGGAACGACTCACGATCGAAGAAACGGTTCGGGCCTACAGTTCATGGGCGGCGTGGGCCACTTTCAACGAGCGATCGGGTGGAGCGATCGTCGCCGGCCGATGGGCCGATCTCACCATTCTGGACCGCGACCCCTTCACGACGCTTCCCTCCCGTGAATGGCTGAATGCTGGCGTCAACTACACCATCGTGGGTGGTCGAATTGTTTTTTCGGCGACGCCCACAGACACTGCGCCGTCCACGACCGCTCGCTAGCTTCCGCTGCTTATGGATGACTCTCTCTACTTCTCAGAATCCCATCTCGCCGTGCGCGAGATGGTCCGTGCCTTTGCGCAAGAGCACGTAGCCCCCGTCGCGGCCCGCCACGACGCCGATTCCACCTTCCCGTGGGAGAACGTCAAACGCATGGGCGAGCTCGGCTTGCTCGGCATTCCGTGGTCCGAAGAACTCGGCGGCGCCGGATTTGATACGATCGCCTTCATGATCGCGATAGAAGAACTCGCCCGAGTTGACGCCTCCCACAGCATTACCATTTCCGCGCATACCACCCTCGGCACGTCACCCATCGTGTATTTCGGCACGCCGGAGCAGCAACAGCGCTACATCCCGTTGCTCGCCGCTGGCAAGGTACTCGGGGGGTTCGGCCTCACCGAAGAATCGGCTGGCAGCGACGCTGGTGGAACACGGACCACCGCCGTGCGAAAGAATGGCCACTACGTGCTCAACGGCTCCAAGCGCTTCATCACGCACGCGGGCGTGGGCGAAGTGTTCGTGGTCACCGCCGTCACCGACCCTGAAAAGGGAACCAAGGGCATCTCGTCGTTCATCCTGACCAAGGACACCTGCGATCTCGAGGCCTGCAAGGCCCTCGGGATTGGTCATGACGCATCGCTGCCCAACATGGCCGGATTTCGCGCCGGTAAAAAGGAAGACAAGCTCGGCTGGCGATCTTCCGATACGCGCGAGTTGCTGTTCGATAATGTTGAAGTGCCCGCCGAAAATCTCCTCGGCACCGAAGGACTCGGCTTCATCAACTTCATGAAGACGCTCGACGCTGGCCGAATTGGCATCGCCGCGCTGTCCATCGGCATCGCGCAGGGCGCGCTTGACGAAGCACTCAAGTACGCGTCGGTACGCAAGCAGTTCGGGCAGACGATCGCCTCGTTTCAGGGCATCGCGTTTCAGCTGGCGGACATGGCCACCGAGCTCGAAGCCGGCCGTCATCTCGTGTATCACGCCGCATGGCTTTCGCAAAACGGCAAGCCGTTCGGCAAGGAAGCCGCCATCGCCAAGCTCTTCTGCTCCGAGCTCGCCATGCGCGCCACGCTCAAGGCCGTGCAGATCCATGGCGGGTATGGCTACACCAAGGATTATCCCGTGGAGCGCTTCATGCGCGACGCCAAGATCGGTGAGATCGGCGAGGGCACCAGCGAGATCCAGCGCATCGTCATCGCGCGCCATCTGCTCAAAGAACTAGCGGGCTGACGCGAAGTACGATAGCTTTTGGTGTCCGGCAGTCCGGTCAGGCTGACCGGTCTGCCGAGGCGAAGGTCCCGAAGGCCCGCGCGACTCGCGGGCCCTCGTTGTTTCGGCGGGTGTCGTGCGCGCCAGCGTGCTCACCACGTCACCGCCGCACACCCCATTGCGCGTCCCGTGCCAACTTTTCGATCGCACGCCGTCACGTTCCTCACCGGTTCTCGTCGCCCTCGGCGCGCGCTTCGTGCGCGTACCGCGGGAGAGTGTGGTGCGTACCCGTACGGGTATCGCGCCGGCTCCGAGCGTCCGGTCGTGACTGGAGTGAACGATCGCGCGCAATTGGCGGAGAGACCGGTCGTGAACTCAGGCGAGGCGCATTCGGCGCCCCTGAACCTGTCCTTGCCCTTTGCCCAACGTCAGGATCGAGCGCGCGCGGAGTCGCCGTGCCACCGACCGACGTGGACCCTTGATGAAACGCGAGATTCTCGTCAACGCCAACCCGCGCGAAACGCGGGTGGCCATCCTCGAGGACGACCTCCTCGTTGAACTGCTGGTCGATCGGCCCGATGCTCGGCGCATGGTCGGCGATGTCTACCTTGGCAAGGTGGAGGCGGTACTTCCTGGTATTCAGGCCGCCTTCGTCAATATCGGGACCGAAAAGGCCGCGTTCCTGCACGCGTCCGATATCGTCGTGCCTGATGACGACGCCGATCCAGACGACGACGATGACGAGGATGACGCCCCGAGTGGCGGTCGTCGTCAGAAAAAGGAGTTGCCGCCGATTCAGGACGTGCTCAAGCGCGGCCAGGATCTGGTCGTGCAGGTCTCCAAGGAGCCCATCAGCACCAAGGGACCTCGCGTCACCGCGCAGGTCTCGCTGGCCGGTCGATTCCTCGTGTACATGCCGTTCGCCAGTCGCGTCGGTGTCAGCCGAAAGATCGGCGAACGCAGCGAGCGCCAGCGCCTGCGGCAAATGCTCACCGAGCTGCTGCCGCCCGACGCCGGTGGTGTGATCGTGCGCACGGTCAGTGAAGACGCCACGCGCGAAGTGTTCGAGCGCGAACTCAACTCACTCATCGCCGCGTGGAAGCGCATCAAGCGCAAGAATCAGTTCTTGCGTGCACCCGCACTGATTCATCGTGAAACCAATGTGACGCGCGGGCTCGTGCGTGACGTGTTTTCGAGCAAGGTGGACGCGCTCACGGTGGACTCGCGTCAGGTCTATAACGAGATCGTGGAATACCTGACCGGTATTGCGCCCGACTTGGTCGACCGCGTGCGCATGTACGAGGAGCCGGTGCCACTCTTCGACAAGTTCGATGTCGAAAAGGAAATCCGCGATTTGTTCAAGCGTCGCTGTGACTTGCCGTCCGGCGGCTATCTCGTCATTGAACAAACCGAAGCGCTCGTCTCCATCGACGTGAACTCCGGCCGCTACACCGGTAAGAAGGATCCTGAAAAAACGATCTTTCGCACCAACAGTGAGTCGGCCAAGGAAATCGCGCGGCAGCTGCGGCTGCGTGATGTGGGCGGCATCATCGTCTGCGACTTCATCGACATGGAAACGCAGGCCAATCGGGACCGCGTGCTGCAGGAGCTGCGCACGCATCTCGGTCGGGATCGGGCGCGCACCAAAGCCTTTGCCGTGAGCGAGCTGGGACTCATCGAAATGACGCGCCAGCGGGTGCGCCAGAGTCACTGGCAGAGCATGACCGAGTCGTGCCCCACGTGCGCCGGCACCGGTCGGGTGTTTTCACCGGAGACGATCGTGCGCCGCTTGGAGCGGGCCGTGACCCGCATGGGCGCCGAGGGGCGGAAGGACGCGATGCTGCTTCGGATGCATCCCGATATCGCGCTGCATGTGTTGGAAGAGGAGCGTGATCTGCTGAAGCGGCTGGAGAAGGTGGCCGGCTTTTCCGTGGAGATGCGGGACGATCCGTTGCTCAAGCCCGACGAGTACCGTCTGGTGGTCAAAGGAGCGGAACGGGACGTCACCCAGCAGTACGCGCTGGCCTGAGCGCCGGACACTGCAACGTGTTGTACTGTCAGACGTTGACAGCCCGCCGAGTGCAGGATAGGTTTCTGGGCTTGATATGGACGCTGACCGAATATGTTCGGCGTCCCCTCACAGGGGTGCCTCCTCGGCGGGGCGCGATGCCCTCTTTACAGTCTTGAGCAATATGAGCTACGCGATCATCCGCACCGGCGGCAAGCAGTTCCGGGCAGAAGCGGGCAAGACCCTTCGCATCCCATCGTTGATGGGTGATGCGGGCACCACCGTCGAGTTCAACGAAGTCCTGCTCGGCTCCGATGGCACGACCACGCGCACCGGCGTTCCCACGCTGTCGGGCGCGACCGTGACCGCAGAAAT
>JBBRFQ010000151.1:0-9009 GCA_038224035.1 Gemmatimonadales bacterium
CGGTCCGCGAGCATCTCGATATGCGAACGCAACACCGACGGCCCACCGGACTCGCGCATGATGGCCAGCGATTCATTCGCCACGCCAAAGTCGTGATAGGCCAGCGTCACCACTTCAAACCGCCGCGCATCGGGCCAAAACTCGTACTTGTAATGCGTGAGATCGGCATAGTCCGCTGACGCTGTCATGCAGGCCCAGCCTACATCCGGCGCCTGCACCACCTCGTGCAGATCGCGACGTACATAGACGAACCCCGTCCCCCACGGGCCGAGCATCCACTTCTGCGCGCCGCTGGCGAATACATCGATGCCAAGGGCGTGCACATCGATCTCACGCACACCGCAGCCCTGAATCCCGTCCACGATAAAAAACGCACCGGCCGCCCGACACGCCGCTCCAATCCGCGCCAGATCCACCACGAATCCACTGGCGTACTGGACCCACGAGACCACCACGGCCACAACATCAGCGCGGGTCGCGCGTGCGATCAACTCCGCTTCATCGGGCAATCCGTCGGCACCAAACGGCACGCGCTCGAGCGCCACACCGCGCGAACCGAGCGCCATGAACGGATACACGCAACTCGGAAACTCACCCTCGAACGTGAGAATCGTGCCGGGACGCAGCGGCAACCCGCGGGACGCGAGATTCAGTCCATACGTGGTATTGGGCATGAGCGCGATCTCGTCGCTGTCGGCGCCGATCATGGCCGCGAAATGCTCACGCGCGTGCTGCGCGGCGTTCACCATGTGCGCAATACTGATGCGCTGCGGCTGCGCGCGAAGATCCAGCCACTCGCGCCCCTTCTCGACGGCGCGCGTCGGGTGCGGGCCGGTGCTCGCCGCGTTCAGGTAGATGATGTCGTCATTCGACATCCACGGGTAGTGTGCGCGCAATGGTGACATGGAAACCATCTCAGAAATTGGGAGTCTGCATGCCGGGCTCAGCGCCGCGGATCGGTGGCGTCGCGCACAGCGTCACCGAGCAGGTTGAAGCCGAGCACCGCGGCCCCGATGGCGAGCCCGGGCGCGAGGGATGTCCACGGTGCACTACGCAATTGCGACAGGTCACGACCGTCGGCAATCATCGCGCCCCAACTCGGCGTTGGCGGCTGCACGCCAAGCCCGAGAAATGACAGCGCCGCCTCCGCCATGATCGCGCCGGCCACGCCGAGCGTCACCGCGATCAGCACGGGCGCCGCGACATTGGGCAGTACATGTCGCAACAGTATGCGTGCGTCACGCGCGCCGATTGCGCGCATGGCCTGCACATATTCGAGCTCCCGCACGACCAGCACCTGCCCGCGCACCAGTCGTGCCATGCCCGCCCAGCCCACTACGCCAATGGTCACGCACACCACCGTGAGCGACGGTGAAAACGCCGCCGCCATCGCGATCAACAGCAACAACGAAGGAAACGCAAGCGTGACATCGGCCAGTCGCATCACGATTTCATCAACCCAGCGGCCGTAGAAGCCGGCGACGAGGCCGAGGCCGACGCCGAGCGCGAGCGCGATGCCCTGCGAAACGATGCCCACGAGCAGCGACACGCGCGCTCCATGTACAAGCCGTGACCACACGTCACGGCCTTGCACATCGGTGCCAAGAATGTTTGTCGACGAGGGTGGTTGCAGTGCGGCGTCCAGATCAATGCGCAGCGGATCGTCCGAGACGAGCGGGGCGGCGACGGCGAGCATGACCAGCACCACAACCACACCAAGCCCGAACCAGCCACGCGCATCGGACTTGAAACTCCGCCACGCCCGTGAATCCGTCATGATGTTCGCGCGCGGCGCATGGTGCGCTGCGTCCGCACCGGGCAGCGGCGGCACGCCGACGGATGTCATGCGGCGCGGCGCGCGGCCGCCAGCACGCGCTCAACCGCGTCGAGCACGGCGTCGCCAAGCCGATCCACCCCGTGCAAACGCTGAACGCGGGCGCGCGCCGCGGCGCCCATGGAGCGCTGTTCGTCGACATGCGCAATCAATCGCGCCAACACGCCCGCGCCGACGGCGTCAGCCAGGCTTTCGCTGGCATCCAGTACCATACCTGTCACTCGGTCTGCGATGACCGGTGCGACCGACGAGGTGGAGGGCACGATCACAGGAACTCGCTGCGCCATGACACTCAATGCCGCCGATGCACCGGCGTCCCCTTGAGCGGTGATCCACGCGGCTACCGTACCGGCGGGAATGTCGGGCAGGCCGATCGTGAGCGGTCCCGTCGTCAGCTGCGCCGACAGGTGCAGTGCCGCCGCGTACACCCGAAGCTCCTGGACCTGGCTTGGCACACCCAACAAGTGAATGCGCAATTCCTCATGACGACGCGCCACTTGCGCCGCGGCGCGCAGCGCGGGCAGCGCGTCGAGCGGTGCCGCGGCGTCTGGGACAACGAGCAAGACCGGGGTCTCTCGCGTGGATGTTCGTACGCTCACATCAGGAATGGATGCGACGAGTGGCACTTCACATTCGGGCACGCGTTGTGTGATCGCGCGAGGCGCGTCGAGATCCCCAAGCGCCGGCACCAGCAGCGCCTGCGGCACTCGACGAAACCACAAGCGAGACGTCATGGACTCGTCCGGCATCGCCGCACCAAACGGTACGCGCTGCAGCACACAGCCGCTCTCCAGAATCAATCGCGCCAGGATGCGTCGCAGCACATTGTCGTCGACCAGCGCGACGTTCGCCCGGGTAGATTCGGCAACCGCGCGCAGCGATGCACGGATCGAACGCGTGCTGCCTGCTGCATCAAACACGGAGACGGGCACATCGGGCACGAGCGCCTCCCACCTCCCCTCCATGCCCCGCGGCACCGCGACGCTCACCGGTACATCCCGTGCAGCGAGCGACTGCGCCGCCAGCGCCAACTGCAGCGCCGATGCATCCCATCGCCGTCCGGAGGCAATCAGGAAACGCCGTCGCGATGCACTCACGACACGCCCGCCACTATGCTACTGCGCGCGCCGCCGTCGAACTGCAGGGCATGCAGTCGCGCGTAAATGCCGCCGGCCGATACCAGCTCGGTGTGCGTTCCTTCCTCCACCAACTCGCCGCGATCGAGCACCAGAATGCGGTCCGCGTGCTGAATCGTGGACAAACGATGCGCGATTACAAACACCGTACGGCCCGCCAGCAGCCGATCAATCGCTTCCTGCACCAGTCGCTCTGATTCCGCATCGAGTGCCGACGTGGCTTCGTCGAGGATGAGGATCGGCGGGTCGAGCAGCAGCGCACGCGCAATCGCGAGACGCTGGCGCTGGCCGCCCGAGAGACGCGCGCCGCGCTCACCGAGCGACGTGTTGTAGCCATCGGGCAACTCGACAATGAACCCGTGCGCGTTCGCGGCACGCGCCGCGGCTTCCACCTGTGCGTCGGTGTACACCCGGCCGCCGAACGCGATGTTGTTGCGCACCGTGTCGTTGAACAACACGGTGTCCTGGCTCACGATGCCGGTGAGCGCGCGCAGTGTTTCGAGCCGGATGGCAGCGACGTCGATGCCGTCGAGCAGGATGCGTCCCTTCGACGGCTCCACAAACCGGGGAATCAGATCCACCAGCGTGGTCTTGCCGGCGCCGCTCGGCCCCACCAGCGCGATCACCTCGCCTTTGCTGGCCGTGAACGACACGCTGCGCACCGCTTCAGCGCCACTCTCGTACGCAAAGCTCACCTGCTCGAACACGAGATCGCGCTCGAACGTGGCGACCGAGCGTGTCCCCCTGTCCCGCGCCACTTCCGACTCGGCATCGAACACTTCAAACACGCGCTCGGCACTCGCCAGCGACTGCTGCGCCACCGTGGGCACCTGCGCGAGCTGCTTGAGCGGCTGCAGCATGCGCATCACGAGAATCAGGAACGCGATCAGGTCCGCTCCGTCCATCACCTGAGGGTCGGCGAACACGAGTTGTGAACCGATCCAGAGTACCACCACGGCGACGGTGGTGCCGAGCGTTTCCGTGACTGGCGTACTCAGCGCCGCAAGCCGCGCGACTTTCACATTGCCGCGCGCAAAGGCCGCATTGGCCTCCTGAAAGCGCGCCGTTTCGAACGGCTCCGCCCGGAACGCTTTCACGAGACGCATGCCAGCGACCGCTTCCTGCACCACGCTGGTCAGCTCACCATGCTGATTGCCAAGCCGGCGGTGTCCCTTGCGCAGTTTGCGCAGCACCGGCATGAGCGACGCGGTGATGAGCGGCGCGCCAACGAGCGACACCAGCGTCAACTTCCACGACAGCGCAATCAACATGGCGATCGTGGCTATCACCTGGGCCGCACTCATGAGAGACCTGGTGATGAGCTCGGTGATCACCGCTTTGGTATTCTGCGTGTCCGTGAGCACACGCGCGATCACCTGCCCCACCTTCGTACTCGTAAACCAGGGAAGCGGCAATCGTTGCAAGTGCGCGTAGAGTGCGTTCCGTAAATCGCGCACGACAAACTCCTGCAGTTGCGCGCCAAGCTGCCCGCTCACCCACACCAGCACATTCTTGGCCAGAATCACCGCCAGAATGAAGAGAATCACATTGAGCAGTGATCCCTCGCGATCGAGCGTGTCAAGGAAGAACCCGACGGTCGCGCCGAGCAGATCGTTCACAAACCCCGGTTTATCACTAAGCGGCGGCTGATCGAAGAGCGCGTTGAGAAACGGAATCAGCAGCGTGAACGAAAACACATCGAGAATCGCCGCGCCCACGTTCGTGACGATCGTGAGCGCCATGCGCCAGCGGTGCGGACGCAGGAACGCCAGCAGCCGGGGATACACTTTTCCCGGTGCCGCGGCGCGCATCTCTGAGGTGTGCATCGCCAGGCGCTACCGCTTGGGCGTGAGCAGGGACACGGGCAGAATGCATTCCTCCGGCGTCACGCCACCGTGCAGGAACGATCCTTTGTACCGCTGCTGATACTCACGCAGCTTCGTAGGGTACACAAAAAAGCCATCGCCTGTGGCCAGCAGCGTATTCATCGACGGTCCGCGGTGTGGCAGGCGCAGATCGTCAGGGTTCGTGAATAGCAGCGCCTGATCGTCCCGCTCGGCGCGCAGGTCCTCGCCGAACTTGTAGCGCAGATTCGAGGTCGTATCGCGCTTGGCAAACACGGTTGCCGGCGTATTGCAGTGCAGCGCACCGTGGTCGGTGGTAATCACCACTTTGATGCCGCGCCTGGCGGCGTCCTGCATGAGCGAAAACAAGGCCGATCGCTGCACCCACTGATGCGTCAGCGCACGCAGCGCTGTTTCGTCACGCGCGACTTCGAACAAAATCATTGATTCGCTGCGGCCGTGCGTCAGCAGGTCCACGAAGTTGAACACAAACGACGAGATACCGTCGCCCGCGATCGAACTGGAGAGGTGACGGAGCAGGTCGTCAGCGTCGGCCGGCGACGTGATTTTGTTGTAACGCACCGGCAGATCGAATCCGAGATCCTTGATCTGTGCCTGGAGAAGATCCTTCTCGTGTGCATTGAGCGTCTCATCGTCACGCTCGCCCCACCAGTCGGGAAACCGGGCCGCGATCTCGCCAGGAAACAATCCGCTGAACAACGAGTTGCGCGCGTACGGCGTGGCCGTGGGCAAAATGCCGTAGTAATGCGTCGTCTCAATCTCAAAGAGCGGCGCAAACAACGGCTCAATCGCTTTCCACTGATCCTGACGCAGGCAATCGATCACAATGAATACCACCTTGCGATCACTGCGCAGCACCGGCGCCACAAACTCCGTGACCACGTCCACCGAGAGCGGCGGACGATCACCGTCGAGCTCGCGCAGCCAGCGCGGATACTCCGACTTCATGAACTGCGCAAAGGCGCGGTGCATGTCGGGATACAGACCGCGGAGCGACTCGTGCAGTCCCATCTCGCCTGCCGCCGCGAGATCCACATCCCACTGCGCCAGTTCCACCCAGCGATCAATCCAGCCGCGCCAGTCGAGCCCCTGATGTCGCTCCGATTCAATCGCGCGGAAGCGCTCGACAAAACCGCGCGCCAACGCTTGCGAGCGGATCAGCGGGCCTTCGAGAATGCGCGTGACAACTGCCAACAACTGCCGCGGCGTCACCGGCTTCACCATGTAGTCGCGCACGTTGGCCCCGATGGCCTCCTTCATCGTGGCGTCTTCTTCGCTCTTGGTGATCATGACCACCGGCAGCGACGGGGCGAACTCACGCAGCTCGCGGAAGGCGGCCAAGCCGCGCGTCCCCGGCATTTGTTCGTCGAGCAGCAGCAGGTCAAACGGACGCCGACGCAGCATTTCGAGCGCGTCGTCCGCGTTCGTCGCCATTTCCACCGCGTAGCCCTTATCGGTCAGAAAGAGCTTGTGGGGCTCGAGAAGCTCCGCCTCGTCGTCCACCCAGAGAATCTGTTTTGCCGGAAGTGCCATGACGGGGAAAGCTAACGTCGCCCATCCCGCGTTGGGCGCGGTATATTCGCTGCGTGACCATTCCCCAACCTCCGTTTGCCCTCGCCCCGATCGGTTTCCCCTTTCCGGCGATGGCTGGCCTCGCCGGTCGCCTGCCGCTGGGCGGCGGCCGAGAAGTGGCGCTGGCACTGCTGTCCGTATCGCGTTTGGCCAGCGGCTTGCTGCCTCCCGACAGTCTGCCCGCTGAAGACCGTCAGCATCGGGCCACGGCCGCGCGTGTGTGGCTCGCATCGCTGGCCCTGCCGGCGGCGCTGCGCGTACCACTCGCGAAAGTGATCGACGCCACCGCCTCCGGTCCGATTCCCACCGCCGGTGCGCTCCGTGTGGTTGCGTCAGCGGCTGGCACGTACATCGACGGCGCCGCGTCGCTTGAAATCGAACGGCTCGTGCGCCGACTCGCCGCGATTTCCTAGTGCCGCACAACAGTATGGCGTCACCCGATCCCTGGCTCGTCCCCGCTGGATTCCCGAGCCTGGCGCCACTGGTTCACGGCGGATTCCGCGCCGGCGATCTCATTGTGCTCGGCGGTGATGCCGGCAGTGGCACGTCATCACTGGCGCTGTCGTTCGCGCTCCGTGCCAGCGCCATGCAGACACCGGCACTCGTGCTTTCGTCCGAGGCGACTTCGGCCCGAACGTTCGAGCGTGCGCTGACCGCTGTCTCGCGCGTTCCGCTCGATGTGCTGCGACGTGGTGTGCTCGATGACACCGCGCGCACCGCGGTCTCGGCGGCCGCCCTGCACCTGCGCGAACATGCGCCCGTCATCGTGTCGCTCGATGGCAGCGGCATGGCCAGTGTGCAGCGGGCGCTCGAAGCCACACCGGACGCACGCCTGCTGGTGATTGACGGACTTGAGGCACTGCTCACCGACCCCGTGTGTCGCGACGACGCGCTTGCGTATGCGGTGCTCGCCTGCAAACGGCTCGCGATCTCGCGGGAGGTTGCCGTACTGTTGACCGCGCACCTGCCGCTGCTCGACCACAGCCGCCAGGACCTGCGTCCTCGCATCACCGATTTTGGTGTTCGCGGCGCCGTAGCCGCCCACGCCGACCTCGTGCTCGGCCTGTTCCGCGAGGAGATCTACCAGCGTGATTCGGCGCTGCGCGGCGCCGCCGAACTGCACCTGCTCAAGCATCGCGCCGGGGACCTGGCCTACGTCGATCTCTACTTCGAAGCCCCGTGCCTGCGCTTCGAAGACGTGATAGAAGCGTAGGGCGGCGGCGCCCGTCTGTGTATATTTTAAGGCTCTCCCCTATCGGTACCGCCGCCGCGGTGCCGCTGCCTCAAGAACGCTCCCGGAGTGACAATGGCTGGTCACAGTAAATGGAAGACCACCAAGCACTACAAGGCCGCCACTGACGCCAAGCGCGGGGCGCTTTTCACCAAGCTCATTCGCGAAATCACCGTGGCCGCGAAAGCGGGCGGTGGTGACCCCGATGGCAATCCACGACTGCGCACAGCGATCGACAACGCGCGCCGGGTTTCGTGCCCCAAGGAAAACATCGAGCGCGGAATCAAGAAGGGTACCGGCGAACTCGAAGGTGTGGACTACGTGGAGGTACTCTACGAGGCGTACGCGCCCGGCGGTGTGGCCCTCATGATTCAGGCGCTCACCGACAATCCTACCCGTACTGTCGCCGATGTTCGCTTCAAGCTCTCGCGCAATGGCGGCAACCTCGGCTCCACCAACTCCGTCTCGTATCTGTTTGATCGCAAGGGACGCATGCTGCTGGCGGCCGAAGGGCGCGATGAAGACACCGTGATGATGGCGGCGCTCGAAGCGGGCGCGGAGGATGTGGCGCTCGACGGTGACGACTACAACCTCACCACCGCGCCGGCCGATCTGCACGCGGTGCGCGAAGCGATGGAGAAGGGTGGTTATCCTGTGCGCGAAGCCGCGTTGTCCTGGGTGCCGCAGAACACCGTGAAGGTGGAGGGCGACAACGCCACCGCGCTGCTCAAGCTGCTTGATGCGCTCGACGACCTCGACGATGTGCAGAACATCGATGCGAACTTCGAGCTGGACGAAGACTCGCTGGCCGAGGCGTGAGTACCGGCGGTGACATCGTTCTGGGGATAGATCCCGGTACGGCAGTCACCGGCTATGGCGTGGTGCGACGTGGCGCGGGGGGTGCGCCGGAGCTCATTGAATGCGGCGTGATTCGGACACGCGCTGAGCAACCGCTGGCGTGTCGCCTGCGCGATATTCACGAGGGTGTGGTGGAGTTGATCACGCGGCACGCACCGGCCACTCTCGCAGTGGAGGACGTGTTCTACGCCCGCAATGTGCGCACCACCGTGGTGCTCGGCCACGCACGTGGTGTCATTCTCCTCGCCGGCGAAATGGCGGGCGTAAAGATTGTGGAGTTCGCACCGGCCGTGATCAAGAAGTCGATTGTTGGACGCGGTGCCGCCACGAAAGAGCAGGTGCAGTTCATGGTGGCGCAGTTGCTCAGACTCAAGACACCACCGCAACCCGCCGACGCTGCCGACGGCGTGGCTGCCGCACTCTGCGCGCTGCTTACTCCGCAGCTGCCCACGATCGCTTCCCTTTCGCTGAAACTGCGCCGCTCATGATTGCGCTGCTCACTGGCCGTCTCGT
>JBBRFQ010000152.1:0-8964 GCA_038224035.1 Gemmatimonadales bacterium
GTTGCCGTCAAGGTGCGAGCGTCCCGACCGCCGGCCCGCCTCGGGCCCGTACCGGCGATGCGCGCGATGTCGCCGTACTTTATGCAGGGAATTGGGATCCATGAGTGCGGAGCACGGCAAGCACAGGACACCGAGATGTGGGTGTGGACATCTTCGAGCGGCTCTACGCCATCTTTCGCTTGCCACCGTTCGGTGCGCCGCGATTGCGCGCCGTGAAAAAGGAGCAAAAGCACTATCACTTCGATTGGAGCATTGTCCCCGACGATGGCCCGCGTTTTGAAAATCTGGTGGCGTCGCATTTGCTGAAATGGGTGCACTTTCAGTTCGACACCGCCGGTCGTGAACTGGATTTACGATATTTTCGCGACGTCGACGGACGCGAAGTCGACTGTGTCGTGGTCGAGCGCCGCTAGCCGATTCTCATGGTCGAGGCCAAACTCACCTCCGGTCCCGTGTCGCCGGCGCTCCGCTATCTCAAAGAACGATTCCCTGCCTGCGACGCGTACCAGGCGCATTTGCGCGGCGAGCGCGAAAGCGTGACCGCCGAGCAGATCCACCTCTGGACGGCCGCACGATTCCTGGCGACGCTGGTGTGAGCGCCTGGCGCGCGCGACATTTGCCTGATGCGTCCTTCGACTGCTCATGACGATCCCTGATCGCCTCGCGGCGGCGCTCGCCGACCGCTACACCATCGACCGCGACCTCGGCGCCGGCGGCATGGCCACGGTGTGCCTCGCGCGCGATCTGAAGCGCGATCGCCTCGTCGCGATCAAAGTGCTCAAGCCCGAACTCTCGCGGCCGTCATCGGCGACGAGCTGTGCCTGAGCGACATCGAGACGACCGCGAACCTGCGGAGCCCGACCGCGAGAAGCAACTCCCCATCGACCACGCGCTGCGTATCGCGCGCGAAGTGGCCGACGGGTGGCCGTACGCGCACGAACGCGGCGTCATCCATCGCTACATCAAGCCCGAGAACAGGCTGCTGTAGGGTGGGCACGCACTGGTCGTCGACGCGCCGTGTCCGCCTTCTGTCGTCACGAGGTAGCGCCCCGACGGCACGGGGAACGCACTGACAAATACGTCTTCACGACCATTCTCATTCGACGTGTAGGCCAGCCACTTTCCGTCCGGCGAAATCGCCGGCGCGGTCTCGCTGAACGGTGTCGAGCTGTAGCCACGCACAAAACCGGCAGAGTCGCGATGAATCACACCAATGTCGGATCCGGCCGGTGCGCCCTTGGGAAGCCCAGCAATCGCGATCCACGGTCCCCACGCCGTGATATCCTCCCCGATTGTCCAATCCTTCACAACGACCGGAGGAGTCGGCACACCGCTCCCGTCGGCGGCGCGCACCACGAGTTCGCGTCGACGGGTCGGTAGACCAGCGAATCGCCGGTCGCCGTCCACGTGATCGACGCGGCATCGCTCTCGATTGGCGCACGTGCCGCGACACCTCGTGCGACGTCAAAGATCTGGGCGGCGTAGGCACCCTGGTCGAGCGCTGCCTTCAGCGCGATGCAGGCACCCGATGGTGAGAACACCGGACTGGTCAAGGCGCGAAACGGTTGCATGATCCGTGACACACGAACGCTGTCGCCCAATTATCTCACTGCGGGCACATCGCTCGTCACGCTTTCGGCCGGGACGATTGCGCCGACGACCACGTCGGGAACAACAACGGTGACTGTCACGCCCTAGCGTCTAGGTCAGATCCGTTTCGAATGGCGCTGTCAGTCACGTATCAGTCGCGCCACGGCGCGCCGAACCAGACCGCACGACGGCCCTTCGTGGCGCGGAGCTCCCGCCGCCCGTGCCGGCCACGCTCGCCGTGCGCACCAGCACGTGGCATACTTCTCACTCCACGACGGAAACTACAAGCCCACGAACAATGAAAGTCCCGCGGTTCATCCGTTCCGTCACCGACCCAGTCCTTGAGCGAATCCCGATCCTCATCGCCAGTGGCGTGAATCGCGGACTGCGTTGGAACCTCGCCAGCGCCGGTCACGGCTACGGAAGCGGGCGCCGCGCCGCGAAGCAGCTGACGCTGATCGGCGCGCTGGTGCGCCCCGGCGATGTGGTGTGGGATGTCGGCGCGCACCACGGGTACGTCACGCTCTGCGCCGCCGCACGCGTGGGCCCAACGGGGCACGTGTACGCCTTCGAGCCGTCCGCCTTCAACCGCCGGTTACTCGCGCGCCACGTGCGCTGGAACGGATTCACCAACGTCACCGTGCTCCCCTGGGCGCTCAGTGCCACGGAAGGCGAAGCGAGCTTCGGGGGCAACGACACGTCCAAGACCTTTGCGCTCGGCGCCGGAGAGGAGTTGGTCGCCATGCGCACCGCCGATGAGCTGGTCGCAGCTGGCGGCTGCTGATTGGTATGCACAACCGGCAGGTCGACGTCGACGGCGCGGCACGTCTCACGGCGGCGGGCTTCCGTCTGTTGCCCTCGGGCGAACTGGAGCGCCAGCGCACGGGACGATGGATGGGCGATCCGGATCTCTACGCGGCGAAGCCGGACGACGACGGGTGGGAGCGTGACGTCAGCGTGTTGCGCGAGGGCGGCTTCACGGATTGAACGTTGATTGTGCCCCGCGCTGACCGGCTGGGGTGTCGACTGCGATGCCGCGCGCAATGTGCAGCAGACGGACGGGACGGGTCCCGGGTGGACCGACCGGTGAACCGGCGGTGCTCGCGGGCCGCTTACGGCCTGTGTTCACGCGGCGGGCAGTCACCAAGCGTCGTTATGCGGCACCCCAGCGGCCGGCGAGCGCTCGGGGCGTATCGTGATAGGAAGCGTTCCCCGCCGAGCATCGCCGAGAGCTCGGGGTGCAGCACCTTGATCGCGACGCGTCGTGCATGCCGGATATCAAGGGCGAGGACACCGTCGCCATCCCGCCTGCGCCGAGTTCGCGTTCCACGCGATACCGCCCGTCGAGCGCGTCAGCGAGTCGCTCCGCCACACCACGTACCGTGTCGCTCACGAGCGCTCGTCCGCGCACCTACGACGCCGTGTCGCGCGAGGGCTGCCGATGCGACGATCGACGTCGCTCCGCTCGTCAATCGACATCGCGGCCACCGTCGGGCAGAAACAACGGACGCGCGAGGCCTCCGGAATCGTCGTAGAAGCGCACCGCGCCGGGCGCGCACTGCTTGGCCAGCAGGATAAGCTGCCCGGTGTGCCCGGAAAAATGTTCGACGACGTGATAGATCGCCGCGAACACCGTCGTCTCGCGCCCTTGAATCCTGCGCGAGCCGCCGAGCGACGCCGCATCGAGCGTGGCGAGCACCGCGACGGCGTCGGCGCAGGCGGCATCGAGCTGTGCGAGGAGCGCATCGACCGTATCGCCTTCGCGCGCCGAGAACTCCGCGTCACGATGCCGGACATCGCGCGCGCCACCCACCCCGCTGACGATCCACTGACGGACGTTGCCAGCGAGATGCAGCAGCAGGTTGCCGACACTGTTGGATCCGTCGTTGGCCCGCTGCCAGAGCTGCTCCGCAGGCATCGCCGCCACCGCCAGACGAATCTTGGCCGGATACTCGACGCCCAGGTAGTGGCGGCTGCGCTCCAGAAAGCGCGTCGCGAGATCGAAAGTCATCGGACTAAACTGCAGGGAGAACTGCTGCAAAGCCAGCACGCCGCCTCTCGCACGTCTGCGTCAGCGAGCTCTCCGCCGTTACCCTGGTGTCCGTTTAGCCGGGTCAAGTCCAGCCACACGCTTCCGATACGCCTCAGCTTCGGGCGAGCCGGTCACACCAACGGTATCGGTCAGCGCCCGCATGAAACGAACCAGCGCATCCTGCTGGCGCCGCGTGAGGCCGAGCGTGTCTGCCGGCAGCGTCTGGTTCTCGCGCACCGCACCGATTCCGACGCCGCCGCCGCGATTGTAGAAGTCCACCACTTCCTCGAGCGAGCGATACACACCGTTGTGCATGTACGGAGCCGTCAACTCCACGTTTCGAACCGTGGGCGTCTTGAACGCGTGCAGATGCGGCGCCGATCGCGTCACGCGGAATCGACCCGAGTCCGGATCAATGCGCGCATTGCGTACCACATTCGTGGACGGCACACCGATTACTTCCACTTCGCTTTCGCCGTACATCGGCGGTACCGTACCGTTGAACAGCGGGGCGAAGTGACAGGTCGCACACTTGGCTTTCCCCATGAAGAGATTCAGTCCTTCCCGCTCTTCAGCGGAGATCGCCAGCGTGTCGCCGCGAAGCGCCCGGTCAACGCGCGAATTGAGCGCCTGCAGCGAACGGATGTACGCCGCAATCGCGAGGCGAATCGTTCGGCCGCTGCGCGCACTGTCGCCCGCCGCGGGAAATGCTGCCGCAAAGAGTCTCGTGTAGCTGCTGTCACCGGCCAGCGCCGAGGCCGCACGATCAACGCTCCCGTGCATCTCCTCCGCATTGGCGACCACGTCGCTCACCTGATCTTCGAGATATGTGGTGCGCAGGTCGTAGAACGAACCCACTTGCAGCCCCGCGTTGATCACCGTGGGCGAGTTTCGCAGCGACGCGCGCCCCGATCGTGCCACCGATCGTTCGCGGCCATCCGTGAAGGCTCGTGACGGATCGTGGCAGGACGCACATGTGTTGGCTCCATCGCCGGAGACGCGCGGCTCAAAAAACAGCGCCCGACCGAGCGCGACCTGGGCCGGCGTCGCGCGCTCGCTCGCGGGAGCGGCAAACGCATGCGCATCGAACGCGCCCTCATCGAAGAGCGTGGTCGCGTCGACGCGGAAGGCGCGACGTTCTTGCGGTACGCCGATCGCCAGCTGCTCCCGGGCGTTGGCCAATGATCTGGCCAGGGGGTTGGCACCCGACGCGATGAAGTGCAAACGGTCGAACGAATCGAATGACGTATCCGATGACAGCGCATCAATGGCCTGCGCAAACGCACCATCCAGCGATGCCCAACGATCCGCGCCCAATGTATCGCGATAGATTTCGAGTACGCCGCGCATGCCACGAAACGACTCAGCGGCCTCAGCAAGCGAGAGCAGTGCGACCGGAGAATCGAATCCGGTCACGCCGAGTGTCACCACGCGGGCGATCTGCAGTTTTGCCGCATCAAAGATCCGGTCATCCGTGACGCGTTGCCGCGACGCAGACGTGTGCAACCGCGTAACGTACGCGCGCAGGTTCCGGATTTCGTTGACCACCACCTGACGATCGGTGGCATCAGGCTCCGGGAACAGCAGCTCTTCGATGACCTGAAAGCCCTCCGGTGGGAATACGGCCTCGGGTCCTTCTTCGTCTTCGACGCGCGGCAGTGCCGGCCCGTTCATCGCGCGCGTCGTTGACGGCTCGTAGTAGGCCGCGAGGAACTCGATGCGCTTGAACGCGCCGCGGGCGAGTGCGAACTGTCGCTGCGCACGCGCCGCGTTGCTGTCGGTCGGCGTCTGCGCCAGCGCCACGGCGGATGAGTCGAGCAGGTCGACCTCACGCCCAAGGATCCCGATATCCGCGACCCAGCGATCGCGCGCACCGTCGGCGTGTGTTGCGGCCGCTGAAGCAATGGGCGCATCCGATGTGGCCTCCTTTCCATTGCATCCGGCGCTCACGGTCATCAGTTGCAGTACGAAGACGCCGACCGCAGCACGACTCCTTGAACGACCGAAGGGCCGTAGCGAGATCGCCACGGCCCCAGGCTTTGTGCAGTTGATCATTAGCGCGGCAGTCCCCTCACGAGCACCATCATGCTCGCCTGATTCTCCGTCGGACGCAGGGTACCACCGTCCACACCGAGGTACTTGTCGGCACGCCACGAATGTGGCTGCAGCGCGATCAGAAACGTGTTCTCGTTGCCCAATTCCGTCGACACGTCGATCATGGCCCCATACTCCCATCCGGCCTTGCCCTCCGGACGCGCGCCCGCCGCGTTGTACTTTGCGGCATCCGGCTGCGTGCGCCGGTGGTCGAGCTGAAGCACGGGAATCAGTGCGCGAGTGGAAATGTTGTACTGGTAGATGTAGGCGTCGTGCGTTTCATCGCCGTAGCCGTTATCGTCTTCCTGCACATACACGTAGTTCTGACCGACGTAAATGTTATCGGGATTCTGGAACTGCCCCGCCGGGCCCGAACGATCATCGCCGTCGAGGATTACTTCAATCGTACCCTGCAACGGGTTGTTCGCATCGAGGATCAGGCGGTACACTCGGCCTTTCCTGGTACGCGTGAAGCCGGCGTTAACACCCGTGTTGTTCTGGCCGGTCACGGCGATGTACAACTCGCGGCCCGCGCCACCCTTCCGATAGTCGATGTCTTCCACGCGACCGAAGGCCACCGCGTTCAGCGCGGCGGTCGCCTGATTGATCTGCCGACCGGTGAGTGTGGCGTGGTTGGCAATTTCACGGAATGCAATGGGATAGGTCTGACCCACCACCATCTCGCGCTCCGTGGTGTTGTTGTTCGTGCGGGCGAGCGTGTACAGCTTGCCGTTGTCCAGGTCGCCCACCGTGGTGGACAGGTACATCGCTATCTGTCCGCCTTCGGCACCGGAATCGTCATCGCCGAGCATGACGACAGTCCGATTCGGATAGGCCGTCATAGGCAGCGGCACCGCATTTTCCGTATTCCAACGACCGAAACCCGTGAGGTATTTCGGTGTATTCGCGGCACCGAACGGTGTGACCGCCAGAATCTGCGACTCTTCATTGCTCTCACCCGCCGTAATGAACAGCGGACCGAAGCCGTGAATCGCCGGCATGGCCATCGTGGCCGAACACAGGCGATACCTGCCGGCGGTGGAGTTCACGACGTAGTCGCCGCGAATCGGCCTGAAGGCCGCATCCAACGTCACGCGTGAGACAGCAAAGTTGTCTTCGTGGTTGGTGAACATGGTGAAGGTGCCGTCGGCATTCTTGAGCAGGCCGGCGCCGTCAGCCGAACCACCGAACACGAAGCCCGGTGACGCGGGAAGAACGTCATCACTGCCGATGACACTGAAGATTTCGACGCCCGGCACAAGGCTCCGGATGAGCGACGGCGTCACAGAGGTATTGGCGAGTTGCAGCGGCGGTGTCTGCGTGCCGGTCATACCGTCATCATCAGAGCAGCCGAGCACAGCGGCGCACAGCAGGCCGGTGGCCGCGATTGTTGCGGTGCTACGAATGTTGAAACGTTGCATTCCTGAATCCTCCGGGCGACACCCGGGATGATCGGTTCGTGGATCCGTTTGCGACGCGCTGCGTCGTCCCTCGGCACCGTACTCCGCACCGCGCGGAGCAGCGCGGTTCCTGGATTGCAGGGAGTATGGTGGAGAGAGCGCAACGCATTTCAACGTTTGCGTAACGGGAATGTCGCGAACCGGCGTTGACGGAAAACGGAGATGGCGGACGTGCGCCACGCGACGCCAACTTGTGCAATGCAAATGGATAACAGTCCGTCTCGCGCCAGCGCAGCGACAGCGCCGCTCGCTGACAACCCGTGCGAGAGCCTGTGCACCTGGTCGTGCTCGCGCCGCAGTCTGCTCTTGCACGCCGGTGCGCTGATTGCACTTGTCGCGTGTGCCGGCGACAGTCCAACCACGCCGCTAGACGAAGAGGCCGTCATTATAGAGGGTGGCGTGATCACCGTGCGTCTCGACCGTCTGGACGCCCTGCGCAGCATCGGCTCAGCGTTCGTGATCAGTGAACAGCGCGTCATTGTCATCCGCGTTGCCGAGCGTGACTATCGGGCATTCACCAACGTGTGCACACACTCGGGATGCGGCATCTCGCTGTTTCAGGCTCCGCGCATGATCTGCCAATGCCACGGGTCGGAGTACGATGTCGAGGGCATCAACGTTGCCGGTCCGGCGCCGCTGCCGCTCACGCGGTACCCGGCGGTGCTCGACACACCGGGCACAACACTGCGCATTACGCTCGCGCCGTAACTGCGCGCCGTAACTGCGCGCAGTAGCGGGCGCCACGCCGCGTCCGCCCGTAGCCGTCAGGAAAGGGCGACAGCCGTCACGGTCGCCCTTTCGATTGTGTTACTTGGCCGCCGGCAACCGCAGCGCTGTCAACGCCGCGCCAGTGCCCGAACCCGACGCAAACACAATGTACTGCTTGCCCTTGTGCATAAACGTCATCGGCACCGCCGTGGTCTTGGCCGCAATCTCCACCGCACCCACCTGCTTGCCCGTTGCCTTGTCCACCGCAAACAGCTGCGGCGGCTGACCCGGCACACCACCGCTGCGTCCCGTGCCATAGATGACCAGCGACTTGGTGGTCATGACCTGCGCTTGTCCCGTTGACGAACGCGGTGGCAGCGTCACACCAGCAAACAGCGGATCGCGGCTGGTGGTGGGAATAAATCCGCCGTTCGGAATCCACCACGCCTTGTCGCCGGTCTTCATGTTGTACGCCGTTACTCCGCCCAGTTCGCGAGCTTTGAGAATTGACACGCCACCGATCTGCGACGCGCCACCACGACCCTCGAATCCGCCAGGACGCCGCGTTGGCGGTGTGTAACCGGGCGGTGGCTCGAGAGCGCCGATCAACCCGCAGTTGTCACGCGGTGAACTGTAACGGAACTCCGAACATGGATCCTTCTGCAGCGCGATGGTGCTGAGCGAGCTTTGCGACGCCACGTACAGCATGCCCGTTTCCGGATCGATGCTTGCACCGCCGTCGATATTCACGCCACCGGCCGCCCCAGGCGCGTACCACGAACAGCGCAAACCGCTTGGCGTACTGCCGTCGCTCAGCGACGCCGGGACGTAGTACGGTCCCATACGACACCGCTTCGCCATCTTGAGCGCGGAGTCCTTGATCGCCGGTGTGTAGTCGATCAGATCCTCTTCTTCGAGCCCCTGCTGCACGTACGGCGCAGGCTTGCTCGGAATCGGCTGAGTGGGCGCGCTTTGTTCACCCGGTACTTCGCTTTTGAGCACGGGCTTTTCTTCGATGGGCCAGATGGGCACGCCTGTGGCGCGATCAAACACGTACAACCAGCCCTGTTTCGTGGGCTG
>JBBRFQ010000153.1:0-8907 GCA_038224035.1 Gemmatimonadales bacterium
ATTCGTCGAGCCCAGCTCGCTGGCGAACCGCTGCATTTTCGACTCGTGGGCGACAGTGCGCTGGCGTACGCGGCGGCACCGGTGGATTCCACGCGCGGGCTGACGCTCACGATCACGTGCGACAATGACATCGACGTGTCAACGCGGCTGCCAACGCGCGACGGCGACTACCCGTTGGAGAAGCTGCGCGTCGCGCCGCGTTTTTCGGCGACGCCCGACTCCGCGCTTGTGACGCGTCAACGACGGGAGGCCGAGCGTGCGGCGGCTGTCTCGCGCGCGTCGCATGACACACCACGTTTGTGGACGGATACGTTCATCGCGCCGCGCACCTCACGCATTACGAGCGGCTTTGGCGGCGGGCGCACCTTCAACGGCGCGGTGACCAGCCGGCATATGGGCACCGACTACGCCGGCGCCGTGGGCGCACCGGTGCGTGCATCCAATCGCGGCATCGTACGTCTCGTGGACCGCTTCCATCTCGGCGGGAATGTGATTTATCTCGACCATGGGGAAGGATTCGTGACCGCGTATCTGCATCTGAGCAAGCAACTCGTGGCCGAGGGAGATACCGTGTCACGGAATGCCGTGATCGGACACGTCGGTGCGACCGGACGCGTCACGGGGCCGCATTTGCATTTCATCGCCCGCTACGGTGCGATCACGTTTGATCCGCTGAGTCTGATTGGTCAGTAGGCGGGTGCGTGTTGTGCGGGCCGTCGGGATCGCGCCATCGTTTGACGGCTCGGGCTTCTGGTGAACGGCGCACGATGGCAAATATTCACTGTCAACCGTAAACGTGTGCCGTCAACTGAAAGCGCGATCGCCACGGTACACTTAGAGGGCGTAATGGGCGGCAACCGTGAACCGACAACCGTTTGCGGTGAACGGTTTTCGGTTCACGGTGGTCGGCACGCACTACCGTTGGAACGACAACGCGCGGGAAGCCGAGGTTCCGGCTACCCGCGCGTGTTCTGCATGCGGCTTCCTGTCGCTTACTGCAGGATCACACCGTTGATGAGATGAATCACGCCATTCTTGGCCACAATATCCGTGGCGGTCACGGCTACCGGTGAGGCGTTTCCGCTGCCATGAACGCGCAACGGATTCATACGTACACGAACATCGCTGCCCTGCAGCGTGCGCACCAACTGATTGTCGCTGAGCGAACCGGCAAGCGCCCGCCCGTCAACCACATGGCCGAGCAGGATTTGCGCGAGGGCCGGATTGGCCGGCAGTGCACCGATGGCGGTGAACGCTCCATCACTCGGCGCGAACACCGTGAGGCCGCTGCCGGAACCGTTGCCACGCAGCGTCGCTTCAAGTCCCGCCGCCTGCGCAGCGGCCACCAATCGACTCAGGCCGCGCAGCGCGGCAACGTCCACAATGTCGAGGCTCTCGGTGAGCACGCCGTCAATGAGATGGACCAGGCCGTTCACCGCTTCGATATCGGTCGTTGTGATGCGCGCGGAGTTCACCCGTGCGCCACCGGCGAGTGTGATGCGCAGCGTTGTGCCTTCCACAGTGGTCAGCACTCGACCTTCGGCGAGGTCGGCAGCCTCAATTCGCCCTGGGACCACGTGATAGCGCAGCAGCTTTGAAAGGATGGCGACGTTGCCGCTCTCGAGCAGTCGAGCCAGCTGATCAGCAGGTAATGCGGCGAACGCGCTGTTCACCGGGGCGAATACCGTGAACGGCCCGGTACCGGCGAGCGTCTGGCCGAGCCCGGCTGCACCGATGGCAGTGCTCAGCGTGCTGAGCGCTGGCGTGCTGCTGGCCAACTGCACCACGTTGCGTGTCTCCGGCAACGTCGGAGCGAGCACGCGGTCAATCACGTGAATGATGCCGTTCTTTGCCGGTACGTCCGTCACCGTGACATTCACCGTGTTGCCAACGCCCTGCAGTCGCAGCGGCGGCCCCGTGAGCACACGAACCTGCGCACCTTGCAGCGTGCGAAGATTCTGGTTGTTGCTCAGCGAACCGGCCGGCGCGCGACCGTTCACCACGTGGTAGGTCAGCACGGTCGTCAACGTCGGAAGCGCAGGCAGCGCACCCAGTGCCGTAAAGGCTGCGTTTGTTGGAGCGAACACCGTGATTCCGTCGCCCGCGCCGTTGCCGCGCAGTGCGTTCACCAATCCCGCGCTCTGCGCCGCCGAGACCAGCGTGCTGAACCCACGGATCGTCGCGACATCCACCACATCAAGACTTTGCGTGAGCACATCGTCAAGCAGGTGCACGACGCCGTTGGTCGCCTCGATATCAGTAGCCGTTATGCGCGTCCCATTGACCCGGGCGCCACCGGACAACGTGATACGCAAGGTTGTGCCTTCCACCGTGGTGACTGTCTGTCCTTCGCGCAGGTCGGCCGCGCGAATGCGCCCGGGTACAACATGATAACGCAGCAGCTTGGAGAGAATCGCGACGTTGCCGGTCTCCAGAAGTCGTGCGAGCTGGTCGGTGGGTACGGCGGCAAAGGCGGAGTTCACTGGCGCGAATACCGTGAATGGTCCGGCCGCAGTGAGCGTGGCGCCGAGATTCGCCGCCGAAATCGCCGAAACAAGCGTGCTCAACTGGGGCGTCGCGGATGCGAGCTCAACGACGTTCTGCGTGACCGGAGCCGTTGGCGACAGCACCGCATCGATCACATGGATCACGCCGTTACGCGTCGTGATGTCCGTGGTCGTGACGTTCACAGTGTTGCCAATCCCCTGCAGTCGCAGCGGTGGTCCGGTGAGTACGCGAACCTGCCCGCCCTGCAGCGTCGTGAGATTCTGATTGTTGCTGAGCGATGATGCGAGCGCCCGTCCGTTGACCACGTGGTACGTCAACACGTTGGCTAGTGCAGGATTGCCGGGCAGTGTACCACGCGCCGTAAAGGCCGCATTGGTGGGCGCGAACACCGTGATGCCCTGGCCCGCGCCGTCGCCGCGCACGGCGGTCTCAAGTCCAGCCGACCGGATCGCGGACACCAGTGCACTGAACCCCCGGATCGTTGCGACATCCATCACATCAAGATTCTCCGTCAGCACCCCGTCAATGAGGTGCACCAGGCCATTCGTTGCTTCAATATCCGTGGTGGTGATGCGCGCGTTGTTGACCCGCGCACCGCCGGCCAGTGAGATGCGCAGGGTCGTGCCTTCCACCGTGGTGACTGTCTGTCCTTCACGCAGGTCGGCCGCGCGGATACGCCCGGGTACGACGTGATAGCGCAGCAGCCTGGACAGAATCGCCACGTTGCCACTCTCCAGCAGGCGTGTGATCTGGTCCGCCGGGATTGCGGCAAATGCACTGTTCACCGGCGCGAACACGGTGAACGGACCGGCACCAGACAACGTGGCACCAAGATTGGCGGCGGTAATCGCGCTGACGAGTGTGCTCAGCTGTGGCGTGGCGCCAGCCAGCTCCACGATGTTCTGCGAAACCGGTGCGGTTGGCGACAACACCGCATCGATCACATGAATCACACCGTTTTTCGCCACCACGTCCGTCGTCGTGATGTTGACGGTGTTCCCTGTGCCACGCAGTTGCAGCGGCGGTCCGGTGAGCACGCGAACTGAAGCACCCTGCAGCGTTGTCAGATCCTGATTATTGCTCAGCGTTGACGCGAGCGCGCGTCCGCTCACGACGTGATATGTGAGCACATTACTCAAGACCGTGTTGCCGGGAAGCGCACCGAGTGTAGAAAACGCGGCATTGGTTGGCGCGAACACGGTGATGCCCTGCCCCGCACCATTGCCGCGTACCGCGCTCTCCAGGCCTGCCGTTCGTACCGCCGTCACGAGTGAGCTGAAGCCGCGAATCGTGGCAATGTCGACGACATCGAGACTTGCCGTGAGCACGCCATCAATCAGATGCACCACGCCGTTGCCCGTGGCAAGGTCGGTAGTCGTGATGCGTGCGTTGTTGACGCGAGCACCACCCGCCAATGTGATGCGCAGGGTCGTGCCTTCCACTGTGGTCACCGTTTGTCCCTCCGTGAGGTCGGCGGCCAGCACGCGTCCCGGCACGACGTGGTAGCGCAGCAGCTTGGAAAGAATCGCCACATTACCGCTCTCCAGCAGTCGCGCCAACTGATCCGCGGGCACAGCGTCGAACGCAGAGTTGACGGGAGCGAACACAGTGAATGGGCCGGGCGCCGACAGCGTTGCACCCAGATTGGCAGCGGTGATGGCTGTTACAAGTGTGCTCAGCTGCGGAGTGGCTTGCGCCGCGGCCACAACCGTCGCGGGCGTACCCGGCTCAACGAGCGCATTGTCGTCGTCGCCGCACGCGACCAGCACGCTCGTGGCGAACAACACCGGAACGACACGCGCCGCGCGTAGAAGTCGAAGCATGAACTTCTCCTGATAGTAGTGGATACGAAACGCAGACACGTACGTCCGCTTGCCACCACTACTCAGTGCTGCCCTTGAATGACTACGTGGCGTGTAATCGTGTGAGCAGCGACACAACGACACGACACGCTCACGTCTCAACGCTGCAGTCGAACGCTCAGCACGAACTGTCGCCCGATCGCGGCTCGCGAGACGGTTGTGAACGACGCGCCATCGGCCGAAGACGCCGGTTCGAGCCACTGATCGAGAACATTGGCACGCCCGAGGGCATTCAGCACGCTGACATGCACGGCGGCGCCGATTCCGCGCACCGAAAGATCGTACGACGCGCCGAGGTCAACTTCTTGCCAAAGCGGAAGTCGATCGCCACCGGGATTGTTTGTCGGCAGCCCGTCAATCGTGAGATCGTAGTACGAGCGACGCAACGCCCATGATCGTCCCCACACGCTGCGAGACTGTGCGGACAACTCAATCGAGGCTCGCGGCTGCCACGCGAGCGCACTCGTCACCCGTAGAGGTTCGTTCCACGGAGTGGGTTGCATGCGATCCGCGAACCGTCCGGGGAACGTGCGCTGCGACCAACCGGCATCAACACCCAGCTGCGCGCGCCACTGTGCTGCCTCACGGCTCACACGCACGCCACCACCGTAGCTCGTCCCACGACTGCGTGTGATAAACATGCCCTGGGTGACGTCCAATGGCATCGTACTGTTGTGGTCGAGCAACACGCCGAAGTTCACAGCGGGAATCGTGGGCAGCCGTTTCGCATACCCTTCCGTGCGTATCTCCCATCCATTTGGCCAGCGCCACACCGCTTCAAGGGCGGAGTGGTACGATTCCGGGGGACGGATCGTCCCGTCCACCGGAAGCCAGAATCGAACGCCGGAGACGATCGACGCAGGCCCGATCGACGGGAGCTCGTACTGCGTCACGAACTGTCGATGCACACCGGCGGCAAGTTTCCAGGCAAACACGTGCGAGGTGCGCTGATGGTCTCCCGAAAGACTGAGCCGAGGCTCGCCGTACACGGTTGCGAACGTGGGGACCCACGTCAGCCGAAGTCCGGCATCGACTCGTACCCTGGATGAGAGTCGCTGCGACCACTGCGTGTACTGGGCCACACGCCACGCGTCGCTGGCGCTGCGTACCGGGCGGAATACCACGTTGTCCATTTCCATGGCGCTGCTTGTGCGCGCCGCTTCCACACCGAACGTCAGATCACTCCGCTCGGTCGCGGCATAGCGAAGCGTCGCCTCCACCGCCACTTCATCCACGCGATTGCCTTCGTGCGGCATCGCGTCCGCCTTCGGGCGCACCGAATCCTGCAGAGACGCGTCGTGTTGATGCGAGAGCGCGTGCCGACTGTAGCGGACCCGCACGTCGTGTTGCATTCGCGCGGACGGAAACCACTCGTGGCGAAGCTGTGCGCCGAGTGTGGTCCAGCTGTACTGATCAACTGTGGCCAGCTGTACACGTCCACTGGTCTGGCGTGGAGCGCTGGCCGACACCGTTGTGTGCGCCAGATTGTCGCTGTAGTAGAACGAGGTAGCGAGTGCGCGGAACGAACCGAGATCCAGCCGCGCCGCACCGTGCACGTCGGCCATCTGCAGTCGGGATTGCGACGCGTCGGTGATGAACGGTGTCATGGGCGCAATGTCCGGTACGCTACCGATCGCGCGATCGAGCAGTACACGATCCACGCGCGACCACCTGTGAACAGCGTTGCGCACTGCCGAGGAAGGAAACGCGTTCCAGAGACTGCGTCGCGCCGCCAGCATGCCGCGTGCCTGACGTCCCGCCAACGGCATCGCGCCGCTGACCCTCGCACTGTACGTGAAGGGATCAACCGTCGCCGTCACCCCGGCGCGGCCCCCGCCCAGCGAGTGCTCGAGATCGATCACGCCGCTGGTGTAGCTGCCGTGTGTCACGCCGAAGCCGGCCTTGCGCACCGTCAGGCGCTGAATGGCGAGCGGTGTGAACGAGCCGAACAACTGGGCAAGCGAGATGGGATCAAACACCGGCACACCATCGAGACGGAACTGATGCTCGCCCGCCTCACCGCCCTGAATATGCAGATCACCGACCAGCGCGCGCTGGCCCACACCGAGTTGATTGGCGGCCGCACGAAACAACGCGCCGGGCCGCAGCATCGACACGGCGGTGTCCGTCCGCACCGCGCCAGCATCGGTGAGTGACACCGACACTGGCGCGGTCAAACCCGTCACGGCCACAAGCTCAAGCGCAACCGGCAAGCGTTGCATCGACACGCGCCAGCGCTGCGGACGGCCGGGAACGAGCTCCAAGTCCGCACGATACGGCGCGTAGCCGATCGCCTGCACGCGCACACGGTATCGTCCGGGCAAGACGGCCGGAAACGTGAATGCGCCACCGTCGTTGGCCTCGCGCGCGATCACGGCCTCGTCAAGCGCCACGCGCGCCTTCGGCAGCGGCTCGCCGGTCTGTGCATCGAGTACAACACCGGCAAAACTGGCGAACTGCGGCGCCTGTGTCACGGAGGCGATCACAACATACGTGCCCGACGACAAACGGTAGAAGTCGAGGCCGGCATCGCGGACGATGCACCGCAAGACAGTTTCCGCCAACTCACGCTCGGCTTGGCAGTACACGGCTGAGATTCCCACGACTGCGGGGTCATACACGAGACTGATGCCGGACAGCGCGACCAAACGATCGAGCGCGTCGACCACTGGCACGCCGCGCAACGACACGGTGATGCGCTCGTTGACTCGTGCCTCCTGGGCTGTGAGTGTGGCACTGCACATCAGGCTCACACAGAGCGCTGCAATCGCGCGTCGGATCACTCGATGACGTAGCCGTTCACACGGCGCTCCCAGCGAAGCGCCTGGGTTGTGGCCAGATCAGACAGAATGCGCTCGAGCGAAACGCTCGCGGGATAGTACAGGGAGACGCGTCGTGACGCGACCGACGTGTCAGCGATGGCAATCGTGGCATCGAATCGCCGTTCCAGTGCGCGCACGACACGAGCGAGCGGTTCGTCAAGCGCCACGAAGCCGCCGGTGCGCCATGGCGCCACACGGTCTATCGACACCGCACTGGCCGCCAGCGGCGCACGTGCAGCGTGCGGAACCCGGCTGCGCTCACCTACCGAGAGCACAACGGCCGACGGCCGATCGGCGACCTGAAGCCGCACGCGGCCTTGGGTCACTTCCACGCTCGTACCCCCGGAATCAGCCGCACGCGCGTCAACACTAAACGATGTGCCGAGCACGCGCACGGTGGCGTTGTAGGTGCGCACCTCGAACGGACGACCGTCCGGTTTCACGCTGAAGAACGCGGATCCCTGCAGCACGACTTCTCGCCCGCGTGAGCCGCCGCCCCACCCGCGAAACGCACGCCGGAAACGCAGCGACGAACCGGCGTCCAGCTCCACCGTCGAGCCATCGGGCAGCGTGATGCGCGTGACCTCCGCGCGCGGCGCACGCACGTCCTCCCATGCGCCCGGACGCGACACCAGACCAACCGCGAGCAGCAGCGACGCGGCGAGTCCGAAAGCCACCGGCCAACGCCGAGGGCGAGCACGCGACATGACGATGACCGAGGGCGGTGTCGGTAAGACCGGAGGCAGCGTCGTGATCACGCGTGCCTCCCCTCCGCCGCTGAATGTGGCTGACGCGATGGTCGCCCACATCGCCTCGCGATCCTCGGCACCTGACGTCGCGCGAGGCGCCGCTGCCTCGAGTGCGGACCAGAGAGCAGACAGACGGTCACGCTCAACATCATCAGGTAGTTCGGCTGCGACCTCAGCGGGCAACCGACTGCGTTTGTCGTTCATCACATCAGCTCCTGCCGTTGCTTTGCCTCAAACCGTTCCCGCAGAAAGCGCAGTCCACGCACCAGATGGTTGTTTACGGTGCGCGGAGCGACGCCCATCACGCTCGCAATCTCCTCATGCGAGAGTCCTTCAAACCGACTGAGCATCAGCGCCTCACGCTGACGTTCGGGCAACTGCGCAATCCATCGCTGCAACGACTCGCCAAGCTCACTCTCCTCGAGCAGCGCTTCGGGTCCGGGGTCACGCCACTGCGGCGGGTCGTCCCAGTCACTAAGGTGACGCTCCTGTGTGCGCTCATCCCGAAGTCGCGTGAGTGCCAGATTGCGCACAGTGCGATACAGCCACGCACGCACCGGACGCTCCGGGTCGAGTTCCTCGCGATGATTCCACAATCTGATAAAGGCTACCTGCACCAGATCCTTCGACATCGATTCATCAACAATCATGCGCCGTGCGTAAAAAACAAGCCCGTCGTGCGTTGCATCGAAAATCAGTTGCAGCGCCGAGTGCTCAGACGCCGCCAGTCGGCGAGTCCAATCGGGAAACGGATCGTGTTCGGCAAGCCCTGAGGTCATAGGTTGATGGTGCTACTCACCACGCCGTTCGGATGACCAGCGAGTCCCGACGTGAGCCTCGCCCCATACCAACGGCCTCGCGCAGTGGAAAGGTTGCCGCGCTCCCTCGAGCCGATACCAAGCCGCACCGCGCGGGAACCGGAAAGCCCGATCAGGGTTTCGTCGCACATGACAGATACGATTGCTC
>JBBRFQ010000154.1:0-8605 GCA_038224035.1 Gemmatimonadales bacterium
CCGTGGCTCGGTCCCGGACTCGGCACGGTACGTGACCCGCTCTTCGATCAGGTTGTGCACAACGCCTACTTGCAGCTTGCCGCCGATGTCAGCGTGTTTGCGGCGGTGATCTTGATGCTCATGCTCGGCCGCTCTTCGCAACTGGTGTGGGGACAAGTGCGCGAAACGCTGGGTAGCGGCCAAACGGACAACGCAATCTTTGCGCTGGCGGCGCTGGGTGTGATTCTGACACTCGCCGTGAAGTTTCTGTTTCATCCTTTGGGATTGGTCATGAGCGACTGGATCCACTTTCTTGTGGCCGCGTCGACCTTCGGCGGCATCACGCGCACGGAGTTGCATGCGACCGCCTGATGACATCCGGACCGCCGCCAGTTCCAGTGCGCCGGTGCGACCGCGCGAACTGTTTGTCGCGCTGCTTGCGCGACGCAGCTGGCTAATTGTGGGCGCGCTCGTTGGAGCGCTCGCGGCACTTGGTTTCACGTTCTTGAAGGGAACACGGTGGGAGGCTTCGGCCACGCTGGTGGCGGTTGCCCCCCCTCGCATGGGGGGCTTGGCCGACAATCTTACGAGTCAGCTGCTGAGCGCTGCCTCGTCGGGAATGACACCAAGTCCGGCGCTGCTCGTTCGCTTCGCTCAGTTTCACGGCGTGTTGATGGACGTGGCACAGTCGGATTTCTCCCCTTCGCGCCCGGACCGCACGTTCATTGACTCGTTGCTCGGAGCGAATGCGAAAAAACTCGACGAGCGCGGCGTGGTTGCCGCGATGCGCGGCATTACCAACGTAAGCATGGATCGGGCGACGGGAACAGTCAGCATTCGCGTCGTCACGCGCGACAGCGCCTTGGCGCGAGTCGGTGTAGCGCGATTGATCGAGGCTGTCCGTGAGGCGTTCGTCGCGGCGTCGCAGGCGCAAGCGCTGCAGATGCGCCTCGCGCAGAGTATTCGACTGGATAGTGCGAAAGCCGTACTACGTCGGGCAGAGGAGGCTGAGATGCGCTTCCGGTCCTCGAATCGCGTGGTCGCTCCTGCGTCGGGCACCGCACTGCAACTGCGTCGCATCGAGCGCGACGTGGATATTGCGCTGCGTATGTATCAGCAGGTGGCCGCGGATGTCGAGCTCGCCAGGAGCCAGGAGCTTGAACGCGCCGCCGCGGTGGCGGTGGTTGATCCCGTGCCGATGACCATACCAAAGCAGCCCGGCCGGAGAGTGCTCACCGTGGCGATCGGACTCCTCGCGGGCTTGCTGGGCGCTGCGGGCGTGGCACTGCTCGCCGCGAAGCGTACATCATGAGATGCTCCTGACATGCGGGTCGTGCATGTGATCGCGGGATTGGGAGTCGGTGGCGCCGAGCACTATCTGCGCCGCCTTGTGCTGTCGGCACGCGGTACGAGCGACACGCAGCATATGGTCATTTCGCTTACGACGATCGGCGAAGTGGGCGTCATGTTGCAGGATGCTGGCGTAGCGGTTGAAGCACTTGGCATGAGATCCACCATCGGCCTTCCGGCAGCACTGTGGAGGCTGCGGCGTCGTTTGCTCGCGCTTCAGCCTCACGTGGTGCAGGGCTGGATGTATCACGGTGATCTCTTGGGCGGGCTGGCCGCGCGATGGTCACGACAGGGACGCGTCGTATGGGGGGTACGCGCCTCGGAACTGGTGGCCGGAACACCACGCACGACTCTGCTCACGCGCTGGCTCTGTGCGCGCCTGTCATCTCGCGTGCCTGACGTGATTGTCTGCGCGGCCGAGGCCGGACGCCGTGTGCACATCGACCTCGGGTACGATGAGTCGAAGATGCGGGTAATCCCGAACGGTTTCGCTGTGGATGACGTGGCGCCTACGCCGACCGAGCGGGTAACGGTGCGCACCGAGTTCGGTGTGGGGCCGCAAACGCGGGTCGTAGGCATCGTCGGGCGGTTCAATCCCATCAAGGGCATTGACAACTTTGTACGCGCGGCGGGACAGCTGCTGCAGCGCGCGTCCGACGTTCGATTTGTGATGGTGGGAAAAGGGCTTGATCCGTCGAATGGTGAGTTGATGCGATGGGTCGCGCAGAGCGGCGTGCAGCCAAGCATCGCGTTGATTGGTGAACGCAGCGATGTCGCGCAGTGCCTCGCCGCCATGGATGTGTTTGTGCTTTCATCGCGTGCGGAGGGTTTTCCCAATGTGGTTGGTGAGGCGATGGCGGCGGGCGTTCCGTGCGTGGTCACCGATGTGGGCGACGCGGCGCTGCTGGTGGGCCACACCGGACACGTGGTGCCGCCCAACGATGCCACCGCGTTGGCCGAAGGCGTGGCGCAGTTGCTGGCGCTCTCGCCGACCGAGCGCTCGACACTGGGCTCGCAGGCACGCGAGCGCATTCGTGGCGAGTTCTCGCTCTCGCGGTCGTGTGCGACGTATGCCGCGCTTTATGCCGAGCTGTTGGGCGGCACACGATGACGACCAATCTCGATGAGGCCACCGTTCGCGGGTTTGGCGATGAATGGTCGCGGTTTGACCAGAGCGCTTTGGACGATGCGGAACGTCAGCGCATCTTCGATGACTATTTCGGCATATTTCCGTGGGATCTCATTGACGCTCAGTCGACGGGAGCCGATATCGGATGCGGCAGTGGTCGGTGGGCGCTGTTGGTGGCGCCACGCGTGGGCACGTTGCACTGCGTCGACCCGAGCGAGGCGCTCGATGTGGCGCGCCGCAATCTCGCTGCGCTGCCGAATGTACAGTTTCATCGCGCGTCGGTGGATACTCTGCCCTTTGCGGACGCGTCACTCGATTTTGCCTACTCGCTCGGCGTGCTGCATCATGTCCCGGATACAGCCGCCGCCATTGCGAGTGTGGGCCGCGCCCTGAAACCCGGCGCGCCACTGCTGCTGTACCTGTACTACGCGTTCGACAATCGGCCGGTCTGGTTTCGGGCGCTCTGGCGTAGCAGCGATCTGTTGCGTCAAGCCATTGCGCGTTTGCCGATGCCGCTGCGCTTCGGCAGCTCGCAGTTGATTGCCGGTGTGGTGTACTGGCCGCTCGCGCGAATCGCCCGTTTGCTGGATCGAATGGGCGCATTGCCGGCAAGTTTCCCGCTCTCGGCCTACCGGAACCTTTCGTTCTACACCATGCGTACGGACGCGCTGGATCGCTTCGGCACACGGCTCGAGCAGCGCTTTACGCGCGGGCAGATTGCACGGATGCTCGCAGCCGCCGGATTCCGTGACGTTCGTTTCTCACCGCGCGTGCCGTTCTGGTGCTGCGTCGCCACCAGGACATAGGCACACATGTGCGGAATTGCAGGCGCGCTCGGCTCGGGGCGCGGCGGGGAGGGCACGCTGCGCACGATGATCCGCTGCGTGCGGCATCGGGGACCCGACGGCAGCGGTGTGTGGCGCGACGAATCGTCGGGTGTCGGCCTGGCGCACGCGCGACTTGCGATCCTTGATCTCTCCGACGCGGGTACGCAGCCGATGACGTCGGTGAGCGGGCGATTCGTGATCGTGTTCAATGGCGAGATCTACAACCATCTGGAACTGCGGGCTGACCTCGCACGGGCCGGTGCCGCTCCGGTGTGGCGGGGCCATTCCGACACCGAGACGCTGCTGGCGGGTTTCGAAGCGTGGGGGGTGTGCGACACGCTGCAACGCACGGTAGGCATGTTCGCGATCGGACTGTGGGACCGGGACACACAATCGCTCACACTGGCCCGCGATCGAATCGGCGAAAAGCCGCTGTACTACGGCTGGCTGGACAATGAGTTTCTGTTCGGTTCGGAGCTGTCATCGCTACGCGCTCATCCGGCGTTTCGCGCCGAGATCAGCCGTGACGCCGTGGCCTTGCTCATGCGACACAACTACATCCCGGCGCCGTACTCGATCTATTGCGGCGTATACAAGTTGACACCCGGCACGACGCTGACGGTTGCCCGTGGTGCACCAAGAGCTGAGCCCGTGCCGTACTGGGATGCGCGAACAATCATTGAATCGGCGATCGCCGATCCATTTCGCGGCACGCCGGAAGAAGCGGTCGACGAACTGGATACGCTCCTGGCTCGCGCGGTGCGCGGACAAATGCTCTCTGATGTGCCGCTTGGTGCATTTCTGTCTGGTGGCGTCGATTCGTCAACGGTGGTGGCACTGATGCAGCGCCAGTCGGCGCATCCTGTGCGCACCTTCACTGTAGGTTTTGCGGAGTCAGCCTACAACGAGGCCATTCACGCGAAGGCTGTCGCGCAACATCTTGCTACGGACCATACGGAACTGTACGTCACGCCCGCAGACGCGCTTGAAGTCATTCCGCGATTACCATCGCTGTACAGCGAACCATTCGCGGACTCCTCGCAAGTGCCGACGTACCTCGTCAGCGCGCTCACGCGGCGTCACGTCACCGTGTCGCTCTCCGGTGATGGCGGTGATGAACTCTTTGCCGGTTACAATCGCTACGTCATGGCAAACGTGCTGTGGGAGAGACTCTCGCGCGCACCGCGCGGCGTGCGTCGCGGCGTGGGGAATATGCTGCGCAGCGTCTCACCCGGCACCTGGAATCGGCTGCTCGGCCCGGTGCGGGGACTCATGCCGGCAACGCTGGCGCAGGCGAACATCGGCGATAAACTGGTGAAGGGTGCCGGCGTGCTCGCCGCGGCCAATCCCGCCGAGCTGTATCGACTGCTGGTGAGTCACTGGGACGATCCAACCAGCCTCGTGCTGCAATCGCACGAACCGCTCACACTGCTCACCGATTCAGGACGACAGCCGAAGACTGACGGCTTTGTGCACGCGATGATGGCGCTGGATCTGCTTACGTACCTGCCCGACGACATCCTCGTCAAGGTGGATCGCGCCGGCATGGGCGCCAGCCTCGAGACACGGGTGCCGCTGCTGGATCATCGCGTCGCGGAGTTTGCCTGGCGACTGCCGCTGTCATACAAACTGCGCGGGGGTGTCAGCAAGTGGCCGCTGCGGCAGGTCTTGTACCGGTACGTGCCCAAGTCACTGATCGAACGACCGAAGATGGGTTTCGGCGTGCCGATCGGTTCGTGGCTGCGGGGGCCGTTGCGTGCGTGGGCCGAAGACTTGCTTGACGAGTCGCGGCTGCGGAGGGAGGGGTATTTTAGTCCGGCGATGGTGCGCAGCAAGTGGGCGGAGCATCTGTCCGGCTCACGCGACTGGCAGTATCAGTTGTGGAACGTGCTCGTGTTTCAGGCGTGGCTGGCTGATCAGCCATGAATGCGCCGCATCTCATGTTCGTGGTCACGGAAGACTGGTACTTCGCCTCGCATCGTCTCGGACTCGCGATGGCTGCGCGAGATGCGGGTTATCGCGTGAGCGTGATCACGCGTGTTCAGGATCACGGGGGAGCGATCGCCGCGACAGGCGTGCAGGTGATTGACTGGAGGCATCAGCGTGGCGGACTCAATCCATTGCGTGCACTGGCCAGTCTCGGCGCGCTCATGCGTATTTATCGCCGTGAGCGTCCGGACATCGTACATCACGTGGCGCTTGAACCAGCGCTGCTCGGCAGCGTGGCGGCGCAGTTGACGCGCGTGCCGCGTGTCATCAACGCCGTCGCTGGCATGGGATGGCTATACGCTTCAAACGACAGTCTCGCCGCGTCGCTACGTCCGGTGGTGCGCCGGGTGCTGTCGTGGCTGTTCCGGCATCCCACCGTGTTTGTTGTCGTGCAGAATCCGGACGACGAGCAACTGGTCGCACGACTCGGCGTGCCCGCGGATCGACTGGAACGTGTACCGGGCTCCGGCGTCGACCTCTCGTTGTTCCCGCCTCACGCCGAATCGGAGCACGGGCTGCCGGTCGTGATACTGCCGGCGCGGCTGTTGATCGACAAGGGCGTCAATGAGTTTGTCGAAGCCATACGGCTGCTGAGGGCTCGTGGTGTGCATGTGCGCGCCGTACTTGCGGGCGCGCCCGATCCCAGGAATCGCGCGTCGATCTCCAGCGCGGCGATCAAGGAATGGGTGCGTGATGGCGTGGTCGAACATCTCGGTTGGGTGCAGGACATGCCGGCGCTGTTCGCCGATTCGCACATTGTCTGTTTGCCGTCATATCGGGAAGGACTACCGAAAGCGTTGCTCGAGGCGGCCGCGGCGGCGCGAGCGATCGTCACAACGGACGTACCGGGTTGCCGATCCGTAGTGCGCGATGGAGACAATGGTTTGCTGGTACCGGCGCGTAATGCCCTTGCGCTCTCACACGCGCTGCAGCGCCTGATCGAGAATCGCGCGGTGCGGGTTCGCATGGGTCAGCGTGGACGTGAACGTGCCGAACGCGAGTGGGCGACACCGGTGGTGAACGAGCAAATGCTCGCGTTTCATGCGAGGGTGCTGCGATGACCGTGCTGGTCACGGGAGCGACAGGGTTCGTCGGGCGCGCACTGCTCGATCGGCTGGTTCGCGATGCTCCCACGTCCGCAGGGCCGGTCGTTCGTGCCTGCACGCGTTGGGCCGATCATGCGTTTCCCGCGGGCGTCGAATCGGTGGAAGTGGGCGACATCGCGTCGGTCAACGACTGGACGCCTCTGCTTCGCGGAGTCAGCGCAATTGTGCATCTGGCGGCGCGTGTGCATGTCATGCACGATCCGCGAGGTGACGGACGCGCGCTCTATCAGGCGACCAATGTGGACGCCACTGTTCAGCTCGCGCGCGATGCCGCGAGCTGCGGCGTAGCGCGATTCGTGTTCCTGAGTTCCATCAAGGTGCTTGGCGAATCAACCGCGCGCGGCGAGGCCTTCACGGAATCTTCACCGGTCACCGACGGCGAGGACGCGTACGCGCGCTCCAAGCGTGATGCGGAGATGGCGCTGCGTGACATCGCCGAGCAGACGGGAATGGAGGTGGTCATTGTTCGTCCGCCGCTGGTGTACGGGCCTGGGGTTGGCGCAAACTTCAGGGCGCTGATTCGTCTGGTCGAGCGCCGCTGGCCGCTGCCGCTGGCCGACATTGACAATCGGCGCAGCCTGATCGGACTCGAGAACCTCGTGGACTTCCTGGCGCGTTGTGTGTCGCATCCAGCCGCGGCCAATGAAACCTTCGTGATCAGCGATGGAGAGGATCTGTCGACGCCCGAGCTGGTGCGCCGGATTGCCGCCGCGCAGGGTAGGGCCGCTCGGCTCTTCCGTGTCGCGCCACGGCTGCTGATTGCGGCGGCGGCGGCGCTTGGACAAGGCGCCTCGGCGCGTCGCCTGATCGAGTCCCTGCGGGTTGACAGCACGAAAGCGCGCGAGCGACTCGGCTGGTCCCCGCCGATCAGCATCGATGAACAACTGCGCCGCACGGTTCGCCAAACCAGTGACTCGATGACGGCACGTCGGGCGCCTGCACCATGAAGCGCGTGTTCGATCTCACACTGGCGATTTTTGCGTCATTGGCGCTCGCGCTACCGATGGCGATCGTGGCGATCGCGGTTCGCTCGACATCGCGTGGACCGGCGGTGTACTGGTCGGAGCGAATCGGTCGGGACAACATTCGGTTTCGCATGCCCAAGTTCCGCAGCATGAAGCTCGACACGCCGGCCGTTGCCACACATCTGCTGCAGCGGCCTGGCGAGTACCTCACGCCGGTGGGTGGGATGCTTCGGCGCACGAGTCTTGACGAGCTCCCGCAACTCCTCTCTATCCTGCGCGGGCAGATGAGTTTCGTTGGGCCGCGTCCCGCGCTTTTCAATCAGGATGACTTGGTCGCGCTGCGTACCCGGCACGGCGTACACGAACTCCGACCGGGCTTGACCGGATGGGCGCAAGTCAATGGCCGTGACGAACTGTCGATTCCGGACAAGGTTCGATTCGAGGTGGAATATCTTGAGCGGCGCTCATTCGCGTTCGACTTGAAGATTATGGCCTTGACCGCGTGGCGCGCGGTGAAGGGCTCCGGGGTGTCGCATTGATCGCCGACGCCGTGTCTGCACGCACGTTGCAGCGATCGAGAACGCTTTTGCGCTCGATGACGGCACTTGTTGTGGCCACGTTCGCCGCCAGCGCCGAGATGCGAGGGCAGTCGATCGCCGGAGCACCAGCGATCACGCGTGCGGATAGCTCCGCAACGAACCGTAGCATGCAACTCGGCGGCGCAGTCTGGCTCATGGGGCTTGGTGGAACGGTGCGGCCGTCGAAGGTTGCGCAGATGGCAACGCTCGATCCTTCGTCCAATCGTGTCTGGGAGTTCGACGACGCGACTTCTTATGTCACCATGCTGTACCGGCGCAATCAGTTCATTCTCTCCGGCGATCTGAGTGGTTTCCACGCGACGGACGCAGGTCGACTGGCGTCGGGGGAAGCGGCTGTGGTGGTACAGCGACTGCATGTGCTCACCGTCACGCCGGGGTTTGCGTGGCTCGGCGGCGAGCGTGGTTCGCTGGCGGTGCTCGGTGGCGTGCGCGTGTGGCGTATGAGCAACTCAGTGGCCGTGCCGTCGCTCGACCTGCACGACAAGGCGCGCACGTCGTACTACGATGTGGTGTTGGCGATGCGCGCCGAGCGACGGTTGAGTGATGCCATCACGACAAGCGTGTACGCAGACGCGGGCGGTTTCCAGATCGCGTCAGATCTGACATGGCAGATTGCCGGAACGTTGGCGCTGCGTACCTCGGAGCAGTGGTCGCTGATTGC
>JBBRFQ010000155.1:0-8393 GCA_038224035.1 Gemmatimonadales bacterium
TTTTCAGGAGCGGCATGGTCTGGCTACGGACGGGGTGATCGGCCCCGCGTTCCTGCGCGAACTGAACGTGCCACCAGCCGTGCGCCTGCGCACGCTGCTGGTCAACATGGAGCGCATGCGCTGGCTGCCGGAGACGCAGCCTGCGAATGCACTGCTGGTGAACATCCCGGAGTTTCGCCTGCATGTGTTCGAGGGCGATACCGAGGCGTTCAGCATGCGGATCGTGGTCGGCGCGGCCGCCACGCACACGGTGATCTTTGCCGACACACTCACGCAGGTGGTGATGAGTCCTACGTGGACGTTGCCCATGAGCATCACGCGTGGCGAGATCCTGCCGGCGATCGCGAAAAATCCGAACTACCTGCGCGAGCACAACATGGAGATCATTGGCGGAACCAAGGCGGCGCCGGTGATCCGGCAGAAGCCCGGTCCCAACAATGCGCTGGGTCGCGTAAAGTTCTTGTTTCCGAACCGCTTTGCCATCTACATGCACGACACACCCGCGCGTGGCATTTTCGCGCTTGAGCAACGCGCCTTCAGCCACGGTTGCATCCGCTTGGCCGAGCCCACTGCGTTGGCCGAATACCTGCTGAGCGATAATCCCGAGTGGACCCCGGATCGCATACGCCAGGTCATGCTGGGCGGCCGCGAGACCACGGTCAACCTGTCGCAGCCTCGTCCGGTGTTCATCCTGTACTTCACGGCGTGGGTGACCAGCGAGGGTGTGTTGAACTTCCGCGACGACGTGTACGGGCACGATCGCACGCTCGCCGACGAGCTGTTTCGCAGCTGACGCGGACGGCGGAAGAACTGACTATGCACAATGCATGATCGTGGCATGCCCCTGCAAATCGCGATCCCCTCGAGTGGGATGACGCCGGTCTCCCCCAGTGATTGTCCGCTTCGAACCCGCGCCCCCTGAACCCCGTGCTCCAAAGCGGCAAATTGCAGTTGGCGCGAAAGAAAAGTTGCGTCGAATTATGCGGGAAGCGCCGTAACCGCTGCGCCTGTTGAGATGAGAGAGGTATGACCCTGATTGCAACGGGGGACACTTCGTGAATCAGCGACGGTTCAGTCTGTTGATGACAGATGCAGCGAGGGGAGCCCCATCAGACGCGCCAGTTCTCCCCTCACAGCGACTGCAGTGAGCGCCTCACGCGACGCACGACATGGCGATGCTCATGAATGCGATCAGGTCAGCCGAGACTGCGTAATATGGACGATAACCAACTACGCAGTCTGATCGCGGGCGTCACCAAGGCCTTTTATGATCGGGTATACAAGGACCCGTGGTTGAAGGAGGTCTTTCAAGGCCGCCGTCGGGAGCACCTCGAAGCGCAGCAGACCGATTTCATGCTCGGCGCATTCGGTGGACCTAAGACGTACTCTGGGCGCAGTCCCTCGGACGCGCATCCGCACATTTTCGTCGACGAGTCGATGTGGCAACTACGGGAGACATTCCTGCGACAGGCGTTCGCCGAAACGCGCCTGCCGGAGGAGATGCAAAAGAAGTGGATTCGCATTGATGAGGCGTTCAAACACGCCATCGTCAAACGCGCTGTGACGGATTGCACGAAGCGCTACGTGACCGACACGATCATCGCGCCTCCCGATCCCGCGATGCGGAAAGCTACTTAGCCCGGCAGTCGGCTATGCGACCCATCGCAGACGCCGCCCGCATCCTTCGTGCGCTTGCACATGCACCACTTGACTCGGGCGGGCGTCGACAACACGAGGGTCCGCGGCGGGAACTCCGTGCAGTTGTGCGTCTTATCGCAGCGCGGTTGGGTGCCGGACGCTCCACACGCGCACCACTGATGCGCGCCCGCGTCGAGGTCGACGGCCATGAAGAACCTATCGGCGATTTTCGGATCGGCCACAGTGACTCCAGCCTCAATTCGGGATACGCTGCCCCACCCTACTTCGGAACTGGCTTCCGGTTCCAGTAGTGCCGCGGCCTGCTACACCAACTCGCCCGCGCGCCTGAGCATCTTTACTCACTAGACGATCCGTTCGTCGGCAAGTTTCCAGTCCTGCCGCACGCGCGCCTCACCCACGCCCAGCATACTGTTCAGTGCCGATTGCAGGCGCGAGGTCGTGGAGGTGTCCCTGGCTGGTGACCGGTCTCGGTGTGTGAATTGCTGGGTAGCGCGACGGTGGCGCGGGTGAGCGCCTGATCAGGCTCGCTTGAGCAGTTCATGAGGGAACCGGCTTGACGCGCACCGTTGGGTTGCGCTCGAGCCGGGAAGCGTCGACGAGAATGAGGTCGAGCACCAGGAGTTCTTCGAGTCAAGGGACGACGCGAGTCAGCTTGACTTGCCTGACCGGCCATCTATTATTGGGTCGCGCGAACTCGACGACGCTTGCGCCCGCTGACAAGATCGTCGAAACTCCGATGGGTGCGTGCTCCCCCCACGCACGGCAGCGATGTGTCTTTCAGCGAAAATTGAGACTTCCAAGCCATGTCGATGACGCCGCATGTCGGCCCTCCAGCAGCAACGTCGGCGTACTCTGCGGAAGTACTGAAGTCGCGTCTGACCGATCCTCGCCGTCTTCAGGCCTTGCGCGCCAGTACACTGTTGGATGGCGCGCAGAATTCTGTGCTGGATGGGCTGACACGTCTCGTCTCACGATTCCTCGGTGTGCCGATCTCGCTGGTATCGCTCGTCGACGACCGCGAACAGCACTTTCCTGGCCTCACTGGCCTCGAGGGCTGGGCCGGGGAGCGACGAGGGACGGAGCTGACGCACTCGTTCTGCCAGCACGTTGTGGGGCGCGACGCGATGCTGGTCGTCGAAGACGCGGCGATCGATCCGCTGTGCATGGACAATCCGGCCGTCAGGGAGTTGGGGATGATCGCGTATCTCGGCGTCCCCCTGCGGACGGCGTCGGGCGATACCCTCGGCGCGTTGTGCGCTATCGACACGAAACCACTGCAGTGGACCGCTGAGCAAGTTGCGACGCTGGAAGATCTCGCTGCGGCGGCGATGGCGGAGATCGAGCTACGCTCAGCGACGCTCGCGATGCGCGCAGAAGTGGATCGCTACGAATTCCTCGTGGACGCCGCCGATCTCGGCGACTGGGACATGGACGTCCGACAGAATCTGACGCGACGATCCGCGAAACACGACGCACTCTTCGGCTACCCTGAGATGCTGCCGTCGTGGGGCTATGACGATTTTCTCGCGCACGTTCATCCTGAGGATCGCGACCGCGTGCACGCGGCGTATCAGCGGGCGTTGGCGGGCGACGGTGACTACAACGTTGAACTGCGCACAATCTGGCCCGACGGGACGCTGCATTGGCTGTGGTCGCGCGGCCGATTTGTCCTCGATGCCGACGGTAGTCCGGTCCGTGCTGCCGGCTTGATGGCTGACATTACCGACCGCAAGCTCAGCGACGAGCGGATCATGCAACTGGATCGTGAGGACACCGTGGGCCGACTCGCCGCTGGCCTCGCGCACGACTTCAACAATCAGCTCACTGTCATTCTCGGCACGGTCGATTGCATGGCACTGAGCCCGGACCTCACCGTCGAGCAGCGTGAGGATCTGGGGCAAATTCAGGGGAGCTGCAAGCGATCCGCGCGCATGGTACGAGAGCTACTTGCTCTGTCGCGCAACGAAGTCCGCCACCGCGAACCGGTCAATCTCTCCGGCTTCCTGCGAGAGGCGGCGCATACCGCGGAGCATCTCGTGGGCGAGCGGGTGCGCTGCCGATTCGTCATCCCGGACAGCGAGTTCACCATCCTTGGCGATGCGCCGCAAATCGAACAGCTCCTCCTAAATCTCTTGACGAACGCACGGGACGCGATGCCAAATGGCGGTACGGTGACCATCACGCTCGAAGCGCACAGCGCCACTCAGGTTGTGCTGCGGGTCGCGGATACCGGCATGGGCATGGACGAGCGCACGCTGCAGCGCTGTTTCGAGACCTTTTACACCACCAAGCCACGAGGCGCCGGGACAGGGCTTGGACTGGCGTCGGTGCGCCGGCTTGTCACCGACATGGGTGGCGAGATCGGAGTGACCTCCGTCGTGGGCGCCGGCACCACGTTCGCTTTGCGATTTCCGCTCTACCGCGCTGCAGACGAGCCGCATGGAGGGATGGGCACCGGACACTTGGAGGACGCGGCCTCACACCGCGCGCTGCGCGTGCTGCTGGTGGACGATAACGCGATCGTGCGCCGAGTGGTGACGCGGGTGCTCCGAGAAAATGGGCACACCGTCGTCGATGAGGAGACTGGTGAGGCAGCAGTCGCCCGACTCTTGGCGCATGACGCATTCGATGTGCTGATCACCGATCTGGTGATGCCAACCATGAACGGACGCGCACTCGCCGACGCGGTGCTGGCGCGCCACCCAACGACGCGCGTACTGCTGATCTCCGGCTACTCCAATGACGAAGTCGCGCGCTATGGCATAGAGCGAGGCACGTACGCCTTCCTCGCCAAGCCATTCACAGGGGCGCAACTGCAGGCCGCCGTTGACGCACTGGTTGCATCGCGCGGCAGCGTGGTGGCGTAGCGCTAGTCGACCGTGCGGTTGTTCACAGAGCCGATTCCGGGGCCGCGGCGTTCGGAACTGGTCCGCGGCGCCGCCGTTACCCACTGGGAGCAGCGGGGGCATGAGCATCTAAACGGAGAATCGACCGGTCGTTGCTGCCGACCGCGTCGGAGCGCGGGTCTTCGTTGGTCCGGGCGCAGTGCGCGCACTCGGCCGCGCATTGACGCTGACGCGCGGTGAGTCGGCGCGATTGCGTCGAAAGGCATATTCAATCAGCTCGAAATGACGAAAGTCTTACGCGTGATGAGCACGCCAGACTTCGCGCATATCGGTAGTAGGGCGACGCGGCAGGCTGGTACAATCACTGCATCGCGGCGGCGACCTCCATTGGCTTGCGCGTGGAGGACGTGCCCGAGCCCAAACCGTTGAAAGTGCGGGCGGAGGCGCGTAAAGGATATTGCGGGTGGCGGCCAGCGGAGGCCGGGGACGCGTAGGCGCCAGGCGACCACCACGCCCTGCATCATGCGCGACCATGCCTAGCCAGACGTCAGCCAGGGCAGCGTGCACGACACCCCAGGCAGACTCAGAGAGCGACGCGGCGGCCCGCGACGACGAAGCGCTGCGCGACTCGCTTCAGCCAGGAAGTGACGGTCCGTGTCGGCGCACGCGGGCACCATCGTTAGCGCCAGTACAGCGGCTATCGGCTCACGCGGTTCCGTCAGGTTGTACATGCACGCCTGGTCCAGCGTTCGGACGCGCATGCCATGCGGCACGCGGCGCACTTTCGGAGGCCGTGCGCGCTCGATCGAGTCGCGCGTTCGGCTGACGAGCCGGGACGCCACGGTGGGTGAGAGCGACTGCCCGCGTGCGGTGGCGCGGATCGCGGCGAACAGCTCCTCCCGAGGAGTTTTCTTGAGCAGATAGCCGGCGCTGACGCCATCATCTCCGGCATGCGCAGGTTGATCAGTAAGACATCAGGGCGGGCTTGCCACACGAGCGCCAGCGTCTCGAGTCCGATCGCCGCCTCACCAATCGCAATGAACTCCGCTTCCGATGCCAATCGCCCCAACAGACCGGCGCGCAGGATCGGGTGCTCGTCCACGCTGAGGATGCGGATCGGCGTCACGAGCGCACCGCGTCGGAGGCGGCGCGATACGCCGGAATGGTCAGCGTCACCGTGGCTCCCTCGGCCGGCGTGCTCTCGATGCTGAAGGCGCCGTCGAAGGCGGCTGTGCGCTCGCGCAGGCCAAGTATGCCCAGCCCCGATGGGTTTCCCTCACCATTCGTCATGAGCTCCGGAAAGCCGATGCCGTCGTCGCGCACATCGAGCGCCACGAGGTCCGCCATGTAGGACAGCGTCACGCTCACCCGCGTCGCCTGCGCATGCTTCCGCACGTTCGTGAGCAGCTCCTGCGTCCCGCGGAGCAGCAGCACCTCCAGGTCGGCGTGGAGCGGCAGCACAGTGCCGGTCACCGTCACGCTGCACAAAACGCCTGTCCGGTCGGCCCACTCTGCCCCAACGCGTGTGAGCGCCTGCGTTAGTCCCCCCGCCTGCTCCAGTGCCTACGGGCGAAGCGCCCGCATCATGCGCCGCGATGCCGCTGCAACGGCGGCGTGCTGCACGCACCGCTCACGCCACAGCTGGCAGGTGATGCAGGACGCCCGAAGAACATAGCACGTGAGTGCGCGGCCGCTGCTAACCGCTTGATGGAGGGGGCCATCCACCAATCGATGGATAGTCACAACGCTGATCGCACGATGACGTGGCCGGTTGGCTCCCCCTACCGTTCGCTGCGTCATGCATCCGGCGCCCCGACGCATCGGCCGCACCTCAACCTCGAGCCACGGCACCCACCAATGAACTCATATCGTTTCAACCTGCTCGCTTCCCTCGCGACCCTTGCATTCGTGACCGGCGCCACCCCGCTGTTCGCACAGCGCTGCGTTGGCATCGCCATGCCACGCCGCACGTACATCGGCGCCGAAACCCGGCATGCGTGGACCGGCGAGGGTCGCCAGGCTCGCGTCTATGGTGGCCGACTTGCCCACCGCCTCGACACGCGCGGAGGGCTCGGGATCACGGCCAGCTTCTCGGGAGCCGGCGGCCCGATGCGCGGCGACAGCAGTGTGGTGCACCTGTCAGGATTGCTCGCGTTGAGCCGCTCGCTGCCGGCCTTCTCCGAGAAGCTCTCTGCTTGTGTCGCCGCAGGCTTCGAGGTGCACGGGGTGGACGTGCCAACACAAGGCGCGTTCATCAGCGGTAACGGAGAGGGCTTCTCGTCTGGTGCGGTCACCGCTGGACTAGGCTATGACCTGACCGCGGGTGCGTGGACCATCACGCCATTCGCGTCGCCATCCATTGCGCGCTATGCATTTGAGAGCACGCTCGTCGCCGGCGGCGCGCAGCAGCGTGGCTGGGATGGCTACGTCACGTTTGGCACCACCGCCTCGACAGGCCGCTGGTCTGTTGGCGCGACATCGCGCCATGGCGATCGGGCCACCCGACAGGGCGGTCGACTCGCGCTCCGAGCCGGCGCGAGCTTTTAGCCGAATCACCAACAGCCTTTCCTCCACCAATGGATACCGCACGCCGGCTGGTGCCCGCCACTCTGGCGCTTCTCCTGAGCACCGTCAATGTCGGCTGTCGCGCGCCGCGCGCGGTCGTCTCTGCCGCACCCGCAGCACCCCTCGCGGCGTTCGACAGCTTCTGGGAGGACGTCGACCGCACGTACCCATATTTCGAGCACAAGCAGGTGGATTGGCTGAACATGCGCACGCGCTGGCGTGACAGTGCGGCGAACGTCACCTCCGACTCGGCGTTTGTCTCGCTGTTGCTGCAGACGGTGCGGCCATTGCGCGACGTACACCTGACATTCACGCGTCCCGACGGTACGCCGCTGCCGAGCCATGTGCCCGAGAAGCCGCGCAACTGGAACCGCGCCGTGTGGACGGCATCCATGCGTCGATTGTCGTACACGGATCATGGGAGCTACGGTTGGGCGATCGTCGATAGCGTGGGCTACCTCTTCATCGGCGGCTGGAACGACGCAGTGCTGAAGACCAACGACGTGGACCGCGTGCTCGCTGATCTGCGCGAGACACGTGCGCTCGTGATTGATGTGCGCGCCAATGGCGGGGGTAACGATGCACTCGCGCTTCATGTTGCGGCGCGATTTGCAGTCCGCGACGTGGTGTACGGAAGTGTTCAGTATCGAAATGGACCCCGGCACAGTGATTTTGGCAGCATGGTGTCACGCACGCTCAAGCCACGGGGACCGTGGACGTACAGCAAACCGGTGTACCTGCTGGTGGGCCGCGGCTGCTTCAGCAGCAACGAGACCTTCATCGCGGCCATGTCGATGCTCCCGAACATTGTGGTCGCCGGTGACACCACCGGAGGCTCATCAGGGAATGCGGTTCAACGTCGAGTTGTAATCGGTGGCCGCGATACCGGCTGGCGCTACGCGCAGCCGCGGTGGATCGACCGCATGGCCGATGGCACCGTCATCGAGTGGAACGGCATTGCACCCGATGTCGTGGTTGCGTTCGGCAGCGCACGCGTCGCAAACGGCATCGATCCTGTACTGGAGTGGGCGCTGGCCAGAGCCCGTCGCTGACGTGGGCGGAGCGGCGGCGCGCCATGCACTGCACATCTCAGTTGCGAGCTCCGGCAGCCTGTCGGCGCACAGCCAGTGCCGCGATGAACGCCTCGTACCCGGGCTCCATGGGGCGTCGCTGCGACTGTTACTCGCGCTCGCCCTTGTCGAGTTGTTCCTGCTTCGTGGTACCGTCGGATGCCGCTGTTTCAGGATCGACGCCGTGCTCCAGAAAGAAAAGCGCTTCCGCATATTTCTTGAACCGCACCATGTTGTACAGCGTCGTTTCACC
>JBBRFQ010000156.1:0-8347 GCA_038224035.1 Gemmatimonadales bacterium
GTTGCGCGGAAACACCAGAACAGGTCGATCGGCGTGTCGGAGGACCGATTCAGCGACACTGCCAACGAACAACGCGCGAAAGCCGGTGCGGCCATGCGTTGACATGGCGATGAGATCAAACCCGTGTTCGCTGGCGTAGTGCGCGATGGCCGGCCCAGCCTTGTCAGCGACAATGACACGCACTTCAAGCGGCAAGTCGCCAAGCGCCTGACGGGCATGCTCCGCCAGCCAATGCTCAGCCTGCCGCTGGTCCTCTTCGCCGCCGGGTAAATGAATGGGGGCCGCAAACGCTGCGCCGCGTGGGATGAGCGGTGTGTCTTCCACGACATGCAAGAGGGTGACCGTTGAGCCTTGCGTACGTGCCAGCGCCGCCAGCGGCGCGAACGCGCGAAGGGACTCCGTCGACAGATCGGTGGTCAGAAGGAGGCGAGAGAGCAGCATGAGTTCTCCGTGTGGGCGAAAAGGAACAGCGCTTCCTCCGTGAGATACCCCGTGCCCGTCGTTTCCGATCGGCCGCGTACGGCCGCCACTCGGCGAGCGCTAGGGGAAGAGCGCCGTCACGTGTATCCCACGAACTGCTCCAGCGCACTGCGATGCACCTCAGGAGCAAACGAGCCGATCGCGACCTCGACTTCCCACTCAGCCTCTTCGTGCCATGAACGCTCCACGTGCCAGCACCCGGCCGATCACATCCGCTATCTCGCGCGTGGTATCACTGCGCGCGATACGCGCCGCATGCTTCTGGCCCGGCATCACAGCGCTGCTGGCGTGCGGCGGTGACACGTCCGCATCGCCAATGGCACCCGTGCCCCCGGTATCAACGGTGCCACAGGCGCCGGTGAGCGGTTTCCCGGGAGTGGCGGCCTACCTGACGCTTGATGTCGCAACGCTGCCGAACTACGCGGCGCCGGCGTATCCCGTGCACTATGACGCGGCCGTACTCGCGCGAGACAACAGTGGCGCTAACCGGGTCACCGACGCGGGCGCGACCCTGGGACGCGTCATGTTTCACGATCGTCGACTCAGCATCAATCAGACCGTGGCCTGCGCGTCGTGTCATCAACAGGCCGATGGTTTCACTGACCGCGAGCGCTTCAGCCTGGGCTTTGATACCGTTCGCCGTACGGACATGCACTCCATGCGATTGTCGAACGCGCGATTCCAGCCAGAGCCCGGATTTTTCTGGGATCGTCGTGCAGCGACACTCGAAGCGCAGTCGACCGAGCCGATTCGCAACGCGATCGAAATGGGTTTTGATGCGTCGGTGGGTGGGATCGATTCGCTCGTGCGGCGCATGTCCGCGCTGCCGTACTATCCTGAGCTGTTCCGACTCGTGTTTGGTGATCCGGCGATCACCGAGCAGCGCATGCAGGTCGCCCTCGCGCAATATCTGCGCAGCCTCGTGTCTAGTCGCAGCCGGTGGGATGACGGTTATGCACAGGTGTATTCGCTCACGCTGCCGAACCGGGGGCTCAACCTTCCCGTGCCGGGGCTCACGGCGGAAGAGAATCGTGGTCGTCAGCTCTTCTTCGATCCACCGCCGCAGGGTGGCGCCGGATGCGCCGGCTGTCACTCCGCGCCCACGTTCGTACTGGCGCTGAACGTGCGCGGCAATGGGCTGGATGCCAATGAAACCCGCGTATTCAAATCGCCGTCGCTGAAAAGTGTGGGCGTTCGCGGTCCGTACATGCACGACGGCCGATTGGCGACGCTGGCCGAGGTGGTCGAACACTACAACTCCGGGGTGCGGGCGGGTCCAGCGCTCGATGGGCGGCTGCGGGGCGGAAATGGTCAGCCACTGCGACTCAATCTCACCGCGGCGGACAAATCAGCCTTGGTCGCGTACATGCACACGCTGACCGACCAAGTGCTGCTGGCCGATCCAAAATTCGGGAATCCGTTTCGTCAACCGTGAACAGAGATTGCCTATGCGGACTTTTTCGGTTGCGCAGCGGTGGAGACGGTCTAGGTTACAAGGGTTGAGGCTCGCGCGCCTCGTCACCTTCTACGGAGGGCCGTTCCCATCTTGCTGCTCGCATCTGACCTCGACGGAACTTTTCTCGGTGGGCGACAAGCCGATCGGTTGATGTTGTACCGCACGATTCGTGCAAACCGTGACATCCGCCTGGTGTTCGTGACCGGGCGAGGCGCCGAGAGTGTGCTGCCGCTGCTCTCCGATCCGCTGGTACCGGATCCCGAATACATCATCGCCGACGTGGGGGCCACCGTCTTGCACGGCGATGGACGGCGTCCGGTGACGCCGCTGCAATGGGAACTGAGTGCCCGGTGGATCGGCACCGAACCCATTCTGCATGCGCTGCGCGATGTGCAGGGCCTTGAACGCCAGCTGGTACCACAAGAGCGGCGCTGCTCCTTTTTCCTCGATGATGTCGCCCAGCTTGACGAAGTGCGCGCTCGGCTTGAAGAGTTCGATGTCGACGTGTTGCTGAGTGCGGATCGCTACCTGGATGTATTGCCGCGGGGCGTATCCAAAGGCAATTCGCTGCGCCGGCTGGTTGAGCATCTCGGAGTGTCGGCCGATGACGTGATCGTGGCCGGCGACACCCTGAACGACTTATCGCTTTACGAGACCGGATATCGAGGGGTCGTGGTGGGACAGGCGGAACCGGCGCTGATACGTGCCGTGGCGCCGCACGATCTGGTACATGTGGCCGAGGCAGCGGGTGCCGGCGGCATTCTCGAGCTGCTCGTGAAGCGAGGCGTACCGTTGGCCGCTCGCGACGAACGTCCATCGGGAGACGCCCAGTTGGTGGTCGTGTATCATCGACTCCCGTACGAGGAGAAGGTCGAGCTGGGCGCGGTGGTGCGTCAGCGACATACCAGCCCGAATGGCATCGTCCCCACGTTGCTCGGCAGCTTTGAGTCGGGACGGCATGGGTCGTGGGTGGCGTGGACGACGCATCATGATGGCTCAGGGGCTGTGCAGCACGATGTCGTCGATGACGCACGATTCCCGAATCTCGTCGCCGCGAAGGTGCCGTTGCTCGACGCTGATGTACAGCGCTTCTACAAGAAGTTTTCCAAGGAAGCGTTCTGGCCGGTAATTTTTTCGTTCGTCGATCGGGCGCGTTTTGTGGCGGCGGATTGGGAGCACTTCGTGGAGATCAACCGCCGCTTCGCCGAGACGGCCGCGTCCGAGGCGGATCACGGCGCGCTCGTCTGGATTCACGACTACAATCTGTGGATGGTGCCGGGATTCCTGCGGCAACTGCGGCCGGATGTCACCATCGGGTTCTTCCATCACACGTCGTTTCCGCCGGCCGATGTGTTCAACGTGATTCCGTGGGCTGGTCAGATCGTGGGCTCGCTCGCGCAGTGTGACTACATCGGTTTTCACATCCCGCGCTACGCGGCAAACTTTCTCGATGTGCTGCGCTCGCACGCACCCACCGAAGTGGTTGAGACGATGCATTGCGCGCCTCGTTTCCGTGTCCACGGTGGCGCCCTGGCGATCCCGCGCATGCCGTCGGTGGTACGAACCGGCGATCGCACGATTCGTCTTGGAGCACACCCGGTTGGCGTGAACGTGAGGGCGATCCAGAACATTCTGGCGCAGCCCGAACGCCGGGAGCAGGTACAGCGCATCAAAGAACGCTTTGCCAGCACTCGGCTGGTAGTCTCGGTGGAGCGACTCGACTATGTGAAGGGACCGCTGCAGAAACTGGAGGCGTTCGAGCAGATGCTCGATGCACACCCTGAGCTGCGACGCTCGGTCACGCTGCTCATGGTGACAACGCCGCCGGCGCCGGGCATGGAGGTGTACGAGGAGGTGCGCGAAGCTGTGGATCAGGTCGTGGGCCGAATCAACGGGCGATTCGGGACGCTCGAATGGACGCCGGTACACTATCTCTTTCGCGCCCTGCCGTTTGAAGATGTGGTCGCTTACAGCGCCGCCGCGGATGTCGCGTGGATCACGCCATTGCGGGACGGGCTCAATCTGGTTGCGAAGGAGTTTGTGATCGCGCAACACGAGACCGAGGGACGCGGCGTGCTCGTCCTGTCGGAGTTCGCGGGCGCGGCCGTAGAGCTGCACGGCGCCATGCTCACCAACCCATACGATGTTGACGGAATGGCTCGTGATCTGCACGAGGCGCTCATCATGCCCGAGGAGGCGCGCCGGTTGCACATTCGGCGTCTTGCGTTGATCGTGCAGCAGTCCGACGTCGACACCTGGAGCCGCGAGTTTCTCGACGCGATGGCGCAGCACGCCTCAGCAACCATCGGCTGAGCAGCGCCTTACGGACGGGTCAGGACAAGCGTCTGGGTTGGATACGCGAACTGAATTTCTTCCGACTCAAAGGCTTCGTGGATGCGCAGATAAATACCCTGCTGCGCATTCATGTAGTCCACGTAGTCCGGGGTTTTCACGAAGAACACCGTCTCGAAGTCGATCGAGAAATCGCCGTAGCTGCTGAAGTGACTCCGGTCAAAGCGTACGGTCGGGTCGGCTTCAATCGCACTCTCAATGAGCTCGGGGATCCGTTCGAGGGACGAGCGTGGCGTCTCGTACGTGACGCCCAGCGTGAAGAGAATCCGTCGCTCCTGCATGCGGCCGTAGTTGCGGACCTGAGTACTGAGCATCTCGGCGTTGGCGAAAACGATCTGCTCGCCGGTGATGCTGCGGACGCGCGTTGTCTTGAGCCCAATGTGCTCGACGGTGCCGACTTTGTCGTCGACGTTGATAAAGTCGCCCACGACAAACGGTCGATCCATGATGATCGCCAGTGACGCGAAGAGATCTCCAAGGATGTTCTGCACGGCGAGCGCAATCGCGATGCCGCCGACGCCAAGCCCGGCCACGAGCGCCGTCACATCGACACCAAGGTTGTCGAGCGCCAGCAGCGAGATCACCGACCATAAGACGAACACAACAACAAACTGCAGTGCGCCGACCATCGTCGCGGCGCCACGATCGCTTTCCAGCTTTTCCTCTTTGTACTGCTCAAGAAGGAACCGGGCCGCCGCCGTTGCCCACAGTCCGATCTGCGCAAACACACAGAGAACGATCGCGATCCGAAGGCGACCGCTCCAAGCGGCATTGATCGTGAGCCACGAACTGGCGAAACCAACCGAAACGGCGACAATGAAGAAGACGCGCGTGGCCGCAAGAATCTCGGCGATCAGGTCGTCGGCGCGCGTTTTGGTGAGCGAAGAAAATGCCCTGACCCGAGAGACGGCCACTCGGCGCACGAGTAACAGAACCAGCACGGCGAGCGCGGCAATGCTGAGGGCAGTACCCCACGCGGCGAAGGTATTACCGACGAGCGTTGTATTTAATAACATCTCCTGTGGTACACCGGCCTACCACTTGCGTTCACCCGCGCACATAACCGCGACAGCCGAAAGTGCAACATTGCGCCAGTGATCAGCGCAGCGCAGGTCAGCGCGGTGGCGGTCGCTCGTACGACGAGATGATGGAGTCCCATGGTGCCTCGCTACGGGCCTGGTTGTATCCAATCTGCTCGAGTCGCAGCATCCACGCTTTGTCGAACAACTTCTGCGCACCGGGCTCCATGGCGAGCGAGGCATGCGGCTGCGCGATACGCACCTCCATGGTGAGACCTGACACGTCGACGGACACCGCGCGTGCGAGCTCTTGCAGACGGATCAGCGCGGCTGGTTGAGCGGCCCAGAATAGCAGTTCCGTACTGCGCGAGCTCATGTTGCCGCGGCTCGACGGCTTGTTGAGCTTGAGGGGTGCGTGTGTAAAGATGTTCATCAGCACCCACACACGCACCGTGACGTTGCCCTGCAAGCCGGCCGCGCGGAGTCGCGTCGCAAGTTCGCGATAATCGTCGAGCGACAAGAGCGGCAACACATTCGATATGATGCCGCCATCGCTGTGCACATGCCCATCGACGATGCGCGGTGGAAAGATGCCGGGGATCGCCGTGGCTGTGTACAGGAGCAGGCGCGCCCGCTCCAACGTCGCCGTGTCCGCGTGGATGGCGGCTCGCATGTCCCACACCCGACCGATGCCAAGATCCATATCGGTGGTGGCCAACAAGAGCTGCCGGTCCTGTTTGAACTCACTCTCCAGCTGCGCGCGCATCGTCTGATTCATCACCGTCGCGATGGATCGCTCGTACCGGTTGGTATTCACGAGACCGCCGGTGCGACGAAACAGGAACCACCAATCGAAACTCGGGGCAATGCGATCGGCCGCCGAGCGATAGAGCGCGGTAATGGTGTCGATCGCATCGGGCGTGCCGAGCAGTGCGAACGGCGACTGCAGCGCTCCCGTGCTGATACCGCTGACGAGATCGAATCGGGGCATCGGGGCATCGGTGCGTGAGGCCCAGCCGCGCATGTAGCCCACGCCGAACGCACCGTGCTGACCGCCCCCCGACAGCAGGAGTATGTCGAGCGTGCGATCGGTGCGTGTCTGAGCGCGCCGCACGAGACGCGTGAGCACGGAATCGCGGACCACGTGCTGTTCCGCGCGCGCGCGAGCGGCATCGGCCCGTAGCGAGGCCATATCCCCCGGCGGACGAGCGATCGCCGCGCAACCGGTGGCGCACAGCAGCAGGGCGCTGTGAACGGTGGCGCGTCGGAACAACTGCGTGTGAAGCGTCACGGGCAAGTGGTCACCACGGGTTGAGTCGGTACCCCTCAGCCTGCAGCACCGACATCGCGGTCATGGCCGAGAGAGCAAGTTGCACGCCGGGAATGACTTTGTCGTACGGGACGTCACGTCCCATGGAGGTTTGCCCGCAGAGCACAATACGCACGCCCGCATCGAGCAACTCCCGGATCAGCGGTCCGCTGGGGTTGTCGGTTCCGTAGCGGGCGCGAAACGTGGCGTCGTCGAGCAGGTCTTTGCCGGCGGTGCCATGCACGACGGCGGCGAGCTGCACGCGCTCACGCGGCACGCCGGCCCGGGCGTGCATGTTGAGAAATCGCGCCATCGAGTTCAGCTGCTCGTTCGGGGCCAGTTGAACATTCGGTGCGGCCGAGCCCGCCGCCGGGATCTCCACGCCGCGTGCGATTTCGAAGACCACCTTGTACTCGTGATCTGCCGGCGCCTGAAAGCTTGGATTGGGCACGTCGAACACGGCGCCGCCGGACTTGATGACCGGACCGGTGGAGGGTTGTGCGCCGAGAGCGGTGAGCGGAGCCGCGAACAGCAGCAGCGCGTGACGGGAAATTTTACGCATGATGAGACCGTGTGAGCGAAGCGAGTCGGCGCGATGCCGACCGCCGAGAAAGTGGATGCAGAACGTTTTACTCATGCTCATGGCTCGCATAGGATCTCGAGACCAGAAAGGCCGCGATCACGGCTTTGTCAGTGAACAGCTCCAGTCGACCGGCCATGGACGCGATACGAATGAGACAGCCCGTGCCGACCGGTGAGGCGATGACGATCGCGTCGTGCGTGATGCACACGGCCTCAGCGTCTTCGGGCACATCGGCCGGCATTCCAATCTGTTGCACCACGGCTTCAATGCGCGACGCATCAATCCGGTCGTCCGTGCTCTCGACGGCCGTGGTCGAAAGCCACGCGGCGCCGGTGAACAACACGACGTCGTTGCCGCCGAGTCCGAGGTCTGACGTCTCGAAGAGCACGGCGTCGGCGATGTCGTCGTGCGCGTTGTCGTCCGTGATGGCGTCAGCCACCAGACAGGTCGCGGCGAATCCGGGTTCAATGTCGTGTAGCTCCACAGTAAACCGTACGGCAGTACCGTCGGTGAGGCGGACCGTGACACTGCGTTCGGACGCTTGCACATCGCGCCATGCACCACGCAAGCGACGGAATACTTCGATGCTGTCGCTGTCGGCCTGAAAGCGATATTCACGCATGTGGTGCCCTCGTGCGATTCGAAAACGCGTGCGTGCGGCGATCAAGGATCATGGCCATGCGGGAATCCGGCCGGGAGTCCACGGTGCGCCGGCACGTTCTGCGCGCTCCTCCAGCAACCTCAGATCCACTTCGATGATGGTGCGCAACCTCGCGAGTAGCGGCGGGAAATCACGCGCGACGATGTCATACTGCTGACGGTGCGTACCCGTGGGCGCACTCTGTGTGCCCCAGTGACCGCTGACTACATCACTCAAACGGTCCACCAGTCCCGGTGCGACGGGCTCGTTCAGGCGAGACGGCACATTGTCGCCGCTCAACGCGACGCGCAGTGAGTCGAGACGACGCTCGATGGCCTTCGCCTCGCGCTGCAGCGAATCGGACGAAACGAGCGTCTGCTGCAGTGCGGATTGCAATGCACCCACACGCGTGGTGGTTTCGCCGAGTAACGACACCGTCCCCTGCACGACGCGCTGCAGGCGTGCAGTGGCCAGCCGGAACTCGCGCACCTGCGGAGAGGTGGCCACC
>JBBRFQ010000157.1:0-8331 GCA_038224035.1 Gemmatimonadales bacterium
CGGGGACGATGCTGGTCACGGTGGTCCCGCAGGATCAGGTCGAGGTGCTCCAAGCGGCCCTGCGTATTGCCGGTGCCGAGCTTCCGGCGGGCGAATCGCTGCACGTTGCCGTACTGCCTGTCGAATCATTCAGATGATCTGTCTCCTTTTTCACGGACTCAACAACATGTGTGCCGACAATATCATTCGCCGTTTTGCCGGCGTCTTCGTGCTGGTGAGCGTGGCGCTGGGCGTGTGGGTGAACCCGTGGTTTTTGGCGTTCACGGCGTTTGTGGGCTTCAACCTGCTGCAATCCAGCTACACCAACTTCTGTCCGCTGGAGAAGATTCTGGCGCGGGTGGGGTTTCCGGGCTGCGGGGTGCCACAGCCGCGGGCGTGAACATGGCACTCACTTGACAGTGCCTGAAACGATCACGGCAATCGGCCATGAAGACAGATCAGGATGCGCGCCCCTACCCTACTCTGAACAGCTCCAGCGCACGGGCGTACGACACCGTGAGCAGTTGCCGCACGCCAGCGTTCTCCTGTCGCGTCAGGTTGGGATCGGATTCAAGCATGCGCTCGCCCATAACACGCGCGGACACATTGAGTGCTTCGTCCGCGATCGGATCGGCGATGCGAAACATCGGCAACCCGGACTGACGCGCACCGAACAGATCGCCCATGCCGCGCATGCGCAAGTCGGCGCGGGAGATCTCGAAGCCGTCTTCTGTATCCACCACCACCTTGAGTCGCTCCGCTGCATCCGACCCGACGTCGCCGAGCAGAATGCAATACGACTGCTCGGCGCCCCGCCCGACCCGTCCGCGCAGCTGATGCAGCTGAGATAAACCGAATCGCTCGGGGTGTTCGATCACCATCACGGTCGCGTTTGGCACATCGATGCCAACCTCAATCACGGTGGTGGCGACGAGCACATCGATCGCCCCATCGCGAAACGCGCGCATGATGACATCACGCTCGTCCACGGGCAGGCGTCCATGCAAGAGCGCCACGCGCCGCGACGCGAACGGACCAGAGACCAAGGCGTCGTACATGCTGGTCGCATCGCGCAGGTCAGTCTTCTCGGAGGCTTCGATCACCGGATACACCACGTAGGCCTGTCGGCCAGCCTGCAACTCCGTTTCCACGAAGGTGAACACGCGTGCGCGCGCCGATTCGCGGCGGTGCGCGGTAGTCACGGGCTGCCGACCCGGCGGCCGTTCGTCGAGCGTGGAGACGTCGAGATCGCCGTACAGCGTGAGTGCGAGCGAGCGAGGAATCGGCGTGGCCGTCATCAGCAACACATCGGGTGGCGTGCGGTCCGCTCCTTTTGCGCCAAGCGCGGCGCGCTGCTCCACGCCAAAGCGATGCTGTTCATCGATGATCACCAGCCCGAGCTTTGCGAACGCGACATCGTTCTGGAACAGCGCGTGTGTCCCGATCGCGAGCACCGGCTCCACAGACTGCAGTCGCGAAAGCGCGGCGCGCCGATCTTTCGCGCCAAGGCGACCGGTCAGCAACACGGAAGCGATCCCGAGTGGCGCGAGCAGTGTGTCGGCAGTGCGGGCGTGTTGTTCAGCGAGCAGTTCGGTGGGCGCCATGAGCGCCACCTGCGCACTGTTTTCCATTACAAGCATGGCGGCGAAGAGCGCGACCACGGTTTTCCCGCTGCCCACATCGCCCTGCAGCAACCGGTGCATGCGCGTGGGGCTGCACAAATCGGCGACGATCTCGCGCACGGCACGCATCTGTGCCGAGGTGAGCGCAAACGGCAACTCCTCCCGCAGCTGCCGCGTGAGCAGCTTGCGATTCTCGAACTGCGTGCCGGTGCGTGCTTCACGCGCGATGGTGTTCGCACGCCGGTGCAAGAGGTGCACGCACAAGAGCTCTTCCCACGCAAGTCGTGCGCGACCAAGTCGTGCGTCCGCGACGGATGCGGGGCGATGTACACGACGCAGCGCCTCAGGAAGCGGCAGCACGCCCGCTTCCTCGAGCAGCGCTGCCGGCAGCGGCTCTTTGACCAGCGGTAGCAGCGCATCGAGATGGGCGTCCACGAGCGTGCGCAGCCACCGCACACTCAGTCCCTCGGTGGCCGGATACACCGCGAGCACGCGCCCTTCGAGCGAGCTTTCGTCGCCCGCGCCGAGATTCACAAACTCGCGCGGCTGCAACCGGCGGCCATGATGAAAGCGCACCTCACCGGTGCACAACAGCCAGTCACCTTTGGTGATCGTGCGCTCAAGAAACGGCTGCCCGGGCCACGCGAGTTCAAGCAGCCCTGACGCGTCTTTGATGACCGCCTGAAAAACGCGCAGTCCCTTGCGTGTTGGCAGAATGCCGGTGGCCACCACCTGCCCGAGCACCGTGACATCGGCGCCAACCGCAGCGCGCGCGATTGGCGTCACCGTGCTCGCGTCTTCGTAGCGATGCGGCACGTGACGCAGCAAATCGCCGGCGACTTTGATGCCGAGTCGCTGCAGGGCATCGGCGCGCGCGGGCCCTACGCCCTTGAGGTAGGTGACCGGCGTGTCGAGCGTAAGTCGCGGAGGCGGCCCGGTTCGGCGTCGCCGACGTGCCGCGTCCTCCGCGTTGGTCACGACGAGACGAGCTCCGTGGCAAAACGATCGGCGTCGAACAGCTCAAGATCAGTCGCCTTCTCGCCCATGCCCACGAACTTGACCGGCACGTTCAACGCTTCGTGCACGGCCACCACAACACCACCCTTGGCGGTGCCGTCGAGTTTGGTCACCACGAGTCCGGTCACTGGCACCGCCGCGCTGAACGTGCGTGCCTGCGCGATCGCATTCTGTCCGATCGTGCCATCGAGCACGAGCAGCACTTCGTGCGGCGCATCGGCGAGTCGCTTGCCGAGGACGCGGTGGATTTTTTTGAGCTCGGTCATGAGATCGCTGCTGGTGTGCAAGCGTCCGGCAGTATCAATGATGACCACGTCACAACCACGCGTGGCGGCCGCGTCGATGGCATCAAATGCCACGGCGGCGGGATCGGCACCGGCTTTCGCACCGACAAAATCGGCGCCGGCGCGTTCCGCCCACACACGCAACTGATCAATCGCGCCGGCGCGAAACGTATCGGCCGCACCCACGAGCACTCGGCGGCCTTCGCCGCGCAAACGAGTCGCCAGCTTACCGATAAACGTTGTCTTGCCGGCACCGTTCACGCCGATCACGAGGAGCACCGTGGGCGCGGTCGGCGACACGTGCAGCGCCGGATCGCTGTGCCCCGCGCTGAGCGCCTCGCGAATACCCACGCGCAGCGCCTCGCGAAACTCGTCTTCGGTTTTGATCTCACCACGTTTGGCGAGTCGCTCAACTTCCTCAACGAGCTTGAGCGTGGTGGGCACACCGAAGTCGGCTTCGAGCAGCATGGTCTCGAGCGCTTCCAGTGATCCCGGATCGACGCCGCCGCGAAGCAGCACACCAAAGTCGGTGCGCGCGAGATCCTTGACCTTCTCCCAGAGTGAGCGTTTGGGGGTGTCCCCGTCGCGCTTGAACAAACGAGCCATGACAATCCGAGATCAAAGAGAATCGACGCTTAGCGTAAACCAACACGCCGCCGCAGCAGCCATTCAACACTGAGCAGCACGAGCGCCAGCACGATGGGCCACGTACGCTCGAGCAACGGGCGTGCCGCGAGCGTGGCGACGTCGGCTGCGGGCGCTGGCGGCACTGCGGCCGGCGCACGGGGCACCAGCTCACGCGATGGGTTCACGAGTAACTGCCTGGACACATCGCCCGACCGCAACGTGTACACGCCGGCCGCCAATGCGTTCGTGCTGACGACATCGGCGACTTCGGCGAACTGCAACCGCACGGTATCAGACGAACCGCCGGTCGCGGTGATCACCACAACCGCCACGCTGTCGGCCCCGCCCCGTCGCCATCGCAGCGGCTCACCGGCGCGGAGCACGTTGCCACTGAGTGAGGCGGCGTTCGCATCACCTTCCGACGCGGCCATCCAATCGAATATAGCGCCCCAGAGCGCGGTGAACGCATCGGAGGCGCGCCCCTCACGCAGCGCCCACGACGCGAAGCCGGAACCGGAGACACGGAGACGTCGGGGGCCGGACGCCGTGGATACGGCGGCGATGGCACGGGCCTCACCACTTCGACCGACACGCGCTTCGAGCAGCGGCACGCCCCCAAGCACGGCACCGCCGACATCGAGCGGCGGCAAGGAATCGAATGGCAGGCCGGATAACATCGCCGACAGCGGCGACGTGGGAGCACGAAAGACAAACCATTCTGTGGGGCGCGCGATTTCACCTGCACGCGGCGCGGCCGGCGGTGGCGCCGACTTCCACGTAATCATCGCGCCACGGCGCTGCGCCGCGATGCCGCTCCACGTGGTGTCTCCGTGCAGCACAAGCAGTCCCGCCTCACGGGCGCGGTTCTGTACGTCGGCTTCGCTGATGGGCGCCAACGTGCCTTCTTCGCGCCAGACGCCCGGTGCCACCCGCAGATACGCCCGTGTCGGGAGCATCACGCTGCCACGCATCACGCGCAGCACTTCTCGCACATCCAGATCAGGCGCAGTGGTCACAAACACCACCCGTGGTCGATCGCTGATGTTGATGGAGGCAACGAGCGTGTCGTTGCGCGGTTCGATATCCGAAGCGGCGTTGAGCGCGACGATCAAGCCACGGTCCCCGGCGCCGCGCGGAAGCAGGACGCGCAACGTGATACGCCGCGAGGCGAATGGATCGAGCGACTGCACGGCAACGCGCGTGAGTTCCGCATCGGCAATCCGCACGGCCAGCGAGGCGCTGCGTACGGTATCGTTACCGGCCGTGATCGTGGCATGCACTTCGATCGTATCGCCACCGGTTGCAAACGTCGGCGCCTCAAGATTCGCCAGTGCGAGATCGGTGTGTCGCGCGCGATCCAGCCTCACGACGCGCGAACCCACCGGTAGTTGCAGCAGTGATCCCGGGTCGTCGAGTTCGCCGTCGGTGATGACCGTGACGGCGCGACCGAGCGCTGTTGCCTCGTCGAGCGCGGATTGCAGTCGGCTGGCAAGATCCGCCGGTGGAGTCGCGGACGCCTGACCGCGTGACACGAGCCGAACTGAATCACCCGCGAGCAGCACGCTATCGCCCGGACTCGCGGCGAGCGAGTCGAGCGCGAGGCGCCAGAGCGAGCCGTCGTTCGCGCGCGTGAAGCTCTGCGACACATCGAGCACGGTGAGCGGCGGGAGTGGCGTTGGCCGTCCCGCGGAGGCGCCGAACAACATGGCCAGCAACGCGAAGTAGGCACCAAAGCGGAGCGCTCCGAGCAAGAGCGAGGGACCGGCTTTCGTGGCCGCGGGTCTTGAAAGATCGGCGGCGAGCGAGCCTCGCTCGGCGGAACCGGCGCGCCAGAGCGGTCCGTACGCGATCCACGCGCCGAGCAGCGCGAGCAGTGCGGCGAGGGACCACGGCATCACGCGGCCGTTCCTCGCGATAAAGCGGAAGCAATCACGAGGATGGGGGCGTCGCCTCTACCCGATGGCGCAGGTGCCACAGAGCAACGCCAACGAGCGTACAGCGGGACGTCAGTTGCCTGCGCCAGCCGCGCGTGTTTCGGCGCGACGCACACCGTTCGCTCCAGGCGTCTGCCGGCGAAGCTGCTGATCCTGCATGGCAAAAACGCGCGTGGTGAGATCGGCAAACAGAGCATTGCGTCGCAGCGCGAACGCGGCCTTTTGCGACGATGGCAAGGGTTCCCCCCCGACGTTTCGCAACGTGGTGCGCGGATCCTTGTGCACCCCTTTCACGAGAGTTTCGAAGTGCAGATGCGGGCCGGTGGCCAGTCCCGTCATCCCAACGGTGCCGATGGTGCTCGAGATGTTCACTGAGGCGCCACTGCGAACGCCACGCGCGATCGAGTTGAGATGCCCGTACCGCGTCACCATGCCGTTGCTGTGGCGAATTTCAATGGTGCGACCGTAACCGCCCTTCCATCCGGCGAAGATCACCTTGCCGTTACCGATCGCGCGTACCGGCGTTCCTCTGGATGCCGCGTAGTCCACACCATTGTGCTGGCGCCACGTTTTCAGCACGGGATGCTTACGCGATCCGAAGACACTGGAGATACGACGGAAATCCAGCGGTGCCTGCAGGAAGGCGGCCCGGAGACTCTTGCCGTCGGCATCGTAGAACTGCGCGCGGCCATCGGCGTCGTCGAAACGCACGGCATCGATCGCACGACCGGCGATGTTGGCGCGCGTGGCGAGAATGCGGCCGGGACGCTGTAGTCCATTCGGGGCCGTTTCGCGCTCGACGAGCACCGTGATGGAATCACCGACCCGCAGATCGCGGCTGAGATCGACGCGGTACTCGAGCACATCGGCGATGCCATAGGCGAGTTCGGCCCGCGCTTTTTCGGGGAACTCAACGGCCGCGCTCACAATGGCGCCGGTGAGCGTGGAATTGATGACGCCCGCCACCGCGACGGTATCCGTCGTCCAGGGCAGGCGTTCTTCTGTTTCTTTCCATCCTTCGCCAGTGCGAACGAGTCGCACGACACGATCGACGGCCATCTGAAAGGTGACGCGCTGCACACCGGAATCCGGATGTACCTGCGCCACTACTTCGATACCGGCACGCACACGTCGATCGTCGATGAGCGAGAGACCAGCAATTGCTCGGTTAGCCTCATCGAGGCCGAGTCCTGACCGCTGCAAGACTGCGAGCAGCGGCTCGCCGCTGTGGATCGTGTCGGTGCGTTCCGAGATCACCGGCGCCGCAGGTTCCGGGGCGACAAACACATCGCCGGCGGCACGCTGCGGGACTGGGCGCCCGATCGCCAGTGCACCGGCGCCGAGGACAACGAGCCCCCCGACCACCAGTGCCTTCGTGAGCGCCTGTCTCAATCCATCTGTCTCCGAATGAACGTCGGGATTTCCATATCGTCCAACTCTACGCTCGCCGGCGGCGGAACGTTAGGGCGGATGGGACGAGCCGCGGGTGGCGCGGCCTCACGGACCTGACGCGTGGGAACCGCCGGAGGTCTCACAGCGGCGGTCCGGTCACGCTGCGCAGGGAACGGCAAAACGGCCGGATGGCGCGTCGCGGGGGTGTGCGAGGCGGCGTGCGCTCCAAACCCGCTGCCCAGCGCACCGTTGCCAAAGCCACCCTGCAGCAACCGATCGAAGCCAGTCGCGATGACCGTCACGCGAATTTCGCCGTGCATCGCCGGCTCGTGAACAGCCCCGAAGATGAACTCGGCGTCGTCGCCCACGGCGTCCTGCACAATCTCGTTGATCTGGTGCACTTCGCCGAGGGTGAGGTCCTCACCACCCGTGATGTTGACGAGCACGCCCGTCGCACCCGCAATGGACACGTTGTCCAGCAGCGGAGACGCGATGGCCTGCTGCGCGGCTTCGGTGGCGCGCATCTCGCCGCGACCGACACCTGTACCCATGAGCGCCGAGCCGCCGTTCTGCATGACGGTGCGCATGTCGGCAAAGTCGACGTTGACGAGTCCGGTATCGCTGATCAGCACCGAGATGCCCTGCGTCGCGTGCAACAACACTTCGTCGGCCTTCTTGAGCGCCTCGTGGAACGGAATACCCTTGCCCACCACCGCGAGCAGCCGCTCGTTGGGCACCACGATCATCGTATCGACGTGCTTGCGCATCTCCGCGATGCCTTCTTCGGCCTGCCGCATCCGCTTGCGGCCTTCGAAGAGGAACGGGCGCGTGACGATGCCGACAGTGAGCGCACCCGCATCTCGCGCGAGCTGACTGATGACCGGCGCCGCACCAGTGCCGGTGCCGCCGCCCATGCCGCAGGTGATGAACACGAGGTCGGTGTTCTGCACCACGCGAGCAAGCTCGTCCTTGCTCTCTTCCATGGCCTGTCGGCCGATGTCCGGCCGCGCGCCGGCACCAAGTCCGCGCGTGAGCTTCTTGCCGATTTGAATCTTGACGTCGGCCTTGGAGTGCATCAGCGCCTGTGCGTCGGTGTTCACGGAAATGAACTCGACGCCCTCCAGATGCTCCTCGATCATGCGATTGACTGCATTCCCACCACCTCCGCCGACGCCGACCACCTTCATCCGGGCGTTCTGCGAGGCGCTCTCCTCCAACTCAAACGGCATGCGGGGTAGCTCCATCGGGGCAATCGTGGCGCAAGAGGGACACGGTTGGCGCGCGGCAACGGGCGGCGTTGCAACGACCAAAGGTGGGCTAAATGCAGTGGACAAGAATATACGCCGCGGGCAGAAAACATGCGACGGTCGCAGCGAAGAAAACTCTGTCAGGATTCCAAGGTACGACGCTTGTCAAGACCCTTTGTCCACACAACTTGCGACATGTGCAGCGATGTGATGTGTGAAGCGCGGCGGG
>JBBRFQ010000158.1:0-8276 GCA_038224035.1 Gemmatimonadales bacterium
GCAATGGCCTGCTGGGCAATGATGCGCCGCCGCCAAGCCCAGTACACGAGTGCATGCAGTGTGAACACGATCACATTCGCTTCAAACTGACCAGTGACGTCGTCGCGGGAGCGGTTGACGGTCCACCAGAGTGCTCGCTCAGCCAGCGTGAGCAGTGGCAGGGATACCGCCAAGACTGCGGCGGCGACGCCATTCACCGTCGCCACCCGCGCCGCCACGCGCACGGCTACTCGTCGCAGTTGATGCGTGCGATCGAGTAGATGCACCAGCAACCACGCGCCCGTCACGAACGACACCATACCGATGCTGCGCGACACGATGAACTGCCCGAGCGCCGCCCCGCCCAACTCGTGGCGCAGCGAAATCATCGCCGGCGCCACGATGCCAAAGTGAAAGAGCGTGATCAGCGCCCATGTTCGTGGGTGAGCGCGGGAGCGAGTGCGTGGGATTCCGCAGGAATGTTGCGTGGCATCAATGGCGCAGCATGGCGTGCAATTTCGTAGAGGTCAGGGACGCAGCGCCGCACTCGCAGCATCGCGAATGGCATCAGCCGCACGCTCGCCACCAGCGTTGGTGACCGTGGCCACGGCAATGCCACGTTGCGGGTTGAGCAGCGTCACCACGTGAAAAGTGCCGGCACTACCCTCATGAAAATGCATGGTGCCGGCGCCATCACGCTGCACGCCCCACCCGAAGGCGTAGTCACCATCCGGCTCATGCAATGCGCGGATGGTAGTGGCGCGCAGCACATCATCGCGACCGGCGAGTCCACGCACATGCATGTGAAGGAAGCGCGCGTAGGCGGACATGGTCATCGAGAGGTCACCGGCCGGGGCCAGGGCCGCCGGTATGGCGATGATGCGGTCATCGGTGGGGTCGTGCGGCTGCCACGCCTGTCCGTTGGCCACGTGTCCCCACGGCGCCGAACCGGCGAGGGCCGGCCACCCGACTCGCACGGCGCGCGCGGGAATACCTAGCGGGCCAAAGAGACGCTCCTGAAGCAGACGTTCCCACGATCGGCCGGTGGCGCGTTCGGCGATGGCCACCGCAATGCCGTAGCCGCCGTTGGAGTACACGAACTCACCCGCGCGGCCGGCGGGCGGTCGCTGCAGCACCCACGCGGAAAACGCCTGTCGCTGTTCGGTGGGCGTGCCGCGCCGCGCGTCTTGCGGCATGCCCAGAATTTCGGCCGGTGACGTAAACTCGCCCACGCCCGCGCGGTGCGTGAGCAGCTGACGGAGCGTCACCGATCGCCACGCCGCCGGCATGCTGGCGGCGAGCTCCGGGAAGCTCGCACCGATCGTCCGGTCCCAGGTGAGCACTCCGTCCTCCACGAGCGCGCCGAGCAGGGTGGCGGTGATCGCCTTGCTGTTCGACCCGAGATGGAAGTGATCCTCGTTGGTGACGGTGTCGTTCGCGTTCATGCGTCGCACACCGAACGCGTGCGTCTCGGGCGTTCCCTCCAGCGTCACCCGTGCCCCCGCCACGGCGGGAATGCGGGCGGTGGTGCGCGCACGACTCAGTTGCAGGCCGAACGGCGTGTTGGGTGCCTCGACGGGTACGGTGCCGGTTGGAGCGGAGGCCGCCGGCCGGCAGCCGCTAAACAGGGTGGCGAACGGAAGCGCAACGAGCGAGAGCAGGGATGGGCGCATGATCACGGTGGGTAAGGGACTCGGTCAACGTGGACACCGATCAGGTTTGCCTGCGCGCGGCTGGTTGACCAGTCGTCATGTCGTGAACGGGGAGTGACGTGGGGCGAATGTGTGTCAGTTTACTTTTCCCCGCTGCCTTCCGCTCGCCGCTGTCAGGGCCGCAGTTTGATCAAATCCGGCGGCCTGCTGATATTCAATTCTATGACGGGCTTGGGCGCGATGTCGGTAGAGCGCCTGCCCGGGCGACGCGCGCGACCACACACCTGAGAGGCGGAAAAATGCGAAACCAGCTGAATGCGTTCCGGCGGGGCTTGGCCGACGGTTTAAAACGACCAATTGGCGAACGCACGATCGTGGCCATCATGGTCAGATCGGCGGTCGCTGCTGCGGTCGTGCTGGTCCTGTACGCTCGCTATGGGTGACAGACTGGCCCCCGCCGCGTTTGCTGGCGAATAAGGACTTCGCAGGCAGCCGGTCGGCACCGTAGCGGCACTACACGAAGGCCTCGTGACGCCCGGCCGAAAGCTCAAGTTTCAGCAGCACGGACCCCGCTTTTGCGCCGACCCGTCTTCGGCGTACTCCCCGCAACCTTCCGTGGCCGTCCGCCTTTCGCGCCATTCACGCGCGCGGCCGCCGCCTTCGCGTCGGACGTCGCACGCCCCGCCAGCGTCGCGAGATGCCGCACCCGTTCGGCGGGGTCGACGGCAGACAAGATTAGCCCCGCCACACTCAGATCGAAGTCAAGCGCCTCCCAGCGGAGCGCGCTCCCCGACGCGGCTACTGTGGCCCTGGCGAGATCGGCGGGCGTGGCGCGGCGCAAGGCCGGAATCGCGCGCACCGGAAATGCGAACAGCACGCCACTCGACAGTTCAACCACGACGCGGGCGTGCGCGCGATCAAAGCGCACGCTGCGGGCGCGATGCCCCCGTTTGCGCGCCGCCTGCTCCCGGGCGCGCGCCGGCGGAATTTGCCGAAGAATCTCGGCGTCAGTCAGTGCCCGGTCAGCCATGGGACGTCCTCCACGCTCTCGTGAGCAGCGGCACATTGGCTTCCACCAACCGAACCGCCGCGATGACATCCGCGCCATCGGAATGCAGACAGTCGGCATTGATTCATGTACACTAAACCCAGCTGCTGGGTTTCCAAACCACCGTAGTCCCGACGTTGACATCGCGGTCTGATGCCTGATGGGCAGCGAGCACTCCATTCCCCGGCCAGTCACCTTACTGAAAACGCAGCGAAAGTCGGAGCCCCGCACATCACGCGCAACACGACCACTCACGTATCATGCAGGAACTCCAGAAAACAGCGCCAACACGACGACGGATACCGCGCCAACCGCTGCTCCCCCTCGCCACGCCCGCCCCATGCTGCGCGCCCGTCCCTCGTTGCTGCGAGCCCTCCCGACCACACTGCTCGCCGCGAGCGTAGTGTGCAGCTTGCTCAGTAGCCCATTACGCGCCCAGTCCCCAACCTGTCCCGCCGGTCCCGTCGTCCTCGTGCTGTCCGGCGGAGGTTCCAAGGGCATCGCGCATGTCGGCGTGCTGCAGCACCTCGATTCGCTGGGCGTGGTCCCGGACATGGTGGTGGGCGCGAGCATGGGCGCACTGGTCGGTGGCATGTACGCGAGCGGATGGTCGGCCACGGATCTGAAACGCTTCGTGTTCCGCTACAAGGTGGGCAGGTACATCGGCGGCTATGAGCCACGGGCGCCCAGTTCGCTTGGCCTGGTCCGGCCCCTGCTCACCTGGCAGGAGGGAGACGCCGGGTCGCTCAGCTTCTCCACCGGCGCCGCCCGCGAAGCCAAGGTGAATCTCATCGTGTCGGCGATGATGCTGGCCGGCAACCTTCGCGCGGCGGGTGATTTCGACCGCCTGCCCACGCGCTTCCGCGCCGTGGCGACCGACCTGACGTCCGGCGAACCGGTGGTGCTTCGCGACGGCGACCTCGCCAAGGCCGTGCGTGCGAGTTTCGCCATTCCCTTGGTGTTTCCGCCGGTCACCCTGGACGGCCGCATCCTCATTGATGGTGGCGTGGCGGAAAACGCGCCTGTTCAGAGTGCGCGGGACGAACTTGTGCGCGCCGGACTGGCCCGAGCGGACGGGCCGATGCGCGTGATCCTCAGCGAGATGGTGGATTCGGTGCCGGTCGAGAACGGATCCACCATGGATGTCGCGAACTCGCTGCTGCGGTTCCTGTTCACGCAGGACCTGCCGGCGCTTCAGGACGGCGACATCACGATCTCGAGCAACACCACGGGCGTGAGCCCACTCGATTTCTCGATCGAGACCATGGATCGCCTGCTGGCGAGCGGTCGGCAGGCGGCAAGGAACGCGATTCCGAACGCAACCTGCCTGCCCACGACAACACGAGTCGTACCACCGTTGCCACCGTTGGCCGCGCGCCGCTACAAAGTCCAGCCATCTTCGGCGACGCTCCGGCTCGGCGAGTTCGTGTTTCGGGGCGGCACGCCCAACGCCACGGCGCTGGACACGGTCATGGACCGACTGGCCCGCGTGGGCGATGGTGAGATCCTGAACGCGCTCTGGCTGACGCCGCAACCGGCGCAGTCCACACGCGGCGCGCTGCGCGTGACTGACAGCATCGTGCTGGCGCCGGAGTTGGTGTTCGTCCCGCGTCGATCAGTGGCCGCCGGGCTCGTCTTCGATGGCGAGATCGGCGCCCGCGCCTGGGTGGGCGGTGTGTCGCGACGCGACGGCGGGATGCCCATCGAGCTCGCCGCACGTGGTGCCATCAATCGCTATCGTCAGGATCTGATGTTGGCCGTGCGCCGGAGCGAGCAAGACATCCAACTCGTGCGCAGCCCCTTTGCAGAGCTGGTCGTTGCCAGCGAGCGGCTGCGATTTTTCGACACTGACGACGGTGAAGTGGAGGTCACCGATGCCCTGCTCCCGGCCTTTCACGACCAGCAGCTGCGCGCCGGTGTCGAGCAGCCGCTGGGCGCACGGTGGACGCTGCAGGCGGCGGTGCTCGGGCGCCTGGTCACCACAGGACGGCTAGCCGACCCCTCCTTCGACGATCGCACGCTGCATGTCCTCGGCGCGACCCTGCGCCTCGGCCGGACTCGGGCGGGCAACTTTGAGCCGCGCGTGGAGATCGATGTCACCAATCGCTACACCCGTGTGATGGCCGCTTCCGCCTCGGCGCTCCGCGCGGGAGCCTTCGCCATCGATATTGCCACGCGCGCCGTGTGGGCGGACGGTGACCAACCGCTGCTCGATGCTACCACGCTCGGCGGTGCCGAGGGCATGGCCGGTCTTCCCATCTATTCCCGTCGCGGACGTACCGAGCTGTCCGGTTTGGTCGACGTCGGGCGTGCGGTGCGGGGGCCCTTGGCCGTGCACGTCACGTTCATGGGCGGGCAAGTGTCGCGAGACTCAAGGCGTCCGCTGGCCGGAGACCCGATTGCGGGTGCGCGCGTGGGCGTTGGGTCTCCGTCACCGGTGGGTCCGGTTCGACTGCAATACGGGGTGAACACCGATGGACGGCGGCATTGGTATGTGCGGGTCGGTCAGTGGTTCTGAGGGCTTACGGCTGTGGCGCGGTGCGTTGGCTGAGCTCAGGCGTTCACGACGTCGCCCCGCACCGGATCAGCGATCGTGGTTGCCATGTCACGCGCGTCGGCATCGTTCTTCAAGCTGTCCATCTCGATGACCTGGCGGAAACGCACATCTTCGTTCTTCATGCGCGAGAAGGCCGCGTCGATATCCTGCACGCGGATCTTCTCGATGCGGGGGCGAATGCCGTGCTTGGCCGACAGGTCGAGAATCTCCTGTGTATCGGCCACGCCGGCAATCAGTGAACCCGCCAGCGTCACATGCTGGAAGACCATGGTTGCCGAATCGACGTTGTCGAAACCAAGAAAGTTGCCGACCACGGCGATCGCACCCTTTGGTGCAACCAGCGCGATGTAGGGATTGATATCGTGTTTGTATGGGATGGTGTTGACGATCAAGTCCATGCTCGCCGCGTGCTTCTTGAGCGCGTCCGTGTCGTCCATCGTGATCACCTCGTCCGCTCCCAGACTCTTGATGGCCTCTTCCTTTTCCGGGCTGGTAGTCAAGGCCACGACCTTTGCGCCGAGCGCCTTGCCGATCTGGACCGCCATATGTCCCAATCCGCCAACACCGGCGACGCCAAGGACCTGTCCTTTCTTGAGGCCGAAATATTTCATCGGCTGATAAGTGGTGGCTCCTGCACAGAGGATTGGTGCAGCCTCGGCCGGATCGATGACGTCGGGGATTGAGAGGACGAACTCCTGGCGTACGACGAGCGTGGTCGAATAACCGCCGTATGTATTGGTACCGTCCGGCTTCTTGGGGCCGTTGTATGTCAGCGTGCAACTTCTGGGACCGGTGCAATATTGCTCGTGACCCATCTTGCACTGGTCGCATTGCTGGCAACTGTTCACCATGCATCCGACGCCGACAGTGTCGCCCTCGGCGAACTTGGTCACGCCGTCCCCGACCTTGGACACCGTGCCGACCACTTCATGGCCTGGCACGCACGGCCACACCGAGTTGTCCCAATCATCATTCACCTGATGCAGATCCGAATGACACACGCCGCAGTACGTGATGTCAATCGCGACTTCGCCCGCGCGTGGATCAACGCGGTTGAAGGTCATGGGAATCATGCGGGCGCCAGCCGAAGGCGCGCCAAAGGCGAGAACTTTCATTTATCGGCTCCGTGGTGTGGGGTTCGTTGCGGCGATGCGCCGGTGACGCGACTTTTCCGAGGCGCCCTTTAATCCGCGCTTGACAGCGGCAGCGTTTGCTGATGCTGCACGACGACCCAGTCGTCCTCGCCTTCGCGCAGCAGGGTGGAGGTGCAGTACGCGGTATAGCCAAGAAAACCGCGCTTGGCCTCGGCTTTGTAGGCAATTACGATGAGACCACCGTCTCGACCCTGCGGGCGCGCCACCTTGGTCTCACTGAACTCCACCGAATCCCAGCGCGGCGTTTGCGCCATCGCATCGGCAGCATGGTGCCCCGCCAGCACGAACGGTTCCTGCGGCACCACCATGATGCCGTCGCGCGCAATTTTATGGCGGTATTCTTCCTTCTCGGCCGTCCACAAGCTTTTTTCGAAACTCCAGATGCGCTCGTCGTTCATAAACATCTCCTGATGTGAACTATGGGGAAACTTCAGTCACCTGAATCGACTTGACGTTCACAAACTCCTTGAGGCCGAAGCCGCCATGCTCGCGTCCGTAACCGGATTCTTTCACGCCGCCGAACGGAAGCTGCGGGTTGGCGAGGTTGTAGCCGTTGATGTTGATCATACCGGTGTCGAATTCGTTGGTGGCCATGGCGATGGCCTTCTCGACGTTCTTCGAGATGATGCCGCCGCCGAGTCCGAATCGTGAGTCGTTGGCGACTCTCATCGCTTCGTTGTCATCGGCCACACGAATGATCGAGGCCACGGGGCCGAAGAGTTCGTCGTCATAGGCCGGCATACCAGGCTGCACGTTTTCGAGCACGGTGACGGGGTAAAAGAAGCCCGGCCGATCAGGGATCTCGCCGCCCATCGTCAGTTTCGCGCCCGCGTCGATCGACGATCTCACCTGTTCGTGCAGGTCGTCTCGAAGGTCCTGGCGGGCCATCGGGCCGAGTCCCGTTGCCTTGTCATTCGGGTCACCCATCTTCACCGTCTTCAACTGCGCGACAAACGCGCTGACGAACGCGTCGTAGATGGCGTCGACCACTACGAAGCGCTTGGCGGCGACGCACGTCTCACCGTTGTTGAAGATGCGTCCCGTGGTGCACACTTCGACGGCGGTCGCGATGTCAGCGTCTGCAAGCACGAGATAGGCGTCGTTGCTGCCCAACTCCATGACTGTCTTCTTCAGATACTTGCCGGCTTGGGCGGCGACAACGCTGCCCGCCTGCCCGCTGCCCGTGAGCGTGACACCGCGCACGAGTGGGTTCGCGATCAGTTCGTTGCTTTGATCACTTGAAATCTTCACGGTCCGGAAGAGGTCGTTTGGCACGCCGGCGTCGTGGTACAGCTTTTCCACGAAGAGCGCCGAGCCCCACACGCTGCGCGCGTGCTTGAGTAATACGGCATTGCCGGCAACAAGCTGAGGAATGCTGAAGCGAATCGCCTGGTAGGCCGGGAAGTTGAACGGTTGGATACCGAAGATGATTCCAACGGGTCGATATGAGACGATCGCTCGCCCGCCATCGAACGGTCGCGCCTCGTCGGCCAGTTCTTCAGCCGCGTGGTCCGCCGTCCAATCGCAAATGAGCGCACACAACTGAATTTCGCGTTCGCCATGCGCGATGACTTTGCCCATCTCGTCGGTCATGAGCCGCGCCAGATCGCTCGACCGTTTACGAAGCAATGACCCGATCTCTCGCACGATGTCTGTGCGATCTTTCAGCGGACGACGTCGCCACGCTCCGAACGCGGCGTGGGCGGCATCAACGATCTGGTCAAGCTCAACGTCCGTGTGATGCGGGTACATCACCAGATCCTCGCCCGTTGTGGGGTTGACGGTCGTCGTCGTGGTCATCTCATCTCCTTGTGCAATGGGACTGCTGGGGCCCTCCCCCCGGGGTGCCCGGCCATGAACGCCGACACGGACCAGATCGTCTGCCA
>JBBRFQ010000159.1:0-8251 GCA_038224035.1 Gemmatimonadales bacterium
CCACAACTGCACGACGCGTTCCTTTCGCGTCAAAAAAGTGCACACGACTGACGTCGATCACCGCCAGCCCCCCATCCGCGAGCAGCGCCCCGCGCAGATATCCCTGATTGTGATCGAACTCGAGACCGGGGTTGTCCTCCACGATGCGCACGTGCGTCCGCCCTACGCCTCCTTCGGCGTGAAGTGCCCCAGGAACACCCGTTCCTGCGACGTCAGGCTCCCTTCGCCCTGCTCGCGAATCTTGGTGAGAATACGTGTCACCTCGTCGCGGTTCACCTCATGCACACCGGTCAGATCCAGTCGCTTCCAGTCGCCGATCGCCACCTTGCTCGGCGGCGGACCGGCCACTTTGGCCTGCCACTTTGCGGCTGGCGCCTGCTTCTTCGCCCAACGCAGATACAAAAACGCGCCGATGTAGCCACCCAAGTGCGCGAAATGCGCCACGCCGCCGCCGCCCTTGAAGCCGCCGTAGAGCGTCATCGCTGTCATGATGATCACCAGGACGCGCGCCTCCACCGGAATCACTCCCCAGATGTAGATGCGGTCGCGCGGGTAGAACATCGCGAACGCCAGCTGTACGCCGAACACGGCACCCGACGCGCCCACGATTGATGCAAACGGCGTGAAAAAGAGCGAGAGCAGGCCACCGGTGATGCCCGCAATCATGTACATGCGAACGAAGTGCGCGCCACCCAATCGCATCTCCACACGCGGCCCGAAGATGTACAGGGCGAACATGTTGAAAAGGATGTGCGTGAACCCGAACGTGCTGTGTGCGAACATGTACGTGATGATGGTCCACGGCCGCGACAGCAGCAGCGCGGGGACAAGCGCGAGCAGACGCGTCATGCCCGGCACCGACATCTGCAGCAGGTAGACCGCGATGTTCGCGAAAATCAGTCGCTTTACCCAAGGTGTCATGCGAACAGTCTAACCCCGGGGCACGCGGTCGTGCCGGGGATCACGTAGCCCGCCGCATGGCTCGGCGACACTGACGCGTCAGTTCGCCCGCAGCGCCGCCCGGATGTGAGGCTGCACCGCCTGCTGCAGACGCACGCTGAACGCCGTGGCCCGGCCGTCGAGCTGCTCCATCGCGATCGTGGCGTAATACCCGCTGCTCCGGTCGAGCCAGGGGGTGAAGCCGTACAGCCCTGCCGAGGAGATCGTGGCACATCCGCTGGCCGGCGTCCCGCATTCCAGCCACGCGCCGAGGCCGTAGCGGAAAACCGGAAACGGACTGCCGTATGGCGACGAGCCGATCACCGCGCCCGGGAACGGCTCTCGGGTCTGCGCGGCGAACAGCGCAGGCGTGCCCACCGTCACGCCGTCAAACCGGCCATTGTGATAGGCGAGCGCCAGCAGGCGTGCATAATCGCGCGCCGAGGCGCGCAGTCCTCCCGCCACAAGCGGATTAATCTCACCGACGGCCTGATTCGGGAACGTGAAGTAACGCACGCCCGAAGCAAGGCCAAGCGGCTCGGCCAGCCGTTCCCGAAAGAGCGTATTCCAGCTCTTGCCCGTCGCCACTTCGGCCATGCGCGCGGCCACATGCAAGTGCGTGTTGCCGTAGTCGAAGCGCGCACCCGGTGCCGCCAGTACCGGCTGTGTGCTGATCGTGCCAACGCACGAGGCCAGTGAGACGAGCGGGTTGAACGTGCACGAGTTTTCGTTCTCCAAGCCGGACGTAAACGAGAGCAGTTGCTCGAGCGTAATCGTGCCCCGCGAACCCGTCCAGCCAAGCACCGCTCCGGTCGTGCTGGTGAGCGACAACTCGCCGCGCGCGATCGCGTCGAACAGTACGAGAGCGGAGACGAGCTTGGACGCGCTCGCGACCGCCACACGCGTCTCAGGGGAAAAACCGCCGTATGAGCGTTCGAACACACGTTCGTCGTCATTGTCATACACTGAAATCGTCAGCGCACTCGCACCACCGGCGGCCGTGATCTGCGCGCGCACCACACTGTCCACCGCCGCCCACCGTGTGGCTGGATCGGGCCGGGAGTCCGGTGTGAGCGCATCGGAGCCGCCGCAGCCGGCGAGTAGCAGTGCGGCCACGGCGATCAGCGATGTTCGTGGCATCGTCATTCCGAGCTCTACTACGCGACCGTGCGCACGACCATGGGCCGTGCGCACGTGACGTGTCCCGTGGACAAACCTCCTGCCATGCACGATCACACTTTGCGCAGCAGGCCCAGCCACTCCGATTCTTTCATGCCGTAGTCGGGGAAGACACGATCCAGCGCGTTGCCACCGAGATGTCGCGCAGTCAACTCACCAAACACGGCGCGGAAGTCGGTGGTGAGCGCCAGATCACGCCCTTCGTACAGCTGCTCGCGCTCCAGACCGGGCCAACGGCCGAGCACCTTCTGCTGGCTCGCCAGATTGCCGCCGAGCACAAACATCGCGCCGGCATGTCCGTGATCGGTGCCACCGGTCCCGTTCTGCCGCACGGTGCGACCGAACTCTGACATCGTGAGAATCACCACGTCGTCCATGCGATCGCCGAGATCCGTGACCAGCGCGGCCACCGACTGCGCAAAATCGCCGAGTCGCGTAGCGAGCTGACCCTGGGCCGCACCCTGATTCACGTGCGTATCCCATCCGCCAACGTCCGCGAACGCGACCTCGAGGCCCACATTCGACTTGATGAGCTGTGCGATCTGCTGCAGACGCTGACCAAACGGCGAGCGCGGATAGTTCGCACCAGCCACCGGTCGATACTGCAGCGGGTTGGCCGAACGCAGCATCTTCATCGCTTCGAACATGTCGGAGCCCGACCCGTGTACCAGATCGGCTTTACCCGTGCGATACAGTGCTTCGAGTCGTGCTTCGCTGTCGCCACCCGCTGAACGAATGGAGAACTCCTCGAGTGAGTTCATCGCGACCACCGGCGCGGCACCGTCAAGAATGCGCGGCGTCTGCTGCGTCATGGACACCGCACGGAACGGCGACGCCGGCGTGTCGCAGTTGGCTTCGCACGTGCCCTTGGTGGCGAGATACCGATTGAGCCAGCCGTCGCGCGTGCCTTTGCGGTCGGGCGTGGCCGACTCCATGTAGTCCTGCGCATCAAAGTGCGATCGTGTGGCACTCGGGCTGCCCACGGCATGAATGGGCACGAGCATGCCACGATCGTACAGCGGCTTGAACGGGGACAGCGATGGATGCAGTCCGAAGAAACCGTCCAGATCAATCGCACCGTTGCCGGCGCGTGACGGCGCGCCGATTGCAAGCTGCGGACGGGACGTGTAATACGCCTTTTCACCGAACGGGACGACCACATTGAGCGCGTCGGCGGCGCCACGTTGAAACAGACAGATCAGCGTCTTGCCGCGAACGGCCTTGGGCAGCGACATCCCCATCACAGTGCGCTCGAGGAACGACGGCGACAGGCCGATCGTCACCAGCGCCAGCGCGCCCGACTTGAGAAAGACTCGGCGTTGCATGATTGGAATCCTCTTGAGAAGTCGGTGTGTACTTAGCGACGCTGAAACTCGGGCGCACCAATGGCGAGCCCCACAAGTTTCGGGAATCCGGTGAGCTCCGGGAGCGTACCAAGTGCGTTGCGCTGGCCGACGCGTTCGGCACGTATTTGTGCGGGTGTCATGGCTGTCGCGTCGGCGGCGGTATTCGCCGCACGACGGGTATTGGCGCGCGCCGGTGGCGGCGTCATCATGTTGGTGTCGGTATCGTCGGTGCGGAACAGTGAATCCGAACCGGCCGGTGCTCGCGCCAACAACGGATTGTTGCCGCTCGTCAGAATCGCCCGAGTATCTGCCGACACGTCACCGCCGAACAGTGCGCGCACCAACCCGTCCACCTGGGCCTCCACAGGCTTGCTGTTCAGCTCAACCGCCGTTGGCCACTGCGCGAGCCGCGCCCCTGGCAAGCGGCCGGCACCAACGGCGAGACCGAAGTTCATTCGATTGAGAATCGCACCGGTATTGATCCACTCATCGGCGGTATCCGGATACCCATCGGGCGTGGCGCGGCCGTAGATCGGTTGCCCCATGCGCGCGATGAGCTGCGCCGTCTGCGGCGTCACATCAGGCTGACCGCCCAGGGCGCGCGAGGCGCTCACCACCAAATCGAATGGCGTCTTTACCTTGGCGCGATACGCATCGGCTGCAAAGAACTCGTCGCTGGTGACAATGGTGCGCATGACTTCCCGCAGATCGCCCTTGGTACGCGTGAACGTCGCCGCCGCGCGATCGATGAGGCTCTCAGGCGGTTCATCACTGATAAACCGGCGCGCGAGCTTCGTGGCAATGAAACGCGCCGTACTGGGATGATTGGCCAGCAGATCGAGCACGCGCTCGCCTTCCTCCTGCCCTTTGCCGGCGGAAAACTTCTCTCCGAGAATGACCTTCGCGTCGGCGTCATGCGCTTCGGCGCGGAACACAAAACCACCGCTGGCGCGCGGGCCGCGATCGAGCGTCCAGCCGGTGAGGGCGCGCGCGACTTCCATCACGTCCTGCTGCGAGTAGCCGCCGTCGACACCGAGCGTATGCAGCTCCATGAGCTCACGCGCGTAGTTTTCGTTGATGCCACGTGGGCGACGCGGGTTGTTGTTGGCCAGCGTCGCGATGTACTGCTGGGCCTGAGAGAGCGTCATGTCACGCACGCGCTGCAGCTGTTCCGGCGGCAACGCCAGAATGCGCTGCTTCTGTTGTTCGGGCAGGCGATCACGATCGATCAGCTGACCAACCGTGGTGCGATCGAGCAGCGCGCGCTGACCACCGCGCGGATTGTTGCGCACGGCGCTGCGCGGCTCTTCGAGCTTGCGACGCCCACTGTCGGCCACGCTCTGCGCCTGATCGAGATAGGTGAGCATGGCCGGGCTCTTGGCCACGGCGCCCAGCAGCGTGCGGAAGTCGCCCAGCACGTGCGGACGAATCGCTTCGCGTTCGAACTCCGCGATGTAGTAGCGTGTTTGCTGTTTCCCGGTGAACACATTGAAGTGATTGGCCCAGAAATCCACCAGCACTTCCTGCAGCTGCCGTTCACTGGCGACGGCGCGACCGGCGCGTGCGGTGAAAATCTCGGCACTGGCGCGCTGTGATGCGCGCGCCGCCTCGCGCCGACGCGCCGAGTCGGCGGGGGAGATTTGCACGACATCGCGTGGGGCCATGTCGCCGGCCATCGTTCCCGTCATGTTGCCACCGGCGGCCTGCTGCCGAGCGAGCTGCGCAAGCTGCTGGGCCTGCGGTGGATACTTCGCCAGGAACTGCTCGCCGGTAATGGTGAGCGTGGGAAACTGCTTGAGCCACGTCTCGATTTTCGAGTCTTCGATGCGCTCCGGATGAAGCTGTTGGTCAATCCACTGGTCGACCCCCATGGCACGAACTCGCTCCACGTCACCCGGGCGCGGCCCGAATGCGAGGCGATGCAGGGCGTGCTGCACCTGCTGATCTGCCGTTTGCTCGCGGACGGAGACGACCTCGCTCAGGCGCTGCGCGGGGAGCGGCGAAACCGCACCAGTGAGCGCGAACGACGTGGCGAACAGCGGGGCCCACGCGAGAAGTCGTCGAGCGCGCGCGGTGGGAGGTGGCGGATTGGTCATGGACAGACTCGGTGGGAAGGGCGGTTGGCAGAAACCCCGGACACCAGTTATTGACGCTGCAAAGTCGGACGCGTTAACGCAGCGATCCCGTTTTCGTTGAGGCGGACTTGAGGTACTGCGCGGAACCCGATTGCTTTGAAAGATGGCACAGCACTCAAAATCGCGTCCCGGCACGGCCGGTTTGCTTGTTCTGGTCGCAACCACCGGCGCGCTGCTGGCGTTCGGCTGGCGCGACGGCGAGCCGGCCAAGGCATTTCGCAATACGGGTCGCATGTTGCTGGAGTCCCGTGAGTTTTCCGGGGCCGCCATCCCGGCCGTGGTGACGTCCGTCGGGTTCGTGCACCATCTCATCGCGACGCTGCTCTGGGGCATGCTGCTCGTGTTGCTCGTGCGCGGTTTCCGCGGTTGGTCGCTCGTGGCCGCCTCACTCCTGGTGTCGGTTGCGTTCGGCCTGCTGAACTTGTGGCTGATTCCGCCTGCCTTCGGCGTCGGGTACTCCGTCGTCACAACACTCGCGCGCGTGATCCCGCTTGCCCTCGCGATTACAGTCGCGCTACTGGTCACCCCGTGGGCTTCAGGGGTACCCGAACAGCACCCGACGCCTGCTCCCTTTGCCTGATTGAACGCCTCGTCACCCGCGGGTGTACGAGGGGTGTCGGGGAGCGTGGGTCGACGGGCGCATTTGTGACAAGAATGTGTCCGTCGCGGTGCGTGATGTCACCATGGCACCAACCTTGCACCGATTATCGTTGCGTGTAGGCGGTGTAGACCGTCAGGTCTGTGATACGACGCGCGGCGTGTCGGCTCATATCGCCTCATTACCCACTCAGACAGGAGGCTCTCATGGATGTGCTCGTCCGACTCGAGAATGGTCGGACCGATTCGCCGGTGCTTGCGCACGTGAATTCGCTTCCCGTGCTCCCCTTCGGCACTCGCTCCAGGCGTGAAGTCGTGACGCTCTATGGCGTGGCCGATGCGCAGTCGCTGGCCCTCGCGCTGGCGGCCACTGTGGAAAGCGAGCGGCTTGAGAACAAGCGCGGTGGAGTGGTACGGCATCTCGGCGTATGGCCCGACCGGGGCGCGATGGGTGATTCGGCGTGGCGGGATGACGCTGGCAAGCTGGTCACCCGGGACCTCGATATTCCGCTGGCCACGTTGCAGCTGCGTGCCGCCGAGTTGCTCGGCGAGAATGGTCCGACGCTACGTCGCGTGGCGGCAGGTTTGTCCATGCCCGACTGGCCCGAAGGGACCGACCGGGCGATCAGCTTCACGCTGGGCACCTTGTACGCGGCAACGATGGGCAGTGGTGCGCACACTCGTCTCGACGACGCCGGCGCCGAACATTGGCTCGACAATATGCGCGAAGCCGATGCGTTCGCGTTCGATGTGGAGGGAGACTAACGGATCCTGCCTTGTCCGAATCGCATTGTGTAATACACGGGCCACTCCAGCAGTTGGGGTGGCCCGTGGTGCATCAGCCCCGGCGCATGCCGGCACTCGGCAGCACCTCGACCGCGAGTGAGAACGTGCGCCGCTCCCCTGACGGGAGCGCGCCAACCTCCACGAGTTGCCGCGCGACTTCTTCGCCCTTGGCGTTGCGCACGATCACCAGCAGGTTGTATTCCCACGTTTCGCCCGTCGGGGGCTGGATTGTGCCTTCCACACGAAAGGGAGACGCACTCGGTGCCGCACGCACATGCGCCTCGGGATCGTGCCGCAGATGTTTCTGGCACTGCGGACAGCGCACGGCACGCTCGAGCACCGTCGCGCGACAATGCGGACAGGTACGCGTGGCGCCCGGCACCGCCGCGCGCGTGGTGCTCATGATGAACTGATTGCCTCGACCTCGAGCTTCGGCGAGGCGTCGACTGCTGAAGCGATGCTCGAGGCCGAACTGTGTCGCGACGTATTCGCGCGGGACTTGTTCGTCGTTTCGATGGCCCCACAATCGATATGACCGCGCACGCGTGAGCCGGCCGCGATGGTGAGCGTGTCTGCCTTGAGATCACCAAGCAGTGCACCGGACGCGAGCACATCAACACGCGAGGCTTGCAACACATTGCCTTCGAGTTCGCCGGCAATGGTAACGCTCGTCGCACGCACACCGCCGGAGAGCTTCGCACCGGGCTCGATCGTGACTGTGCCATCCACGGTGACATCGCCGGTGAATCGACCCGCCAATCGCACGCTGCCGTTGCCGGTGATGGAGCCTTCGATCGCCAGATCGGCGCCGATCACGGACTCTTTCCCCTCCGCGGAAGCGCTACGCCGCTGCGGCTCTGTCGGCGGAGCAAACTCCGGCATCGCGGTGACCACGTCGTCGCGAGGCACGACGTCGAGTGGTTTGGGTGCATCATTGCGTGCGGGTGCGGACTGATCTTTCCAGAGGGCCATGACCTGTTCTCCGAGACGAGGGAAGCTGTTACAGTGGCGACGGAAGACGAACTCTGCTGTCACGGGCGTCACAGATCCGGAGACGACGACCTCGCTCGCGCTTCCGCCACCGCCTTCGCCGGGTTCAGTAAACGCAAACTGCGCGTGCCTCGTGTTTCGGCCGTTCGAGAGAGAATTTCCATGATCGCGGCAGTTGTGAGCGTGGGCTGCACGGCCAACATTTTCGCCACGGTGTTCACTACACCGGGCGCTGAGAACGACGTGCCCGAACTGGCCTCCGTGCCGCCGCCTACGACG
>JBBRFQ010000160.1:0-8201 GCA_038224035.1 Gemmatimonadales bacterium
CGGATCGCATCGCGCGCGTGCTCGAGAAATGCGCCATCCGGATTGCGCGAGTTCGAGAGTAACAGAAGCCGGCGTTCGTTCATGACAAGTCGCCTCGGCGATTCAGCAGCGCACAGGGCTTCGCGTGGACACGGGGGAAGAGCCCCGCTTGGCAAGGGAAGGTCCGAGCGATTGCGCGGCCTCCAGGTACGCCGGATGCCGACCGCTTCGGGAGCCGCAGTACACACAGAGCGCTGTGATCGGATGCATATTCCGCTGGTTGGTGATACTTCGTCTGCACGCATTGCGCAGTCCAACATCCTGCCCTCGTCGCATGCCCATCTCGCACATCAATTTGACACGACGTCCAGCCGCTCGCAGCTTCGCGACGGTAGTCGCCCTCACGGGTGCCCTGGTCGCCTGCGCTGATCGTGGCGATCGTAGCGACAGCGCGCGTAGCGTCGACGGCGCCCCGCCGCCCATCGGCGCCGTGGATCTGGATGGACTACCCGCCTTTGAGGGAGCCAGCACGCCAAACTTCGCGGCCGGCCCCGACGGTGCGATGTATCTCAGCTTCGCCGAGCGCGTCGACAGCAGTGCGCAGGCGCTCCGCTTTGCCAGCTGGAATCCACAAACCCGCACGTGGAGCGACGCTCGTGATATCGCGCGCGGCCGGGACCTGTTCGTGAACTGGGCTGATTTTTCCAGCATGACCGTGCTCGACAACGGGGATCTTGCGGCCCATTGGCTCGAGCGCGAGGGAAAAGGCACATATGCCTACGGCGTACGCATTGCCCGCTCGCGCGACGGTGGCGCAACATGGGATTCGGCGCGCACACCACACGCCGATGGCCTGCTCGCCGAACACGGGTTCGTCTCCCTGTGGGCGGCCGGCGGCGACGCCATCGGGGCGGTGTGGCTGGATGGCCGCAAAACGGCGATGCCCGACAGCGCCCGTGAGATGACCATTCGCACCGCGGTGTTCGGCACCACGACGGCGCAAATACCCGAGGTCCTGCTCGACGCGCGCGCCTGCGATTGTTGTCAGACGTCCAGCGCGCCAACTCGAAGCGGTCGGGTGATCGTCTATCGCGATCGCACGAACGACGAAATCCGCGACATTGCCATCGTGCGAGAAACGAACGGTCGATGGAGCGAACCGCAGATTGTGTTCGCCGATAACTGGCACTTCGACGCGTGTCCCGTCAACGGACCCAGTGTTGCCGCAGCGGGAGATACGGTGACGGTGGCCTGGTTCACCGGCGCGCAGGACACGGCGCGGGTGCGCGTGGCCACCAGCGTCGATGGCGGAGCAACGTTTGGCGCACCGATCCGCGTGGACGACGGTGATCCGATCGGCCGCGTGAGCGTGGTGCTCGACGCGCAGGCGCGTCCGGTGGTGATGTGGATGGAGCGTGTGGGCGGTGACAGCAGCGAAGTACGCGTGCGTCGGGTGTCGGAGGACGGCCGACTCTCATCGGCGACCCGGGTTGTCACCCTCGCGGCGAGCCGCCGCAGTGGCTTCCCGCGCATGTCGCGTTCGGGCGAGCAGCTGATGTTCGCGTGGACGGTGCCCGGCGATCAGAGCCAGGTGCGCCTCGCTACCGCGCCGCTGAAGCCCTAGCGGCGAAGACGCGTTTGGCCCGGACTTACGTGCCGCGCCGTCCGCCGTTCTTCGCCTTGACCGGCTTCGGATCCTGCTGACGGGTATTGGGCATTGGCGGGCGTGCGCCCACCGGCGTGGACTTCGCGCCAAGCGGCGGACGCTTGCGGGAGAAATCGGGCACTGCGCTGGCGTGTTTTTTTGACATGAGGTGCTCCCGAACGGTTCGGCGTGGTGCTTACGACGCCGTGGCCACGTCGTCGTCGTCTTCCGACGGCTCGCCCTCTTCACCCGGCATGCCGTCCTCGGCCTCCTCGGGAAGTCCGGCCGCCTTGCGGCGCGCGCGCTCTTCTTTCTTGGCCTCTTTTTTGTTCTTCCGGTCCATTTCCTTCTTGCGTCGCTCGAAGTCGTAGTTGGGCTTTCGTGCCACGAGGTAACACTCCGTTTCCGATGTCCGTGAATCAAGGCACCCGGACACCTACGTCCCGAGGCACCGCTCCGCCGCGTGTGCGAGCTATCATCGAAAGCTAACGCACGCCGCCACCCTGCGCCGGGCTCTACCGCCTCGGACAAGCGCTTCTACGACGCCGCGGCGATCGTTTCCAGCGCTTCCCAGCGCGCGACAAGCGTCTCCAGCGTCGCGTCCAGCGAGGCCAACCGCTCGCGCGCGGCGGTGACCGCCGAGGCGTCGCGCAGCGTGGCTGGATCGGCCAGTATTTCGTAGAGCCGTGCACGCTCTGCTTCGGTGGCGTCGATCCCCGCCGGCAACGCGGTCAGCTCGGCGTGCTCGTTGAACGACAGCTTCCGCTTGCGCGCCGGCTTTGAGTCTTTCACCGGCGCTGGGGTGGCGGCGGTGCGCACAGACTGGGCGCGTGGCGCGACAGCCTCCGGAGCGCGTTGACGCGCCCAGTCGCTGTAGCCTCCGACGAACTCGCGCACGACACCCTGTCCTTCAAATACCAACGTACTGGTGACGACCGCATCGAGAAATGCGCGGTCGTGGCTCACCAGCAACAAGGTGCCATTGAACTCGAGCAATCGATCCTCAAGCAAATCGAGCGTTTCCACATCGAGATCGTTCGTGGGCTCGTCGAGCACGAGCAAGTTGAACGAGCGCGTGAACAATCGGGCCAGCAGCAGTCGATTGCGTTCACCACCCGAGAGCGCGCGCACCGGCGTGCGCGCCCGGTCGGGAGGAAAGAGAAAGTCCTGCAGCCAACCGCTGACGTGACGTTCCGCACCGCCCACCGTGATGAACTCGGCGCCATCCGCAATTGCCGAGAACACGGTAGCGTCTGGGTCCAGCTGCTCGCGCAGCTGATCGAAGTAGGCCACTTCGAGATTCGTGCCCACGCGCACCCTGCCCTGCTGCGGTTCGAGCTCGCCCAGTAACAATCGCAATAACGTGGTCTTGCCGACGCCGTTCGGACCGATGAGCCCGACACGATCGCCGCGCATGATCGTCGTGCTCACATCGCGCGCGATGACGTTCGCACCGTGCGCGAAATCCACGCCTCGCGCCTCCACCACCAGTCGGCCACTGCGATCCGCTTCCTGCACCTGCAGTCGCGCCGTGCCCACGCGATCGCGACGCGCGGTGCGCTCCACACGCATGGCTTCGAGAGCACGCACGCGTCCTTCATTCCGTGTGCGACGGGCACGAATGCCCGTGCGAATCCACGTTTCTTCCTCGGCGAGCCGGCGATCGAACTCCGCCCATTCGCGCGCTTCGGCGTGCAGCGACGCTTCCTTGCGCTCGAGATACAGATCGTAATCAGCGCCCCAATCGGCCAGCTTGCCACGATCGAGCTCCACAATGCGCGTCGCCACCTTGCGCAGAAACGCCCGGTCATGCGTGACGAACATCAAGGTCACGCCACGTTCGACAAGCCACGTTTCGAGCAGCTCAATCGCCGCGATATCAAGATGATTCGTGGGCTCGTCAAGCAGCAGAATATCCGGCTCCCGGACCAAGGCGCGGGCCAGCAGCGTTTGACGCTTGCGCCCACCGGACGCGGCATCGAACAGCGCATCCGGATCGAGTCCCAGTCGCTCAAGGACCGTGTTCACGCGATTGTTCACCGCCCACGCATCGGCCGAATCAATCGCGTGGTGCAATCGATCGAGCTCACGCAGCGCCCGCGCATCGGCCTTCTCGCTGAGCGCGTGACTCGCCTGATGATACTGCGCCAGCAGTTCGCCCAGCGGTCCGACTCCACTCGCCACGACGTCAAAGATGGTGCCGTCGAGCTGATCCGGGACATCCTGCTGCAGTCGGGAGACCGCCACCGTACCCTGACGCACGATCTCTCCCGAATCGGGTTGCAGCGTGTCATCGAGCAGCTGCAGCAGCGTACTCTTGCCGGCCCCGTTGCGACCGAGCAGGCACACGCGATCTCCGCGCTCGATCGCCAGATCGGCATGGTGAAGCACCGGCGGACCACCGAACGCGATTGAGATGTTCTGGAGCGCGAGCAGAGCCATCGAAGACACAAAAGAAGTTGGCAACAGCGCGATGGTGGCGCGATGGGCCCATCATGCAGGCTGGCGCGTCGACTCGCGGAACGGCAGTCCCCCAAGATATCCTCAGGACATGCGGAAACGACTGACACTGCTCGTATTGCTGCTCCTGACCGGGAACGCCGCGCTGCTCGCGCAGCGGGCGGCCACGGTGCCCCCGACGGCCGCCGCACCACTGGCGCCATTCAGCGCCGCCCAGTTCGCGCGTGCTGTCGGGGACCTGTCCGAGCCCGGTGGCTTCTTCGATACGGACAATCTGATTTCCAACGAGCGCAGCTATCTGCACGTGATGGGTGCGCTCGACCGCCTCGGTGTGCGCGGCGGTGCGTATATCGGCGTCGGGCCGGATCAGAGCTTCTCGTACATCGCGCGCACGCGGGCCGAGATTGCGTTTCTGCTCGACATCCGGCGCGATAATCTGCTGCAACATCTGCTCTTCAAGGCGCTGTTCGCTCGGGCGCGAACGCGCGCGGAGTATCTCGCGCTGTGGCTGGGGCGGCCGATACCGGCGAATACGGTGCGCCTGGCGGATCGTTCGATCGGCGACCTGGTGACGATGATCGATGCGGCGCCGGCGACGGTCGCCAGTCGGGCGGTCGCGAGCGAGGCGGTGTTGGCCGACGTGCAGCGGCTCGGCGTTCCACTGACGACCAGCGATCTCGCCACCATCTCGCGCGTTCACGGCGACTTCATGCGGGACGGCATGTCGCTGCGGTTCACGTCGATTGGCCGCCCACCTCGCGCGTACTATCCCACGCTGCGCGACTTGCTGTTGGAAACCGATCGGGAAGGACGGCTGGCAAATTATCTCGCGAGCGAAGCCGACTTTCAGTATGTGAAAGAGCTGCAGCGACGCAATCTGGTGATCCCGGTCGTGGGCGATCTTGCCGGTGCCAGGGCGCTGCGTGGCATCGGCCGTGCTGTGCGTGAGATCGGACGCACCGTCAGCGTGTTGTATGTGTCGAACGCCGAAGACTACGTGCTGCGCGACGGCGGATTCGCGCCGTATGCGGCCAACGTGCAGTCGCTGCCGCGCGGTTCGCGCAGTGTCATCATTCGCAGCTGGTTCGGCGGGCCCGGCACCCATCCACACGAGGTACCGGGCTATTTCAGTGTCCAGCTGTTGCAGACGTTCGAGGCGTTCATCGCCGCCTCACGCGCCGGCTCGATGTGGTCGTATCGGACGTTGGCATTCTCGCCGCATGAGTCGCCCTGAATCGGACGCTCGTTCGGCCGCGCGCTACATCACCACGTACGCTTCCATCGCGAAGTACTCGGCGAGGCCGAGGCGATCCAGCAGCGACGCCGTCTCCTTATTCCGTGCGTCCACCCGCTGCCAGAACTCGCGATCGTCCTGTCCAGGGAACGGCGCAGAGTCCTTCTGCGACTGGTGTTTGAAGATTGCCTGGATCTTGAGACGCAGTTCGTCCTGCGAGATGGGCACCAGCCACGTGGCTTCGGTGACGGGCCATTCCTGCCACGCCCCGCGGTACAGCCACACCTCGGGACGTACGAAGTTCGCGTCTTCGATCAGCAACTCTTCGAGTGCGCGTTCAACCGCTTCCTTGCACATGCGATGCGTGCCGTGTGGATCGGAAAGGTCACCGGCCACGAAAATCAGATCCGGCGCCTGTTCACGCAGCAGTTCCTTCACAATGTTCACATCGGCGGCCCCGATGGGATCCTTGCGCACTTTGCCCGTTTGGTAGAATGGCAGGTCGAGAAAGCGCGCCGAGCTGCTGGACAGGCCGAGCGTTTCAATGCCCGAGACCGCTTCGGCTTCGCGGATGACGCGTTTGATGTCCTGCACCTCGTCGCTATCCACGTCACCGGCGTGCTTGGTGGCGAGAAACTGCAGCACGCGTTCCCGCACCGCTTCGATCGCGGCGACGTCGAGCTGCTGATCGCGCGCGAGGCGTACGAGAAAGTCGACGTGACGCCGGACGTCGTGATCGAAGACGGCGATGTTGCCACTCGTCATGTAGGCCACAATGATGTGGTTCTCATTCAACACCAGCTTGCGCAGGATCCCGCCCATCGAGATGACGTCGTCGTCCGGATGGGGCGAAAAGCAAATGATGCGCTTGCCCACGGGCAGCTTTGACCGCCCACGAATTCGCGCACCCAGCGTATTGAAGATCAGCCCGTTCACATCGCCCGCCGTGCCGTGCTGAGCAAGCAGCGACGAGAGGTGATGCTCCGCGTAGTCGCGCTCGGTGAGCTTGAGCACGGCCTTGCCCGTCGTGCGAGACAGCCACACGACCGCACGCAGCGTGAGGTCGGGCGTCCACACGACTTCGTCGACCATCCAGGGCGTGGCGATGCGCGTGAGATCGGCCGCGGCCGCGTCGTCCACGTAGAACGTGGTACCCGGATGATTCTGGAGAAACGTAGCCGCGACATCGATGGCGATCGGTCCTTCCACGGAGCGCTTGATGATCGCCGCCTTGTGTTCACCGGTGGCGAGCAAGGCGATTTCGCGCGCGGCGAGAATCGTGGCCACACCCATCGTGATCGCTTCGCGCGGCACGTGTTCTTCGCCGAAAAAATCGGCCGACGCGTCGCGACGCGTGACCATGTCGAGCGCGATCATGCGCGTCCGACTGTCGGCGCCGGAGCCCGGTTCGTTGAAGCCGATGTGGCCGGTTTTGCCGATGCCCAGCAACTGGAAGTCGATGCCGCCGGCCCGCACGATCGCCGCTTCGTATTCGGCGACATGCGCATCCAGATGTTCGCGCGCGACCTCACCGGAGGGGATGTGCACGTTTTCCGGCTTGATATCGATCTGCGCGAACAGATTTTCCCACATGTACCGGTGGTACGCGTGCACGTTGTCCCGCGCCATCGGATAGTACTCATCGAGATTGAACGTGATCACGTGCTGGAAGGACAGCCCGTCTTCCCTGTGCATGCGAATCAGTTCGCGGTACACGCCGATGGGCGTGGATCCGGTGGCCAGCCCGAGCACACACGGCGCGCCGGCCGCCGCGCGCTCGCGCATGAGTTTGGCGATGCGCACGGCCACGAGACGGGCGATGTCATCGTGGTCCGGTACCACAACCACCGGAATACGTTCGCGAGCAGTCGGATGTATCGAATTAGTCACAAGCAACTCAATCGGGTGAGCGGGTACCGCGGGATGGTGCGCACGAATCAGCGCGTTCCAAACATATAACTATTCAGGTATTCGATGGTGGATTCGTGCTCGGCCACTTGGAATGCGAGCAGGTCGCCGATGGTCACTACGCCGTAGACCGTATTCTCGTCGGCGACGGGCAAGTGACGGATCCGGCGCTTGGTCATGATGGCACTGCATTCGTCGAGGCTTGTCTCCGGCAGGCAGGTCACCACGGCGGTGGTCTGCACCTCGGACACCTGCGTCGTCTTGGGGTTTCGGCCGGCCACCACCACGCGCCGCAGAATGTCCCGCTCGGTGAAGACGCCCACGAGATTCTTGTGCTCGTCGACGACAAGCAACCCGCCGACGCCGCGTTCGTTCATCAGTTCAGCGGCCTCAAACACCGTATTGGTTGGGGCAATGGAGACGACGGCGACGCCCTTGCGGGCCAGAATGTCGCGAACCTTGGGCATGACGGAACTCCTGAGAGGAAATGACAGTCGACGCGCGTTTTTAGCGGGTGAGTCCGTACACGATGTAGTTCGTGGCGAACTTGTAGGCATCATTCGAAAGGTTCACCGGGTACCAGCCGTCTCCCGACCACTCCATGTAATCACCGATATCGTTGTTGTAGTTGATGATGACCAATAATCGTCGCGAGGGATCATTCTCCTCAAAGATCCCCAGATATTCGGCCCGGGCGCTCGGTGTGCCCGGATGATGCATGCCCTCGAGCGAGGCGATGGAGAAAAACGAGTGAAAGATCGGGTGGTCCACCGTGAGCGGCATGATCTGCGCGTCGGGCAGCACCGTGCGCATCGCCCGTTCGAACTGCGACCACTGGTTCAGCAGAAAGTCATCCACGATGAGAAATCCGCCTTTCTTCAACCAACGTCGCAACCCGTCGGACTCCGGGACAGACGGATACCAGTAACCGGGCTCCGACAGATAGGCGATGGGATAGCGAAAGAGCTCCGGGTC
>JBBRFQ010000161.1:0-8142 GCA_038224035.1 Gemmatimonadales bacterium
TCGTCGGGAATGAACGCACCGCGGCAGGCGAATCGCTCAACGCGAATCGCGCGTATATCGCGGCGCAGGTGCGCGAGCCGCCACGGTTGGTGCGCCTCGATGAGCGCGAGCGACTCATCAAGGCGGGCCACCACGTCGGCCGTCGCAATGTCGGGGCGCGTATTCAGCACCTCGACCATGAGACCGTGACGCGAGCTGACATGGAGCCATCGCGCGTTTGCCGACCCGTGTGTGTCAGACACTGAGCAATGCCCGCAGCTGCGCAGCAATGTCGTCCACGCGCGGCAACACGGCGTCAAGCAGCACCTGATGATAGGGCATCGGAATATCGCGCGGTGCGAGACGCTGCACTGGTGCATCGAGATGCCAGAAGGCCTCTTGCGCAATCGTCGCGACTATCTCCGCGCCAAAGCCGGCCGTGAGATTGTCTTCGTGTACAACCAGACAGCGGCCGGTTTTTTTCACCGACGCCAGCACCGCCGAACGATCCCACGGCGCAATGGTGCGCAGGTCGATCAACTCCACGACTCCACCGAACTGTTCTGCCGCCTCTGCACAGCGATGCACCATCGCGCCCCACGAGACGAGCGTGACGTCCGTGCCGGCGCGTACGATGCGCGCCTGACCAAAGGGAAGCACGTACTCGTCGCCGGGATACCGCGCGCTGCCAACACCGGTCATGAGCAACGAGCGGTGCTCAAAGAAGATCGTGGGATTGGCGCTGCGCATGGCTGCGCGCAGCAGCCCAACCGCATCCGCCGCGTTCGAGGGCATCGCGACTTGCCACCCGTACGCGTGCGCAAAACGCACTTCGTCACTCAGGCTGTGCCAGGGATCGCCTACATCCTTACCGAATCCGCCCGGCATGCGCACGACCATCGGCGAGGCAAAGCGGTTGGCGGTGCGCCAGCGCAACGTGCCCGTGTTGTTGAGTTGCTCCGTTGCGGGATCGGCGTACTTGCGGAATTGGATTTCAGCGACCGGCATCAGACCGGCAATGGCCATGCCGGAGGCCCGTCCGATGATCCCCTCTTCGGAGAGGCTGGTGTCGAACACACGCGCCGATCCGAACTGCTTCTGCAGTCCCTCCGTCACGAGATGCACACCGCCCTTTTTGCCCACGTCTTCGCCAAACACCACGAGTTTCGGATTCACGCGCAACTCATGGCGCAGCGTGCGCCGGACCGCTTCGGCAAATCGTAGCAGTTCACCGTCGCTGCTCGCGAGGTGCGTCCCGCCCAGCGCCTCGCGCTCGGCGCGGCTGAGTCCGCCAAAGGCATCGAGCACGTTGGCGCTGTCGTCGGCGAACACAAACTGCGCAACTCTCGACGGGTCAGGCGTGGCGCGTGCACGGGCCGCATCGAGGGCAATGTGTACGTCCGCGGTGACCTCCCGTTCGATGTCCGACCATTCGGTCTCCGAGAACAGCGCCGGCACCAGATATTCGCGTAGCTTCGGTAATGGATCGCGCGCCACGTCGGACGCGATCTCCGCTTCCGTGCGATAGCCTTTCTGGTTGTCTGGACCGGAGTGACTGGAGAGCCGCGGCACGGTGAGGCGCACGAGCGCCGGCCCGGCGCCGCTGCGCACATGGTCCACACATTCCGTGAGCAGCTGCGCGGACACATGCGGATCGGTACCGTCGCCGTCGCGCACAAACAAATTGCCGAACGCCTCGAGATTGCGCGCGATGTTGCCGCCGGGCGTCTGCATGTCGCCCGACACCGAGATGCCGAGATTGTTGTCCTCGATGTAGAACAACATCGGCAACTTGAGCGTGGTGGCCATCGTGAGTGAGGCCCAGAATCCGCTCGTGGCCACCGAGGCGTCGCCGCCGAGTGCCACGCCGATCGAGCCGTCCCACTCGGTATGGCCAAGCACGTCGCGATGGTACTGGATGGACTGTGCCCACCCCGCGGCAGGTGTGTACTGCGATCCCACGTCACCCGCCATGGGCAGCACGACCGGTCCGTCGCGATTGGGGAGATTGCACACCACGCCGATGTCGCGTCCGTCGGAGAATCCGCCGGCACGTCCGAGCGGACTGCCGAACGCGTCATCGAGCGGCAAGCCAAGCGAGAGCAGAAAGGGACGCGACCGATAGTAGGCGCCGGCCCCGTCGTGTCGCCCCGAGATCAGCGACCCCAGAATCACCTGTGCGACATCGTGGCCGCGCGACGAAAATTGGTAGAGCACCACGTGTTCCTTGGGCACCGTCGCGCGGTCACGATTGGTAGCCTCCTCGATATCGTCGAGCAGGCGCGACGCCAGCGCGCTGCGCACCACACGGCGCCAATCGATGCGGGCCAGTGGTGTGGGAGACGATCGCGAAGCGCGACGGGTACGGAGCGTATCGGCCATGTGCAGCAGTACGGGGATCGGCGAACCGCCAGAGTCGTGCGGGCGGAAGATCAGGGAGGCGTCACGGTGTGGCACCCCATATCTTGATAAGATGACCTACCAGTTCATCCTCGCGGGAGTGGCGGACGGCGTTTTGTCGATCACACTCAACCGTCCGGACGTGCTCAACAGCTTCACCCGGGCGATGGCGCGCGAAGTACAAGACGCGCTCCAGCAAGCAGTTACGGATTCCTCAGTTCGTGCGGTGCTGCTCACCGGTGCCGGCCGCGGCTTCTGCGCGGGGCAGGATCTCTCCGAGGTACTGCCACACGACTCCGGTCCGATGCCGGATATCAGCAAGATTGTGCGTGACAGCTACAATCCGATCATTCTGGCCATCCGCACCCTCGAGAAGCCGGTGATCTGCGCTGTGAATGGGGTCGCCGCCGGCGCTGGTGCCAACCTCGCGTTTGCCTGCGACCTCACGATCGCGGCCGACGACGCGGTGTTCGTGGAGAGCTTCGCGAAGCTTGGTCTGATCCCGGACACGAGCGGGACGTTCTTCGTCCCCCGACTGGTAGGCATGCAGCGCGCGACGGGGATGTTTTTTCTTGGCGAGAAGATGACGGCCGCAAAGGCCAGGGATTGGGGCTTGATCTGGGACGTGGTCCCGCTCGCCGAGTTGCACGAGTCAGCGCGCGCGCTCGCGGCGTCGCTGGCGACGCAGGCGACGCGAGGATTCGGCCTCACGAAGCGCGCGCTCAACGCGTCGTTCTCCAATACGCTCGACGCGCAGCTTGAGGTGGAAGCCTCCTGCATGCAGGAAGCGGGGCGCACCGACGACTATGCCGAGGGCGTGCGCGCGTTCCTCGCCAAGCGGAAACCGGTGTACCGGGGAGCATGATGGCGCTCGGTGACGACGCGATCATCGGTGTGATCGGGGCTGGCGCGATGGGCGCGGGTATCGCACAGGTCGCCGCGGCCGCAGGGCATCGCGTGGTGCTGGCCGATGCGTTTCCCGTCTCGGTGCAGCGCGCGTGCGAAGGACACGCGAAGGCGATGGCGCGCGACGTCGAGAAATCCAGACGAACGCGAGCTGACGCGGATGCCGTGCTCTCGCGGCTGACGTACGTGGAGGGCGCTGACGCCGCGCATCTTCTGGCCTTTGCACCGTGCGCGATGGTCATCGAAGCGGTGGTTGAGGATCTTGCATCCAAGCGCGCGCTCTTTCGTTCACTCGAAGGCGTGGTGTTGCCTGCGGCGGTGCTGGCGAGCAACACGTCGTCGTTGTCCATTGCGGCGTTGGCCGGCGCCTGTGAGCACAGCGAGCGCATAATTGGAGTGCACTTTTTTAACCCGGCGCCCATCATGCCGCTGGTTGAGATCGTGCCGGCGCTCACCACCGACCCCGCGCTCGTGCCACTCGTGCGTTCGCTGGTGGACGGGTGGGGCAAGACCACAGTCGTTGCGTCCGATACGCCCGGCTTCATCGTGAATCGCATCGCGCGTCCCTTTTATGGTGAGGCGCTCCGATTGCACGAAGAAGGGGTTGCCGACTGCGCCACGATCGATTGGGCGATGCGCGAGATCGGCGGGTTCCGCATGGGCCCGTTCGAACTGATGGACTTCATCGGCAACGACATCAACTACGCCGTCACGTGTTCCGTGTTCGAGGCCATGTCGTACGATCCGCGGTACAAGCCGGCGCTGCAGCAGCGTCGCCTGGTCGAGGCGGGATGGTTGGGGCGCAAGTCGGGGCACGGTTACTACGACTACAGAGAAACCGCGACAATGCCGGAGCCGGATACCGACCGGGCGCTCGGCGAGGCGATTGTACAACGTGTGCTGGCCATGCTGATCAACGAAGCCGTTGACGCGGTGCACCTCCGCGTGGCCTCAGCGACCGACATCGAACTCGCGATGACACGTGGGGTGAACTATCCGCGTGGGCTGCTCGCGTGGGGCGACTCCATCGGGCCGGCACGCGTGCTCGAGACGCTGACTTCACTCTACGAGGAGTATGGCGAAGACCGCTACCGACCGAGTGTGCGCCTGCGTCGTGTGGCGGCGAGCGGCGCGAGTCTGCTCTCCTGACCGACCAACAGGCCAATGACTATTTCACAGACTGACGCATACATCATCGACGGCATCCGCACGCCGATTGGGAACATCGGTGGCGCGTTGAGCGCGGTTCGCGCCGACGATCTCGCGGCGCACGTCATCCGCGCACTGCTCGCACGACATCCATTGTTTGACGCCGAGCGTGTTGCCGACGTGATCCTTGGCTGTGCGAATCAGGCCGGCGAAGACAACCGCAACGTGGCGCGCATGGCAACGCTGCTGGCCGGAATGCCCGTCACCGTACCTGGCGAAACCGTGAATCGGTTGTGCGCCTCGGGGCTGAGTGCGGTGGCCAACGCCGCGCGCGCGATTCGTTCGGGCGAGGGCGACGTGTATATCGCCGGCGGCGTGGAGAGCATGACGCGCGCGCCGTTTGTCATGTCGAAGGGCACGACCGCATTCGGTCGCGACGTGCAGCTTTTCGACACCAGTCTTGGCTGGCGTTTTGTGAATCCAGCGATGAAGTCGATGTACGGTACCGATACCATGGGCGAGACGGCGGAGCACGTCGCTGAACAGTTCGGCATTTCGCGCGATGATCAGGATGCGTTTGCGCTGTGGTCACAGCAGAAAGCGGCGGCGGCGCAAACGGCGGGCCGTTTTGAGCGAGAAATCGCGCCCGTGGAGATCACGGTGAAGCGCGGCGCGCCGGTTCATGTCGCGCGTGACGAGTTCCTGCGTCCCGAGACCACGCTCGAAACACTGGGCAAGCTGCGCCCGGCATTCCGCACGGACGGCAAGGGTTCGGTCACGGCGGGCAACTCGTCGGGACTGAACGATGGCGCCGCCGCACTACTGATTGCCTCAGGCGCGGCGGTGCAGGAACTCGGCCTCACGCCACGCGCGCGCGTAATCGCGGCCGCGGCCGCGGGTGTGGAACCGCGCATCATGGGCATGGGACCCGTCCCGGCGACGCGTCTCGTGCTGCGGCGCGCCGGATTGGCGTTGGAACAGATGGACGTCATCGAGCTCAACGAAGCGTTTGCCGCGCAGTCGCTCGCCTGCGTGCGGGAACTCGGACTCCCGGATGACGATGCGCGCGTGAATCCCAACGGCGGTGCGATCGCCATTGGTCATCCGCTGGGCATGAGTGGTGCGCGGCTTGCGCTCACGGCCACACACGAACTGCACGAACGCGGCGGTCGCTATGCGCTGTGTACCATGTGCATTGGTGTGGGTCAGGGTTACGCCATGATTCTTGAACGGGCGTAGCGCGCATGATTTACGCGTTCGATGGTTTTATTCCGGTGGTGCATGAGAGTGCGTTTGTGCATCCGCAGGCGGCCGTGACGGGGAACGTGATTATCGGCCGTGATGTGTACGTGGGTCCGGGCGCGGCAATTCGCGGTGATTGGGGCGGTATCATCATCGAAGATGGTTGCAACGTGCAGGAGAACTGCACGATTCACATGTTTCCCGGCGTCACGGTGACGCTTGAAGCCGGTGCGCACATCGGGCACGGAGCGATTGTGCACGGCGCGCGCATCGGTGCGAATACCCTGGTGGGAATGAACGCGGTCATCATGGACAACGCCGTGATCGGCCGTGGCTGCATTGTGGGCGCGCTCACGTTTGTGCCGGCCGATCTGATCGTGCCCGATCGCAAAGTGGTGGTTGGCAATCCGGCGCGGATCGTCAAAGACGTCACCGATGAGATGCTCGCCTGGAAAAGCGAAGGCACCGCGCTGTATCAGCAGTTGCCGGCCGCGTTGCGCGACGGATGGCACGCGGTCGAGCCAGTTCGCGAAATCCCGCCGGATCGCCCCACGCAGGCGAACGTGCTGAAGACCTGGAATCAAACCCGGAAAAATCCATCATGAAGCTTGGTAACTACGCGCTCGGACAGTGGGTCGAAGGCACCGGAAAGGCGGCCGATCTCATTCATGCCGTGTCCGGCGAAAAGATCGGAGAGGCGTCAAGCGGTGGGCTCGACTTCTCGGCTATGACAGAGTACGCGCGCAACGTGGGCGGACCGGCCATGCGTCGGCTCACGTTTCACGAACGTGCGGCGATGCTCAAGGCGGTGGCACAGTATCTGATGGAACGCAAGGAAGAGTTTTATCTGGTGTCCGCCGCAACGGGCGCGACACGCGCGGATTCCTGGGTCGACATTGAGGGTGGCATCGGTACGCTCTTCGCCTACTCCAGCCGCGGACGCCGTGAGTTTCCGAATGAGACCTTTCATGTGGAAGGACCGGTGGAAGCGCTTTCCAAAGGCGGGGCCTTTGTCGGCCGACACATCTGCGTACCGCTCGAGGGCGTCGCGATTCACATCAACGCCTTCAACTTTCCCGTGTGGGGTATGCTTGAGAAACTTGCACCGGCGCTGCTGGCCGGCGTGCCGTGCATCGTGAAGCCGGCCACGGCCACGAGCTATCTCACCGAGATTGTATTTCGGGCGATGGTGCAAGCCAACATTTTTCCAGCCGGCGCGATTCAGCTGGTTTGCGGCAGCGCCGGCGATCTGTTGAGTTACGTCACCGAACAGGATGTGGTTGCGTTCACCGGCTCGGCCGTTACAGGTCAGATGCTCAAAGCCGGTGAAGCGATGATGCGTCACTCCGTGCGCTTCAACATGGAGGCCGACTCGCTCAACTGTTCCATCCTCGGTCCCGACGCGGTGCCGGGCACCGAAGAGTTCGATCTGTTCATCAAGGAAGTCGTCCGTGAGATGACCACGAAGGCCGGTCAGAAGTGTACCGCGATCCGTCGAACCATCGTGCCGGCCGGCCTGGAAGCCGATGTCGTGACGGCGCTCTCCGCACGGCTCGCGAAAACTGTCATCGGAGATCCGTCGGTGGAGGGCGTTCGCATGGGACCGCTTGCGACGCACGGTCAGGTGCGCGATGTGGGCGCGGCGGCCGAGCGAATTCGCAGCAGTGCCGAACTCGTGTTCGGTGGTGGCGATTTTGAGGTGGTCGGCGCCGATCGCGAGAAGGGGTCGTTTTTCGGGCCGCGCCTCATGGTGTGCTCCGACCCATTCAACCGCGATGAGCCGCACGACATCGAAGCGTTCGGACCGGTGAACACCGTGATGGCCTATCGCACACTTGACGAAGCGGTGGCCCTGGCGCGACGAGGCCGAGGCTCGCTCTGCGGCTCGCTCATCACGCACGATCCCAAGGTTGCGCGCGAGGTGATCCTGGGCGTGGCTCCGTATCATGGCCGCTTGCTTGTGCTCGACCGCGCGAGCGCCAAAGAGAGCACGGGCCATGGCTCGCCGCTGCCGAATCTTGTACATGGTGGTCCCGGGCGCGCTGGCGGCGGCGAAGAAATGGGCGGTGCGCGCGGCGTGTTGCATTACATGCAGCGTTCGGCGGTGCAGGGGAGCCCATCCATGATCACCGCGATTACGCGCGAGTGGAGCAAAGGCGCGGAGGTGCAGGCGGACACGGTGCATCCCTTCCGCAAAACCTTCGATGAACTCGAGATCGGCGATACGCTGGTGACGGGCACGCGCACGATCACGCTCGGCGATATCGTGGAGTTCGCCGAACTGAGCGGCGACAAGTTCTACGCGCACATGGACGATGACGACGCGCGTTCGAACGGGGTGTTCACCGGGCGTGTGGCGCACGGCTATTTCATCGTATCAGCGGCGGCGGGGCTCTTCGTTGATCCTGAACTCGGCCCCGTGCTCGCGAACTACGGCATGGAAAACCTGCGCTTCACCAAGCCCGT
>JBBRFQ010000162.1:0-8091 GCA_038224035.1 Gemmatimonadales bacterium
GTCCGCCACGCTGCTCCACCGTTTGCACACGCTCGGCCTGCACTCCGTCGACACGATCACACTCATGCGCACGCGCCGCACGATGGTGTCGCTGATGGGACGCACGCTGCGCATTCACGAGGGCTACGCCACTGCGCCCGAGCCGGTGCTGCGGGCCGTGGTCACCTTCGCGACGGCGCGCACGCGAGCCGCTCGTCTGACCGCCCGCGATGTGATTCTCGCGCATCCGGTCGACCGCCCCGCCGTGCAGCGCCGAGAGGAGCCCGTGCGCCCCGGCGATGCACCGCTGCTGGCGCGCCTGGCCGACGCGCACGCCGAACTCAACGCGCAGCACTTTGGTGGGTCGCTCATGCGCATTCCCGTGCGTCTCTCCGGGCGCATGAAAACCCGGCTCGGGCACTTCAGCCCGGCCGGCGAAGATGCCGTCGGCTCCGAGATTGTGCTCAGCCGGCGACACCTGCGGCGCGATGGCTGGGCCGAGGCGCTGCACACGCTGCTGCACGAAATGGTACACCAATGGCAGGACGAAACGGCCCGCCCGCTCGACCACGGGCCGGCCTTCCGGCGCAAGGCGCGCGAAGTGGGCGTGTTGCCGCGCGCCAAGCGACCCGTTGGGTCGTGACCGTTGGGTCGTGACCGTAGCCTCCCGACGCCTGCACAGGACGCCGGTCCACTGCTGCCCGCCCCACCGGCTCTGGGAACCAGCCGAGCGCAGGGCTAACTTTGTGCAGTGGGCGACGCCGCCATGGCCGCCCGATTCCCCATGAGGTGTGCGTATGGCAACGACTCTCGATCCTGAAACCGCGATCCCCGCGCTGCCGTCGGTTGAACTGACGGCGCACGCGGGTGACCTCTTCAACATCGACGCGGCGCTTACCGAAGAAGAGCGCGCCATCCGCGACACCGTGCGCGCGTTTGTCGATGAAAAGATCCTGCCCATCATCGGGCAATGTTATGTGGACGGTCGCTTTCCGAAAGAACTCATCCCGGAAATGGCGGAGATGGGACTGCTCGGATCGTCGCTGCCCGAAGAGTATGGCTGCGCCGGTCTTTCCAGCGTAGCGTACGGCCTGATCATGCAGGAACTCGAGCGTGGCGATTCCGGTATCCGCTCCTTCGCGTCAGTGCAGGGCGCGCTGGTCATGTATCCCATCTTCGCGTTCGGCAGCGAAGAACAGCGGCGTGCCTATTTGCCGCGCCTCGCCAAAGCCGAACTGATCGGCTGCTTCGGGCTCACCGAATCGGACCATGGGTCGAATCCCTCGGGCATGACCACGCGTGCCCGCGAACAGGCCGACGGTTCATGGGTGATCAACGGTGGCAAGATGTGGATCACGAACGGCAACATGTCCGACATTGCGATCGTGTGGGCGAAGACGGAAGACGGTGATAGCGACAAGTCCATTCGCGGATTCATCGTGCACACCGACACGCCCGGCTTCAGCGTGAAAGAAACCAAGGGCAAACTGTCGCTGCGTGCGAGCGTGACCAGCGAACTTATCTTCGAAGATGTGCACGTGGCGGCCAACGCCTTGCTTCCAAACTCAGGCGGCCTCAAGAGCCCGCTCATGTGCCTGACGCAGGCGCGCTACGGGATCTCCTGGGGCGTGCTCGGCGCTGCGCTGGCGTGTTTCGAAGAAGCGGTGTCGTACGCGAAGAACCGCGTGATGTTTGACCGCCCGATCGGTGGCTTCCAGATTCAGCAGGTTCGGCTCGCCGAGATGCTGAGTGAAATCGTGAAGGGGCAGTTGGTGGCGCTGCACCTCGGACGCCTCAAGGACGCCGGCAACTTCACGCCGGTACAGGTCTCCCTGGCCAAGCGCAACAACGTGAACATGGCCACGGAAGTGGCCCGTGAATCGCGCCGGTTGCTCGGCGGCAACGGCATTCTCGCCGAGTACGCGGCCATGCGTCACATGGCCAATCTGGAGAGTGTGTACACGTACGAGGGCACCCATGATGTGCACTCGCTCATTCTCGGCCAGGCGATCACGGGACTGAACGCGTTCAAATAGACCGGTAATCGACGGCGATACTCGTCGCCGTCCCGATACGGCACGCTTGGTCCCACGGGACGCAACAGGGAGACAAATCCCTCTTGCGTCCCGTTTGTGTTGGCATAGTTTGGCGCGAGGTCTGCAATGTCACGGAACCGAAACGATTCGTGCGCTGCGTCACACCACCGCGACGAACTACACAAGGTCGCGGTTCCCCCGCTGTATCTGTCTCCCACGGAGGCCCCGCCATGTTGTTCGCCGCAGATCGTCGAGACTGCTCTCCTCGTGGTCACCAGCCTTCCCCCCACCGAAGGCCCACTCGTCGACTCCGCCGCTTCGGCGGCGCTCTTGTGGCGCTGTTGCTTGCGTTGGCGATGGCACCGATGTCCGCCTTCGCTCAGGCAACGGGGGTGATCGCCGGCACGGTTGTAAATGAACGCGGTAGCCCGATCGCCGACGTGCAGATCGGTGTGGAAGGACAAACAATCGGCACCACATCCGATGGTGGTGGTCGCTTCCGGCTCATCGGGGTGACGGGCGGTGGCACGGTACAGCTCACGGTTCGTCGGATCGGTTATCAACCGCGCACGCTTTCGGCCACGGTCGGAGCCGCCGACGTGCGCATCGTTATGTCGGAGCGTGCGCTTGAGCTGAATCAGGTCGTCACCACGGGCACGGTGGGTGCGACCGAAAAGCGCGCCATCGGCAACGCGGTCTCCACGGTCAAGGCGTCGGAAATCGTGGCCACGCAGCCGATCAACAGCTTTCAGGATCTGCTCAACGGGCGTGCTTCCGGCGTGAGCGTGATCGCCAGCTCCGGGCAGGTGGGCACGGGGGCACGCATTCGTGTGCGCGGGGCCTCGTCGCTCTCGCTCTCGAACAATCCGCTCATTTACGTGGACGGTGTACGCGTCGACAATACGCAGGCCAGCGGTCCGAGCAATCAGGCGTTCGGTTCGGCGTCGATCTCCCGATGGAACGACTTCAACCCGGACGACATCGAAAGCCTGGAGATCATCAAAGGTCCCGCGGCCGCCACGTTGTACGGCACCGAGGCGTCAAACGGCGTGATTCAGATTATCACCAAGCGCGGCGCGGCTGGTCGCCCCACGTGGAATACCACCTTCCGCGTCGGCAGCAATTGGGTACCGAATTGGCGCAATATATATGAGGACAACTACGGCAACGTGATTCTGCCGCGCGCCGGCGGTGGACGGGATACCGTCCTGCAGTCCATCTCCACGGCGCAATTGAACGACTCCCTGCAGTCACGCTATGGGCGCGAGATTTTCGAGGCCGGTTTGCTGCAGGATCTGCAAATGAGCGTGAGCGGCGGCACGAATGTCCTGCGCTACTATATCGGCGGCGGCTATCAGGAGAATCAGGGCGCGGAACCGGTGAACCGGCTCAATCGCACCAATCTGCGTGTGAACCTGTCGGCCACCATGAACGAGAAGTGGGATGTCCAGACGTCGATCGGATATACGTCGGGCCGCACCTATCTGCCGTATGAATCCGGCGGCGGTGGAGCCACGTGGGCCACGCAGTTCTCGTCGCCGCTCTTCCTGTACTCTCGTACCGGCTCGGGCGCGGCGGCGGTCGACAACCCGAATAATCCGCAACTCGGTTTCCGCAGCGGTCCGCCCGATGTGTACTACGAGGCCTACAACATTTTCCAGGATGCAGACCGCTTCACGGGCAGCATCACGATCAACAATCGCGCGAGCTCGTGGTTCAATCAGCGCTTGATCCTTGGCGTCGACCGGTTGGGGGAAGACAATCAGATCCTGTCACCGCGCAACGATGTACTCGGCGCAACGTTCGCCTCGTTTGCCGGGCTCGCCTCGCCGACAAACGGCAGCATGGGTGTTTCCACGCGTGACGTCACGTACAGCACGTTCGACTACGCGGCGAATCTCGAACTCGACATTTCATCGTCGCTGCGCAGCATCACCTCCACGGGCGGTCAATTCTACGGTCGTCGTTCGCTTTTCCGTTCGGCCAGCGCCAACGGGTTTCCGGCAGCGGGCCTGACGTCGCTCGCCGCCGCCGCCGTTCGCACCGTCGATAGTGACGAAGTGTTCGAAAACAACACCGTAGGCGGATTCGTCCAGCAGCAGCTGATCTGGAACAACCGGTTATTCCTCACCGGCGCCATCCGGGCCGATGACAACTCGGCGTTCGGCACGAACTTCGATATCGTGCGCTATCCCAAGCTGAGCGCCTCGTATGTGATCAGCGAAGAACCGTCGATCGGATTGCCCGGCTTTGTGAACGAGTTGCGACTACGTGCGGGCTACGGCGGCAGCGGTTTGCAGCCCGGCGCGTTCGACGCCATCCGAACGTACTCGGCGACGGGCGGCTTCCTCACGCCGTCGTCGGCTGGCAATCCGGATCTTGGTCCGGAACGCAGCACTGAACTTGAGCTGGGTTTCGACGCCGCGCTCTTCTCCGAACGCGCGAGTATCGAGGCGACGTTCTTCAGTGGCAGCACTACCGACGCCATCCTCTCTCGACAGGCGGCGCCGTCGGCGGGCTTCCCCGGGCAGCAGCTGTTCAATGCCGGCACGGTTGATCGTCGTGGCTTCGAATGGTTGCTACGCTATCAGGCCGTGAACCGCGAGAACTTTGCGCTCGATTTCACGGTTAGCGGCAGCGATACGCGCTACAACATCGCGAGCCTGGGCTCGGCGGGTGACACCATTTCGATCTCCAGCACGAACATGCACGTGGTTGGACACGCCCCGGGCGCCTGGTTCGACCGTCGCATCGTGAGCGCGGAGTTCAATCCCGCGACCGGTCGCGCGACCAACATCCAGTGCGATGACGGCAGCGGCGGTGCACGCTCGTGTGTCGGTGCACCACGCGTGTTCCTCGGCAACTCCGTGCCCACGGCTGAAGGGTCCTTCGGTACCGGCGCCACGCTGTTCAAGCATCTGCGCATCAATGCGTTCTTCGACTATCGCGGCGGCTACAAGAAGCTCGACGGCAACTACCGCGTGCGGTGTGGCGCCTTTGCACACTGCCGCGAACTGTATGTGCCATCCGAATATGACCCGGCGCTGATCGCCGCGGTGCAAGGTGGTACGGCTTTCACGCACCACCTCATCTCGGACTCCGATTTCCTGCGCTTCCGCGAGTTGTCGGCCACGTACACCCTGCCTTCCGCGTTCACGCGCACCATCAAGGCATCACGCGCCACGATAACGATAGCAGGGCGAAACCTTGGTTTGTGGACCAGCTTCCCCGGTATCGAACCCGAAGCCTCGTTCAACGGTGGGACACGCGGTGGATCCTTTGGATTGTGGGAGCAGAACGTGCTGCCGCAGCTCCGTCAGTTTGTCACCACCGTCAACCTCAACTTCTGACCACCATGCGCCTTCACAACAACGACTCCGCGGGGCACCTTCGGTTCGCAACGAAGGGCCGTATGGTAGCGCTGCGTTCAGCTTTCGCGTTTGGCGTGTTCGCCATCACGCTGTCCGCGTGTGACACGTTCGATCGCCTGCTCACGGTGAGCACTCCCAGCCGTTTGGCGGAAGTGAACTATCTGGTACCCTCAAACGCGCTGCTGATCTCCAATTCGGCGATTGCCGACTTCGAGTGCGCGCTCGGCGCGTACGTCGTCGCCAGCGGACTCGCCGGCGGTGAGTTCATCGAGACCACGCAGACGGCGTCACGCTGGGACTATGATCGCCGCTCCATCGTCCCGGTATTGGCCGAGTACTCCACGTCCGGATGTGGCGGGATCGGCACGTACACGCCGCTGAATGTGGCGCGTCACACCAATGATCAGGCGGTGCGCGTGATCGAAGGGTGGACCGATGCACAGGTCGCCGACCGCCAGCGACTTATCGCGCGCAACTCGGCCATGGCCGGCTACGCGCTCGTGCTGCTCGGCGAAGGGTTCTGTGAATCCACGATCAACGTGGGGCCGATTCTCACGTCCGCGCAGGCGTTCGACTCCGCTGAGGTGCGGTTCACCAAGGCCATCACGGCGGCGCAAGCGGCCAACGAAACGGCCGTGCTGAATCTGGCGCGTGTGGGGCGCGCGCGTGCGCGATTGAACAAAGGCGACGCTGCGGGCGCGGCGGCCGATGCCGCGCTCGTGCCGCAGGACTTTGTGTTCAACGCGACCGCAGATCTCAACGCCGTGGGGCGAAACAATCGAATCTTCGTGCAGAACAACCAGAACTTCGGCGTGAGCGTCGGCGTAGAGTACCGCGCGCTCACGGTCGCGGGTGCGCCCGATCCACGCGTCCGTGTGGTCGATGCGGGTCGCAACGGCAGCGATCAGACCACGCGTTCCTGGGTGCAACAGAAGTACGCCGCTCAGGCGTCACCTACACCAATCGGCACCGGCATCGAAGCGAAGCTCATCCTGGCGGAAGCAAGTGGCGCGGGGCAGGGCGTTGGGATTCTCAATACGCTTCGTGCACGTGCCGGCATCGCGCTGCCTCCGCTCACGGCGGGCGAACAGGCCGCGTTCTCGGCGACGCTGGCCGAGGAACGTCGACGCGAGCTCTTCCTTCAGGGCAATCGCTGGTACGATGTGCGGCGCCTGAATCTCACGCAGACGCCCGCCGTGGGGGGCGTGTATCCAAAGGCGGGATTCTATGGTGATCAGCGCTGCTGGCCGCTGCCGGACGCGGAGCGGTTCGCAAACCCGAATACCTGAGTCGCGATCGTTGGTGTTGCGTGACCGCGGGCCGTCTCCCTCATGCGGGAAGCGGCCCGCTGGCGTTTTGGGCACCGCGCACGGCAACGGGCGTTCACTCTTCGAAGATGGTTCGGCAAGGCCGAATGCGACGTTGACGTCACATTGCCACCCGCCGCGTACCGTCCTAGCTTTCACTCGTGAATTCATTCACAAGCAACCCGAGCATGGAGCAACTGCGGTGAAGATTGCTGTTTGCATCAAGCGCGTCCCCGTGATGGAAGTAAAGTTCGCGATTACTGCGGACGGCTCCCGTTACGAAGAGACGGGCCTCAAGTACGACATCAACGACTTCGACCTCTGGGCCATTGAAGCGGCCTTGCAGTTAAAAGAGAAGGCCGGTGCTGGTTCGGTGCACGTGGTGTGCCTGGGTCCGAACGCGGCGCAGGAGCAAATCCGCAAGGCGATGGCCATGGGCGCCGACTCCGGCGTGCTGCTCGAATCCGACGCCCGCACCTACGATGGGCTCACCGTCGCACGCGCACTCGCTGACGAACTCAAGGACGGCGGGTACGATTTGATTCTGTTCGGACGCGTCGCCATTGACTCCATGAATCAGATGACCGGTCCGATGGTGGCGGAACTGCTCGACCTACCGGTTGTTACCAACGTGTTCAAGCTCGACATCAACGGTGCCACGGGCCGCGCTGAGCGTGTGCTCGAAGGTGCAAGTGAAGTGGTGGAGTTTCCGTTGCCGGCCGTCCTCACGATTGACGATGGGCTGAACAAAGAACGGTTGCCGTCGCTCAAGGGCATCATGGCCGCCAAGAAAAAGCCGCTCGACGTGAAGCCGACCAGTCTCGGCGCGCCGCAGGTCACGGTGCGCTCCATGGCGCTGCCCGCCGAACGTTCCGCCGGCCGAATCGTAGGCGAAGGTGCCGACGCGGTGCCGGAGCTTGTGCGTCTCCTCCAGACTGAAGCGAAGGTGCTCTGATCATGGCAAACGTCCTGGTATTTGCTGAATCGCGCGCCGGTGAGTTGCGCAAAGTTGCACTCGAAGCGGTGACGGCGGGTCGCAAACTCGCTGAACTCTCGGGTGGAGGAGATGTGCATGTGGTGCTCGCGGGTGCCGCCGGTATTGGTGCGAAGGCCGACGCGCTGGCCGCGCACGGTGCCGACAAGGTGCTCGTGCTCGAAGACGCGGGCTTCACGCAATACAATCCGGAAGCACTCGCTGCGACGCTCGCCGAGCAATTGAAAGGCGGCGCGTATCGCTACGCGGTGTTCACGGCATCAGCGCAGGGTCGTGATCTTTCGCCGCGCGTTGCAGCAAAGCTCGGCGTCGGCCTCGTGGCCGATGTCACCGCATTTTCGTTGGATGGCGAAACGATTGTCGCGCAACATCCGGTGAACACGGGCAAGGTGATCGCGACGCTC
>JBBRFQ010000163.1:0-8080 GCA_038224035.1 Gemmatimonadales bacterium
CAGCGGCTTGTAGCGATAGGCCACGATCCCCGCACCCTGCGCCTCGAGACGCACCTGCTTGCGCTCACCCTTCGTGATGGGAGCGACTTCTTCGGACGCCGAGGAGACCACATTGCCCGAGGCATCGAGGAACTCCACCGAGAACGTGTTGGCCTTCGGCTTGTCGACCGCTCCCTCCAGCGACACCGAGAATGCCACCGACTCGGCTCGGCGTTCAAATTCGTCGACCACCAGCTTGACCGGCAGACTGTCCGCCTTGGCCGCGTAGGCGATGAGCGAGTCCGTCCACTTCTTCTTCTCTGGCGCAGCGGTCGCCGCCTGCATGCGCCCTTGGGCCGCGAATGCGTACAACGACCAGGCGTCGTAATTGTTCGGGTCGATGGCCACCAGCGCGTCGAGCGGCTTGTTCATCTTGTCGTACTGCTTGGCTGTATAATATGAGGCCGCCAGGTTGCGTAGCGCGTCACGTTGGTTCGGGTTCTTCGCCACAGCCGCCGCAAACAGCGCGATCGCGTCATCGACCTTCTCCGCCTGTGTGGCGAGCACACCGCTCATGGTCAGCGCGTAGTCGGAGAACGCACCCGGCGCGGCCAGCTGGGGAGCGTAGATGCTGGCCACACTCGTTGTATCACCCATGGTGAGATAGGCCTCGCCGAGCCCCTGCATGATCGTCGGCGCGTCGGCGGCGGTGCCGTAGTCCTTTAAGTACGTCTTCATCGCGATGACGGCCTTGCCGAGCATCGCTTTCTGAGCGTCAGCGGTGAGCTCACGCGCCTGTGTCAGCGTGTACAGGCCCACGTAATACAGGCTGCTCTGACGGATGTCGGCGTAGGACGAATCCGTGCCTGACGCTTCGATGGCCTTTTCCCATTGTGCCACGGCACCGGGCAGATCGCCCTTGCGCTGCGCCACGATACCGAGCACCTGGAACGGATACGGATTGTCGCTCGGCAGCAGCGTCAGCGACTGCTGCGCATAGTAGCCGGCGGAGTCGGGATTGCTGGCGGAGAGATCAAGCGCTTTGCGCGTCATCGCGAGCCAACCCTGACTCTGACGCATGATTCGGACGTCACCGGCGCAGGCAGGAGTCGAGGCGACAATCGCCTTGAATGCGTCGTCCGCAGCCTGCACCAGGTTGATCGGCGCGTCCGGCATGTCGACGGCACCGATCGCCCCACGGGTCGTCTCGACCGGCGTGCTCGCGTCGGCGATCAACAGCGACAACGTCTGCGCGAGAACCATATTGTAGCCCTGCGGGTTCTTCTCTCGGAACTTCTCGGGCTTGTTTGTCAGATCCTTCATCACCTGTTTCAGTACCGGCAGGCGCGCGGCCGGATCTTCGGTACCGCCGGCACGCTGGAACGCGAGGTTCGCTACCAGCAATTCCTTCGGCTGGTTCGCGTCGATTTCACAGCTCGGCCCAACACCACCGGGCTGTGCCTGCACAACAGCTGATAAGGACAGCGTCGCGACAGCAGCCGCAGACACCGGAAGCATCCACGCAGTAGCGCGGCGAGTTTGACGATTTGCACGCATGTCGAAACGATCTCCTAGCCGGTAAGGACGGCTGGCACCCACGCGGTGCCGCAATATTGGTGAAATCTATATGACCGAACGAATTCGCACCCGGTTCCTGGTGGTCGGCAGTGGCGTAGCTGGTTTACACACCGCGTGGCGCGCGTCGGCCCACGGCCCTGTGATGCTGCTCACCAAACGATCGCTCTTTGATTCCGCTACAGCATACGCACAGGGCGGCATTGCCGCTGCACTGGGCGCCGGCGATTCGCCGGCGCTTCATCGCCGCGATACACTGGCGGCCGGTGCGGCGCTCTGCGACGCGGCCGCGGTTCAGGTATTGGTCGAAGAGGGACCTGCCCGCGTGCTCGAACTGCAGACCGCCGGCGCCCGCTTTGATCTCGCCCCAGATGGGTCGCTCAAGCTGGGTCGGGAGGCGGCCCATTCGGTCCATCGGATTGTACATGCGCAAGGTGATCAAACCGGCGCGGAAGTGGCCCGGACGCTACTCGCTCGCGTGGCCGAGAGCCCCGGCGTGGACGTTCGGGAGTGGGCCCGTGTACTCGACCTCATCGTGCACGACGGACAGTGTGTGGGCGTGCGGGCCAGCCTCGCTGGACAGGCCGTGGATATCATAGCGGACGCTACTGTGTTTGCTACCGGCGGCTGCGGTCAGGTGTTCCGGCACACCACTAACCCGACAGTGGCCACCGGCGACGGCTTTGCCATCGCGCATCGCGCCGGCGTGCGGCTCGCCGACATGGAGTTCGTGCAGTTCCATCCCACGGCGCTCGCCACCAGCGAAAACCCGCTGGCCTTGATCTCGGAGGCGGTGCGCGGCGAGGGGGCCTTTCTCGTGAACAGCCTCGGCGAGCCGTTCATGGCCAAACGGCACAAATTGGCCGATCTCGCGCCGCGTGATGTGGTGGCCCGCGAAATCTTCCGGGAACAGCAACGCACCGGCCCGGTGTATCTGGATGCTCGACAGTTAGGCCGACGCTTTGCCACCAGATTCCCGGGTATTCAGGCCATTTGCCTCGCCCGGGGTATCACCCCTTCGAAGCAGCTCATTCCGGTCACACCGGCCGCGCATTATATGATGGGCGGGATTGTCACCGATCTCCGGGGCCGATCAAGCCTGCCGCGGCTCTACGCGGTAGGCGAGTCGGCCCGAACCGGCGTGCACGGCGCCAACCGATTGGCTTCCAACTCGCTGCTCGAAGGGCTCGTGTTCGCCGAACGCGTTGCCCGCGATCTCGAAGCGACTCCGAAACGGTTCCCCACGCCTCGGGCCCGCAAATGGGCGGTGCCCTCGCTTGACGATCGTGGTGCGGCGATGGTCGCCGCGGATGAGATTCGGGCGCTGATGTGGCTGCACGCGGGTATTGATCGCACGGCCCGCGGACTGCGCGCGTGCCTGAAGGGACTGTCCGCGATCGAACCCCGATTGTCCGAGGGCGCGACGGAGGAGCGAAACCTGCTGACCACGGCGTATCTCATCGCCGAAGCTTCCTTATTGCGCAAGGAGTCGCGCGGCGGGCACTTCCGGAGCGACTTTCCAACGCGACGCCGCGACTGGAAAGGTCGCCAGATTACGTGGTGAACATCATCCCGACCCATTCATGACCATTCTCGAAGCGCACTACGATCCCGCGTTACACGCCGCCATTCGCGCGCTTGCTGCCGAACGCAACGCGGTCATTCTCGCCCACAACTACGAACGTCCGGAAATTCAGGATGTCGCAGACTACGTGGGCGATTCGCTCGGCCTCTCGCGCGAGGCGGCCAGAACCGACGCCGACGTCATCGTCTTCTGCGGAGTGCACTTCATGGCCGAAACCGCCGCGATTCTGTCGCCCGGTAAAACCGTACTGCTCCCTGACCTCGCGGCCGGTTGTTCGCTCGCCTCCACGATCAATGCACGGGAGCTGATTGCCTGGAAGGCTGAGCATCCGGGTGCCGTTGTGGTGTCGTACGTGAATACCACGGCCGAAGTGAAAGCCGAGAGTGACTATTGCTGCACGAGCGGCAACGCAGTGGACGTGATCAACGCCATTCCCGCTGACACGGAGATTCTGTTTCTCCCTGACATGTTTCTTGGCGCGCACGTGCGCCGCATCACGGGGCGCGACAACATTCATGTGTGGATGGGCGAGTGTCACGTGCACGCCGGGATCGATCCGGAGCACATCAACCTGACGCGCTCGCAGCATCCGGGCGCCGAATTCCTCATTCACCCCGAGTGCGGCTGTGCGACGTCCGTAGTGGAAGCGGTCTCGGCTGGCGCTATCTCCAAGGAAGGCGCGCAGATTCTCTCCACCGAAGGCATGATCCGGCGCCCCTCGCAGTCGAAAAGTGATACGTTTATTGTGGCCACCGAGATCGGGATTCTGCATCGGCTGCGCCGTGAGAATCCGTCCAAACATTTCATCGCGGCGAACGATCGCGCGCAGTGTGCGTACATGAAGGTGACCACACTGCCCAAGGTGCTGGGCGCCCTGCAGCGACTTGAACACCGCATCACCGTGCCAAAGGACATCGCCAATCGCGCGCGTCTGGCCATCGAGCGCATGGTTGCCATCGGCGGGACGCCTGCCACGAGCCCCTTCGGCCCCGACGATCCTGGCGAATGACCTACGAGCCGCACGCCGAACCGCCCCGACGACACATCACGCCATTCGGCTCGCCGGCGGTGACGCACGTCGGTGCGTCAGGTTTCCCGCTGACCGAGCGGGAGACGGAGACTCTGGTGCGTACGGCGCTCGACGAAGACGCCGCGTTCCACGATGTGTCCACGCTGGCGACGGTGGTGTCCGATCGCCATGTGCGCGCCTCGCTCGTGGCGCGGCGACAGGGAGTGATTGCCGGCGTGCCACTCGCGTGCGAAGCCTTCCGGTTGCTCGATGATCGCTTGTCGGTGCGCGTCGAGCACGCTGATGGCGCGCACGTGGAAGTGGGTGATGTGGTGCTGCGTCTCAACGGACACGCCCGCGCGATGCTCTCGGCGGAGCGCGTCGCCCTCAACTTCATGCAGCGACTGTCGGGTGTGGCATCGCTTACGGCCCAGTTTGTTGCTGCCGTTGCCGGCACCTCGGCGCGCATCCTCGACACGCGCAAAACCACACCCGGTTGGCGCAAGCTCGAGAAATACGCCGTGCGCATGGGCGGCGGTGAGAACCATCGCTTCGATCTGCGCAGCGGTGTGCTCATCAAGGACAACCATCTCTCGGCCATCGGAGGTGATATCTCCCTGGCTGTGCAACGCGCGCGTGGCATCGCTGCACCCGGCACGATGATTCAGGTGGAATGCGATACGCTTGCGCAGGTGGAACGGGCGCTTGATGCACAGGCCGACGCAGTTCTGCTCGACAACATGTCCCTCGATCAGCTGCGCGACGCTGTGTCGCTCTGTGAGGGACGTGTCATCACCGAAGCCTCAGGCGGTGTGACGCTCGATACGGTGCGTGCCATTGCCGGGTGTGGTGTCAACCGCATCTCAGTGGGTGCGCTGACGCACAGCGCGCCCGCACTCGACCTCGCGCTCGACTTCGACGGTCTCTGACCGTTCCACGGTTCCCTGCCATGCCTGTTCGCATTCCTCTGATCACCGATCCCGCCGCTCGAGTTCTGCTCGACGGTCTAATCGACTATGCCGGTCTGTTTCCGCCGGCGTCGCTCGCCGTGGCCGACGCGGTGCGTGCGTACGCGAAGCATCGTGGCGGCGAGGCAGGCTGGATGCTGGGCCGATTCGTGTGTCCCGTGGCCCAGTTGGATGCGTTTGGCATGGTGGCCGAACCGCTGCTGCCTCGCGACGCTGGCGCGATCCCCTGGCGGCTCGCGGCCATCGGCACCGGTGATCACGCCGCCGACGCCGCCGCGATGCTGCGCGTCAATGACTGTCACCGCTGGAGCTGGGAGGAGTGCAGTGCGATCGTTGACACGATGGAAACGCGGGCTGAGACGCTCGACGACGTGGCCGCCATTCACACCGCGTTCCCGACGGAAATCAGCGTCTATGTCGAAGTGCCGCTCACCCGTGACCCGCGTCCGTTCATCGACGCGCTGGCGCGCACCGGGCGCAGCGCCAAAATGCGCACCGGCGGCGTGAGCGCCGAGGCATTTCCGGAGGCCGCACAGATTGTTTTGTTCATCGACGCGTGTATTGAGGCCGGCGTGGCGTTCAAGGCCACGGCCGGCTTGCACCACGTGCTCTGCGGATCCTATCCGCTCACGTACGCTCCCGATGCGGCGCAGGGGTCGATGTTCGGGTTTTTCAACGTGCTGCTCGCCTGCGCCCTGCGCCTCGATAACGCCACGCCTGCTGAGATCGAAGTGGCCCTGCTCGAGTCAGATCGCACGAGCGTGACCTTCACCGACGATGCGATTTTCTGGCGCTCACGGCGCTTTGACCGCACGCGCCTGGCCCATCTGCGTGAACATGTCATGACGTCGTTCGGTTCGTGTGCGTTCACCGAACCGGTGAGCGAAGTGCGCGCCATGGGAGCGTGGTGAGCGTCGCGGAACGCGCGTTGACCTCGCGCGCAGCGTTGGCTGAAACGCTCGATCCGACGCGGCGGAGTTGGGTCGCATCAGCGAATACGCCGGGCACAGATTTTCCGATTCAGAACCTGCCGTTCTGTGTGTTCCGCCACGGCCAGCATGCGCCGCGCATCGGCGTCGCCATCGGTGGGCAGATTCTCGATCTGCGTGCGGCGCACGCGCGCGGTCTGTTCTCCGGCGAAGCGCTGCCTGCGGCTGAGGCGTGTGATGCCCCGTCGATGAACGGGTTGATGGCACTCGGCCGACTGCCGGCGCGCGCGCTTCGGGTACAGCTGTCGGAGTTGTTGCGCGAAGGGGGCAGCGGCGATAGCGCGCGCGAAGTGCTCGCGCCGGCGTTGCTCTTGCCGCGTGACGAGGTGGCGTTGCTGATGCCCGCGGTCGTTGGCGACTACACCGACTTTTACGCGTCGGTACATCACGCCACCAACGTTGGCCGCATGTTCCGCCCCGATCAGCCGCTGCTCCCCAACTACAAGTGGGTGCCCATCGGCTATCATGGACGCGCGTCGAGCATTGTGGTCAGCGAAACACCGGTGCGTCGCCCGATCGGACAGCGCAAAGCGCCGACTGAAGATACGCCCACCGTCGGCCCGTCGCGCTCGCTCGATTACGAACTCGAACTCGCCGCCTGGGTGGGCGCGGGCAATACGCTCGGCAACACCATCGCGATCGACGATGCCGAGTCGCACCTGTTCGGACTCTCGCTGCTCAACGACTGGAGTGCGCGCGATCTGCAGGCGTGGGAGTACCAACCGCTCGGACCGTTCCTCGCGAAGAACTTTGCCAGCAGCGTCAGTCCGTTCGTTGTCACGCTGGATGCGCTCGAGCCGTTTCGCGCGCCGTTGGCCCCACGCGCGGAGGGCGATCCGGAGCCGCTGGCGTATCTCTCGTCGGAGAGCGATCGCGAGCGCGGCGGATTTGGCATCACGATGGAAGTGTGGCTCCGCACCGCCCGCATGCGTCACGAAGCGCAGGAACCGGTGCGGCTCTCCCGCTCGCAGTCGCTCGACTTGTACTGGACGTTTGCCCAGCTGCTTACGCACCACGCGAGTAACGGGTGCAACATGCGAGCTGGTGATGTGCTGGGCAGCGGGACAGTTTCCGGAGCCGCCCCGGAGAACCGGGGATGTCTGCTCGAGTTGACGGAACGGGCCGCGCAGCCGATTGTTTTGCCCAACGGGGAGTCGCGCGGATTTCTGGAAGATGGTGATGAAGTGACGTTGCGCGGTTACGCGGAACGTGAAGGGGCGGTGCGGATCGGATTTGGGGAGTGTGTAGGAGTGGTAATCGCTGCACGATCCTGATGGTGAGTTTTCATCCTTGATACGGGAGAGTTGATCATGTTGAACGCGAAACGCTCGATGCTGACGTTCGCTGCGGCGCTGCTGTTGCCGCAGGTTGCGGTGGCGCAGGCCAACGATGAAGCGTCACGCAAGATCGCCGGTGGTGGTATTTCAGTGGCCGGCTGGATGGGTAAGATCGACGACAAGGAAGTCGCTGCGGGGCAGGTGCTGAACAACGCAAAGCTTGCCGGTGACGCGAAGAAGATGACGGTGACGACGGGACCCGCTGTGACGTACTGGAATCCTGCCAACAAGGCCTCGGGTGACTACACGATCAAGGCCACGTTCAACGAGCCCGAGTTCATGAACGTGAACAGTCATGCACACCCGTACGGGCTGGTGATCGCGGGCAACGATCTGGGCACCGACACTCAGAGCTATCTGTACTGCGCCGCATATGGTGATGGCCGCTTCATCGTGCGCGGCATGGGCCCGGCGCCGTTTCAGATGAACGGACGCGGTGAAGCCAATCCGGCGATCAATAAGGCGGCCGGCAAGATGGCGCCGGTCACGCAGGAAATCGCGATGTCGGTGAAGGGCGACAAGGTGTCCTGCGCAATCAACGGCACCGTGGTGGGCACGTACGACAAGGCCGCGGCAGTCGGCGCCGGCAAGCTCAAGTCAACGGATGGTGTTTACGGCATCCGGTTTGGACACAACAC
>JBBRFQ010000164.1:0-7950 GCA_038224035.1 Gemmatimonadales bacterium
CTGATCGTGACCGAGGCGGTCACTTGGCAGCCGCCGGGCGCTCGGGAGCCCATCGTCATCAGTGTGCACGAGCTCTTTGTCGAGGCGCTGGGCCTGCGCTGACGTTGTCAGACCCCCCTCGCATCCTTCAGGCATCCCTTCTACGGAGCCTGTCATGGATACCTCGCTACTGATCGACCAAGCCGCCAATACCTCGTCTTCGGAACCGGAGTGGATCAGCACCCGCGCGCTGCTTACCGTCACGGGTACCACACGCAGCACCACGTCGAGGCCACCGCTCGCGCTCGGGCTGGTGATTGACCGGAGTGGCTCGATGGCCGGCGACCGTCTGCACGCGGCCCGTGTCGCCGCGGCGCGCGCCGTGGACCGACTCGGACACACCGACGTCGTGTCGGCGGTTGCCTTCGATACGGAGATCGAAGAACTCGCGCCGCCGCGGCCGCGCGCCGAACAGCATGCGCTCCTGCCGAAACTTCGCGAACTCGACGCGCGCGGCAGCACGAATCTGAGTGGCGGATGGCTACTCGGCCGCCGTCACATGGAAGCCTCGCGCGCACTGCTCGGTGAAATTCCGGGCGTGTCACGCCGAGTGGTGCTCATTACCGATGGCCACGCCAACGAAGGGATCACGGACGTCAGTTCGCTCGTGGAGTTGGCGCGGTCGGCGCGTGCATCGGGTATCACCACCACCACGATCGGCATCGGCGATGGGTATGACGACGCGCTGCTGCGCGCGATGGCGGATGCGGGCGGAGGCAATGCGTGGTACGTGGAACGTCCGGAGCAGGCGCACGATGTGCTCGCCGAAGAACTCGGCAACTTGTTGTCGCTGGCGGCGCAGGGATTGCGCGTCACGCTCACGCTCGCGCCATCCGTCTCCATTGCGACGGTGCATTCCACGTGGCCCATGATGAGCGTGGATACCGGTGTGCTGCGGTTCGACCTGGGCGACCTTTACGCGAGTGAGCCCAAACCGCTGCTGCTCGAGCTGCGTGTGTGGCCCACTGACACGCCTCGTGATGCGTCACTGCACATTGCAACCCTGACGGTTCGCGCCGATGTGCTCTGTGACGACGGCAGCATTGAGGAGCGCACGATCACGGTGCCGATCAATCGTCCCGACGCCGCGCAACCGGATGTGTTGCCGGTGATTCAGCACGCCGTGCTGCTCGCCCGAGCGGCCGCGGCGCGTGAGGAGGCCGCGCGGCGACAGCGCGAGGGTGACGGGGATGGAGCGGCGACCGTGATGCGTGAGGCGAGCAACGCATTACGCAGCGACCTGAGTGACATCGACGGCGAATTCGCCAGCGATGTGTCGGCGCAAGCCGAAGACCTCTCGCGACTGGCCGAGCAATACGAGACGCATGCGTTCAGCGAAGCGGATGCGAAGTATCAGATGCAGCGCAGTTATAATGCGCGTCGCGGCAAGCGTCGTTATGACGAAATTCTGTCGCGCCCGGTGGACGACCCACGCTGACTCACCAACGGTCGCGGCGACGGCCGAACCGCGTATCACGGCGGCATCGTCGCGGCCACTGCAGTCTTATACGAACGCCCGGCTCGCCCTCATGTTGCGCTCGGCGAGCTGCAGCAGCGTGTTGACGGACAACGGTGCGTCAGGCCGCCATTCGGCGAAGCCCGCGCTCGCATCGAGCACGAACTCGCGATGTTTGGTGGCGTTGTGTACGTCAAATGACGCCGCCATGCGCGCCGTGACATACGGAATGTCCGATTGCACGGCGTTGGCGATGAGCACGACAAACTCGTCAGCGCCGTACCGGGATATCAGATCCGCGTCGCGAAAGGTGCCCGCAAGCAGCGCCGCCACTTCAATCAAGGTGGAGTCGCCGGCGTCGTAGCCATACGTCGCGTTGATCTGGTGAAAACCGTTCAGGTCGAGCATGCACACCAGAAACGGGGTGTGACTGCGCCTCGCATCGGCCACCGCGGCGCTGGCCCGCGCGCCGAAGCCGGTGCGGTTGAGCAGGCCGGTGAGCGGATCGCGAATCAGTTGTTCGGCGAGTCGTCGATTTGACAGCAGCAGCGCCCGGGCAGTCGACCGCAGCTCGATCTCCGACATGGCCATCGCCGCGAGTTCCTCAAGTGAGTCCATTTGCTGCGCGGTCCATGGCGTGGGCGTGGTGTTGATCGCGCATAACGAACCGAGCGTTTCGCCTTCGGAGGTGCGCAGCGGCACGCCGATATACGCTGCAATGCCAAACTCCGTATGCGCGCAGTTCGCAGCCGCAATGGGATCGCGCGCCGCGTCGCTGATCACGATCGCCGCATCCCGCATCACCACATGCTGGCAATACGAGTGCGACAGCGGGGTTGCGCGCGCGTCACCTGCCCATCCAGTCAGACCGGACATTCCCGGGAAGTGCTGGTTCGCGCCGCTGACCAGGGAGACCAGACTGATCGGCGCACCGACCAGCCGCGTGACCATACGGGCCACACGATCGAGCACACCATTGACGTTGCCGTTCAGCAGGCCGGTGGCTTCAAGAGCGGCGAGACGCGTTGGGCTGACGAGCCGACCGTAGAGCTCGACTTCGTCGGTTCGATTGACCAGAGACTGCGCATTCATCGTGGGTTTAAATACTGGGAGATTCTCGATCATGGGAAGTGTGGCGGCCGCGATCAGGTATCAGGCACTCCCGATAAGTCTCGACTGCGTACCGTGTATCTGAAACACGTACCCCGCAGCGCGCTACACGAGCCGGCAAACCGCCGCTCGCACGCCCTCAATGATCCGGTCGATCTGCGCACGGTCCACAATAAGCGGAGGCGACAGAGCAATTGTGTCGCCCGTCACACGAATCAGCAGACCGTGATTGAAACAGTCGGCCATGACCGCAGCGCCGCGCGCGCCAATCCGGTCAGGCTGACTGGCCAGCTCAACACCCGCCACCAGCCCGAGATTACGGATGTCCACCACGTTCGGTTCCCCACGCAGGGAATGCACCGCCGCTTCCCAGTACGGCGCGAGCGCATCGGCCCGTGCAAAGAGCTCCTCGTCTCGATACACATCGAGCGTGGCCAACGCGGCCGCGCAGGCGAGCGGATGTCCCGAGTACGTATAGCCATGAAAGAACTCGATACCCGTGTGCGTCGCGTGCATCACGGTGTCGTGGAGCTCGCGACGCACCACCACCGCGCCCATCGGCACCGCGCCGTTGGTCACACCCTTGGCCACGGTGATGATGTCGGGGGTGACGCCGAACTTGTGCGCGCCGAATGCCGCCCCCAGGCGTCCGAACCCGGTGATGACTTCGTCGAAGATGAGCAGGATGCCATGGGCATCGCAGATGGCGCGCAACCGTTCGAGATACCCGACCGGTGGCACGAGGACACCGGCCGATCCCGAGAGCGGCTCGACAATGACGGCCGCGATCGTTTCGCCGCCGTGCGAGCGCACGATCTCATCAAGTGCGTCAGCGAGATGCGCGCCGTGCGCCGGCATGCCGGGACTGAACAGATTTTCGGACAGGCCGTGCGTGGCAGGCAAGTGTACGTCGGTGTACGGCAGCAAATGCGACGCAAATGTCTTGCGATTGTTTTCGATACCGCCCACCGAAATCCCGCCGAATCCAACGCCGTGGTACCCACGCAGTCGTCCCACAAATCGCCGACGTGCGGTGTCGCCGCGCGCGGCGTGGTACGCCAGCACCATCTTGAGTGCGGTGTCGACGGCTTCGCTGCCGGAGTTGGTGAAAAACACACGATCGAGTCCCTCCGGCATGATCGACGTGAGTCGCTCGGCGAGCGCGAACTGCAGCGGATGCCCCATGTTGAAGCCGGGCGCGTAATCGAGCGTGGCGGCGGACCGCTGAATGGCCTCCACGATGGGCGCGCGACAATGGCCGGCATTCACGCACCACAGTCCGGCCACGGCGTCGAGTATCTGCTGTCCGTGCTCATCGCGGTAGTACATGCCCTCCGCGCTCACCAGCATTCGGGGCGCCTGCTTGAACGCACGGTTGGCCGTGAACGGCATCCACAGCGCGTCGAGAGACTGTGCGGTCGAGGACGTAGTCATGATGCTGAGCGGCTAGGGTTCAAAGCTTCCACGACGCTGTGCCACGCCGTTTGCTACCTGCCACACACCGCGCGCCATCACGTCGCGCACGCGATGCAGATCATCGAGTACGACCAGATCCGCGTCGGCGCCGGCGGCAATCACACCCTTGCGTGGCAACCGCAGCAGCGACGCGAGGTTGCTGGTGAAGCACGGCAGCACACTCTCCATGGCGTGACCACGCGACAACAACTCGCCCAGTGCAAAGGCCATGGCGCCAACGTCACCCACATCCATCGTCATCACGCGTCCGTCATGGTCGAACACGGGCAGACAGCCGCCGCCGTCACTGCTCACCGAGATGCGCGACAGATCGGCGTTGGCAGCGATCGCGCATTCAATGGCATCGGCAGCACTCCACGCGTCGTCATCGTCGGCGACGGGAAACGCGGTGATGTCGACGGTGCAGCCGAGCGCGGTGAGCTCAAGCGCTTCGTCGAAGAGCGCCCGGCGACGATTCACATGCGTGGGGTTGAACACACGCGCCGGCAGTTCGCTCTGTGCGATGGCATCGCGCACCAGCGACAAACCACGCGCGCCATCACCCACGTGCAGATGCACGATGCCCGCTTTACCGGTCATGAGCCCACCCACGTGTGCGTCGGAAGCAATGCGCAGCAGCTCATCGAGCGTGGGTTGACTCGATCGATGATCGCTGATCGCCAACTCTCCCACACCGATGATGCGATCGATGTACGCGAGGTCGCCGCGGACGGAGCCGGTGAGTGTCGTGAGCGGCACGTGATAGCCGCCCGTGTGGCACCAGGCCGACAGCCCTTCGTCCACCAAGGCCCGCGCCTGCGTGACCAGCTGGCCGGTGGTGCGCGTGACATCGTCGGTGCCGAGCACACCGATCACGCTCGTGACGCCGCCGAGGGTGTAGCGCGAGAGGAAGGGCGCGGGCACGCGCGACGCCGCGCCCGATTCACCGCCGCCGCCCGTCAGATGCACGTGCCCATCGATGAGTCCCGGGATCACGCGGCGTCCGGCGCAGTCGATCACCTGCACGGCCAACGCGTTGGGCAGTGCATCGAGGCGTGGGCCCACGTACAGCACACGTTCCCCGCCGATGAGCAGATCACAGAAGCCCTGCGGATCGGGAGCGAAGACGTCAGCGTGGCGAAGCAGGGTCAGCATGGCGGCGCAAGTGTGGGTGCGGGGAGTGCCCCAAGATTACCTGAAGGAGCCCGGAGGCGTTAGCTTTCCGGGTTACGGCTCACTCTCTACTTCCTCTCGCGTCCGGAGCACGCCTCTGTCATGAGCACGACCCGTGGTTGGATCATCCCGATCGGTGGCAAACTGCTCACCGACGCCATTCTCGACCGTTTCATCGCCCTCAGCGGCGGCGACGCGGCGCGTATCGCGGTGATCCCCACGGCCTCGAACGAGCCGGATATGGGCACGTACTACGAGCGGGTGTTTCAGCGGCGCGGCGTCAAGCAGGTGAAGGCGCTCAACCTCGAGCGTCGCAGCGACTGCGACGATGCCGACTGGCTGGAGTGGCTGGCACAGGCCACCGGCGTGTTTCTGACCGGTGGCAATCAACTCAAGTTGTCCACGATTCTCGGCGGCACCCCGGTCGCGAAGTTGCTGCGCATCCGCAACAGCGAGGGCGCGCACATTGCCGGCACGAGTGCGGGAGCGGCGTATTTGAGCGAGCACATGATCGCCTTTGGCGACGAAGGCAGCACACCGCGCGCCGGCATGGTCACGATGTGCGCCGGACTGGGCCTCACCAATCGTATCATTGTCGACCAGCACTTCCGGCAACGCGACCGACTCGGCCGATTGCTCACCGCGCTGTCGTACAACCCGTTTTGCGTGGGGCTCGGTGTTGACGAAGATACGGCGGCGTTTATTGCACCCGACGAAACAGTCGAAGTGTGCGGCACGGGTGCGGTCACGATCGTGGATCCCTCCGAGGTGGGCTACACCACGGTGGCCGACGCCAAGCCCGGCGAAACCATTACGATGACGGGCGTGATCGTGCATGTGCTCGCCGCCGGCTCCACGTACAATCTGCATACGCGTCAGGCCCATCCGGCCAACGCCTTCGCCACCAACGACTAGTCGAACGCTCACCGCCCCATGCAGATTCTCGACCGGTCCGTCTACGTTGGCCCCAGTCACTACGCGCATTTTCCGGTCATCCGACTGGTCCTCGATCTTGGACCACTCGAAGCGTGGCCCACACGCAGACTCGGCGATGCGTTCATTCAATCGCTGCTGACGGCGCTGCCCGGCCTGCACGAGCACGGCTGTTCGTATGGTGTAGCCGGCGGATTTGTGCGACGCATGACCGAAGACGACGGCACGTGGCTGGGTCACGTACTCGAGCATGTGGCGATTGAACTGCAGAACGTGTCGGGAGTAAAGGTCACGTTCGGCAAGACGCGCGAAACCGACACGCCCGGCGTGTACGATGTGGTGTTCGAATACGAGCAGGACGATGTGGGTCTCGAAGCCGCAGAGGTGGCGCTCGACTTGTTGCACCACCTGTTGCCACCTGAGCTGCGGCCAGCCGACGCCGATCCGGCTTTCGATCTGGAAGCACGGCGCGACAGTTTCATTCGCTACGCGCAGCGCCGCGCACTCGGGCCGAGCACCGCCAGCATTGTGCACGCCGCCGAAGCACGCGGTATTCCATGGCTGCGACTCAACGAGCAGAGCCTGATTCAGCTCGGCTACGGCTGCCGGCAGCAGCGCATTCAGGCCACGATCACGGGCCAGACGTCGCATATCGCGGTGGAGCTCGCGTCCGACAAGGAAGAGACCAACCGCATTCTCGCCAATCTCGGACTGCCCGTGCCGCGGCAGCGATTGGTGCAGAGCGCGGAGCGGGCCGTGTCAGCGGCGGCGCGCATTGGCTATCCCGTGGTGACCAAGCCGTACAACGGCAATCATGGCCGCGGTGTGTCGATCAATCTTGCCACGCCGGACGAGGTGATCGCCGGCTTCACCCGAGCGCAGGAACATTCGCGCAGTGTGATCGTGGAGAGTTTCATCAGCGGCCATGACCATCGCATGCTCGTGGTGAACGGGGAACTGGTGGCGGTGTCCAAGCGCGAGCCTGGCAAAGTGACAGGCGACGGCACGCACACGATTGAAGAACTGGTCGCCATTGTGAACCGCGATCCGCGTCGCGGCATCGGCCATGAAAAGGTGCTCACGCAGCTCACGCTCGATGAGCAGGCGATGAGTCTGCTCGACAAGCTTGCCTACACGCCGCAGAGTGTGCCGCCGGCCGGAGAAGCTGTGTATCTGCGGCTCACGGCGAACCTGTCGACCGGCGGCACGGCGGTGGACATGACCGATGCCGTGCATCCCGACAACGCCGAGATGGCGGTGCGCGCAATCAAGGCGATCGGGCTCGATGTAGGCGGCGTGGATTTCCTGTCGCCCGACATCACGCAGTCGTACAACGATATCGGCGGTGCGATCTGTGAAGTGAATGCCGCGCCGGGCTTTCGCATGCACTCCGCGCCGAGTGAAGGGCGTCCGCGTGACGTGGCCGGCAAGCTGATCGAGATGCTGTTCCCGAAGGACGCGCCGAGTCGCATCCCGATCGCGGCGATCACGGGTACGAACGGCAAGACCACGACGGCGCGGTTACTGGCGCACATTCACAAGCTCGCTGGCCACCGGGTCGGGCTGACCACGACCGACGGAGTGTACATCGACGGGCAGCGCACGGTGGAGGGCGATATGACCGGCCCCACGTCGGCGCGCATCGTGCTCAGCGATCCAGCGGTGGAAGTGGCGGTGCTCGAAACCGCGCGCGGTGGTTTGTTGCGCAGCGGTATGGCCATGCGCGAAGTGGATGTCGGCGCGGTGCTCAACATTCAGCCCGATCATCTGGGGCAGAAAGGCAT
>JBBRFQ010000165.1:0-7911 GCA_038224035.1 Gemmatimonadales bacterium
GCGCGCAGCGCGCGCTCCGCACCCGTCGAGTCGCCGGACGCCAGCGTTGCATGCGCGTCGGCCGCCGATGCATACAGTGCCAACTCGCTCGACGTGTCGCGACGCGACCGTTCAGCAAGTGCACGCGCAATCGCGAGTGGCGACGCCGCTTGGCCAAGCGACCTGAAGTATTGCGCCAGAATCCAGCAGCGTTCCGGCGTACTGCAACGCGCCATATCCGGCCCGAAGCGGTCCGCGTCGCGCTTGGCCACCTCAGACGCCATCGCGGCGAACGCCGGCGAAACCGTCGCCGCAACCATCGCCAGCGATGAACCGCCGTCACCGCGCTCAACGGAGCGGGCGATTTGCACCAGCGCGGAGTCGGGCTGGTGCTGTGCGACGAGCACGGCCACAAGGCCCACCAGTGCACTCTGGCGCGATGCCAGCGCGTCGGGTTGCGCCGCGGTTACGCTATCCATACGCAATACCGCGGTGTAGGCCGCCGCGGCGCACGGCAGATTGTCACCGCGCGCGCCCGCGACCACGGCGCTCGACAGCACGGCCAGCACGTTGTCTCGCACTGCGGCGCGCCAATCGATTCGCTCGGGCCCTTCCCGCGCGCACTGTGCGACATATCGAATCTCTGCGGCCTGAGTGCTGTCGGGCTTCGCACGCAAGAAACGCGTGCTGAATGCGGTCACTTGCGCGATGTCCCCGCGTCTCGCTGCAATCTCGATCGGGTGCAGTACCAGGTGCGCTGACGCGGAATCGAGTGCGCGGGCCTGCGCGAAGGCGTCATACGCCAGACTGTCCGCGTTGTCGACCAGCGGAACGAGATGGATGTATGTCTCGCCGAGCTGCGCCCACGCCGACGACAGCTCAGGATCGATCCGAAGCGCGTCTTTGAATGCGCTGATAGCCGAATCGGCGCGCCCGTCCAGATAGGCCGCGTAGCCACGTGTAAATGCGTCGTACTGCGGCGGCAACGCCTGACCGAGTGCGCGTTGCACCAACAGGTGCGCCTCGACCGGACGATGCGCGGCGGTGGCCGCCTGCGCACCGCGGACCGCCGCGAGCGCAAACGTGGAATCATCGCGTACCGCATCGCGATACAGCGCGAGCGCATCCGCCGGGCGCGCGCGACGAAACGCGGCTTCGCCGGCCAGAAAGCTGGCGACGGCCGCCGGCTCGCGATCCTGCCACGCCCCCTCGAGGTCGCGCGCGTCGGCGCCCGGGGTGAGCACCGGCAACAACTGATTGACCGAGCGAATCGCCACACGCCAGAGCGACGTCGCCAGCCCCGATGCGCGCGGACGCGCGGCCACCGTGTCCGCCCGCGCATCGACGAGATCGAGCAGCACATCGGCTGAGTCGCCGCGCAGCACGATGCGCCCGGTGACGTACCACGCGGCGCCGTGTGCGCGGGCAATGCGCTGCATCGCGTCGGCGGATACGGCCGACGGTGATGTACGATCGGCGTCGGGGAGGTATCGCCAACCGTCAATCCAGCGCAGCGCCCCTCGTCGATCGAGCGCACTGCCAATCAGGGTGGCCATATCTTCGCCCGGCGTCGCGCTGCCGCCCACTTCGTTCGGCGACACGAGCGGAAAGCCGATCACTCGATTCGGGTCGAGTGTCGGCAGCGTGGTGCGCCGGGCGAGCAGCCCGCCAGATGCGAGCAGCACCACGGCGGCCGCTGCGCCCCACAACCATCGTGACCGGCCACGCGCTGCATCGCGCGCGACGGCGCCCGACGCGGCCGTGATATCGTGGGTATGATCGAGCAACAGCGGATCGCGAAGTGCCGTCTGCAGTTCGAGCGCCGAGGCAAAGCGGTCGGCGGGCACTTTAGCGAGCGCCTTGTTCACCACGGCTTCGAGCCGACGCGTGACGGTGGGGCGCACAGTGCGCAGGCTTGGCACGTCGTCGCGCGCGTGGCGTGCGAGCACGGCGCGCGCCGTTGGCCCGGTGAACGGCGGCGCGCCAGCAAGCATCTCATACAGCACACAACCCAGAGAATAAATGTCGCTACGCTGGTCAACGGGCTCGGCCATGCCCTGTTCCGGGCTCATGTACTCCACCGTCCCGACCGCGAAGCCCGTTTCGGTCAGCGCCTCGGCGGCGGTATCAATCGCCCGCGCGATACCGAAGTCGGCCAGCAACGCGCGTCCGCCCGAGAGCAACACATTGGCCGGTTTGATGTCACGGTGCAGCACACCGGCCGCATGCGCATAGCCAAGTGCGTCAGTGAGCTCGCGCACGATGTCGAGCGTATCTGTCAGCGTGAGCTGTTTGTCGCGAGCCAATCGCTGCGCGAGCGTCTCACCTTCCACGAACGGCATCGTGTAGTAGGGCAGACCGTCCACGTCTCCGGTATCGAGTAGCGCGACGATGCCCGGATGCCGGAGTTGCGCCGTGATGCGCATCTCACGCGCGAAGCGATCGCCGCCCAGGTACGGTGCGAGCTCAGGGCGCAGGATCTTGACCGCGACAACGCCCCCGGTCTGTCGGTCGAGGGCGGAGTACACTGTGGCCATGCCACCTTCACCAACGGCGCGCAGGATTTCGTACCGCTCCGACAGGAGGCGGCCCGGCGTGACGGGCATGGGGTGAGCGTGAGGCAAGGGGGTTGGGTTGGGGAACCGTTCAAAGCTGCGCCGCAGGTGGTTTACAGGCAAGACGAGACACGTGATCAGCGAGACGTGTGCGTGACGTCCATGCCGGGCCTCGACGACGTGTGGCGGCCGAACCTGAGCAAGAGCACGTCCCCGCTTCGGCTGAGGTAGCCCGTTATCGGGTAACCGGGTGGCGCCGCAATGTGGTCGGGCAACGATTGCCCACGTAGCGCTTCGCACGACGTAACCGCGCAATAGATGACGCCGCCCACAAGCTCCGGCTCGAGACGCGAACGCAGCAACGCGCGTACCCACCACTCGTCCTTGTTGCCGAGCGAATCGAACGGGTGTTCCACGCCGACGGCGACGAGTGTTCGGGCGGGCCCGGTGGCGCCGAGCGCTGCACGCACGTCCTGCGCGATGACGGCCAGATGTACCTCATGCGACAACCGGACGCGACTTCCTGTCGCCAGCATTCCGCCAGTCAGCCACACCGCGGTTGACGTGAGTACCGCCATCGAGCCAAACGCCACCACTCGCGTTCGCGCGGCGTGCATGTCGGCCAACAGTACCAACATGGCGATGACTGCGAACCAGATCGTCAAACCGCCTCGACTCCCGGGAACCGGCGCACCGGACAGTAACGCGACGGAGATCGGTGCCATCACGACTCCCAGCAGAAGTACCAGCACCAGCCACACGATGCGAACACTTCCCCGTTGACGCAGGGCCAGAACACTCCATGTTCCTGCGGCGGTCAGCATGACCGGCCACAGCAAGTGCCCGGAGGCGTCCGACGCGGCGTAAAGCACCTCACGCAGATTCATGGCTGCACGCGCGAGAGTGCCCGATCCAACATGCGTCTCTCGCCATCCCGCGATGTCGAGCCCGAAGTGGCCGAAGGCAGCGGCGTTGAACGCGTACCCGAGCAGTAGTCCGGCGACTGTTCCCGCAACGCCGAACAGTACCACCGTGGATGCATTGCGTACGAGATCGCGTACATCCCACTCGCCCGCACGCAACGTGCGCGCCGTGACGAGGAACAAGGCAGCTGCAATCAACAGCAGGGCAAACAACTGAAATGCCAACATCGCCGCACACGTCGCCACCGCGAGTGCGAGCGCGAGTCGCCGAACATGCGCAAAAGACATGAACAACAGCGTCGAACACATCAGCATGGTGGCCATCATCGGTGCCGCGGTGTGCGGCCATTGCAACAGCCGCAATACGGCCGGATTCGCTGACAGCGCGACCGCACACACGATGCTTGGCCAGCGCGCTCCGGTCGTCAGCCGCTGCGCGATCAGCGCCATGGACAAACACCACGCAACCAGTGAAAGCCGAAAGTCTGCGGCGGGCGACGACGCACCGAACACCTCGTGCCACACCCACACAATCCATCGCGCTTCACCGGGCAACTTTTCTTCGCGATAGTGCCACGTCGCGATATCAAAGATGAGATCGTCGCCGTACTGAAAGGGCCAACGCCACGCATCGCCGCTCGTTGCGACGACCAGTGCACAGGCCAGCACCGTGGCCTGTGCCAGCGTGATCGCCTGCTGCGCGCGCGATGCGGCATCGTGCTCGCGCCCGTCCCGCGACACCACGCCCGTCATCAGAGGCGTGGTGGGAGTGCATCCCGGCGTACGATCTCCTCGATGATGAAGAGCGGGCGACGCTTCGATTCCACGTACAAACGACCGAGATACTCGCCGATCACACCGAGCACACACAGCTGTGCGCCGCCCAGAAGCAGCGAAATAATGATCAACGACGTCCACCCCTGCACCGTGCGCCCCGTGCCCCAGCTCCACAGCGCGTACGCGGTGACCACCAGCGCCAGTACGGCGGAGAGTACGCCAAGATACGACGCAGCGCGCAGCGGCACGATGGAAAAACTCGTAACCGCGTCGATGCCGAAGTGCAGTGACGTGCGCAGCGGGTATTTGGTCTCACCGGCGGCGCGCGGGGCTCGCTCGTACGGAATCGCCGCCTGCGCAAACCCGATCCAGCTCACCATGCCGCGCACAAAGCGGTGTCGCTCGGGCATCGCGTTCAGCGCGTCCACCGCGCGTCGGCTCATCAACCGGAAGTCGCCGGTGTCCACAGGAATGGGTTCGTCCACCAGTCGCTGCATGAGTCGGTAGAACACGTGCGCCGTGGCGCGCTTGACTGCGGTCTCGCCGTGTCGCGCCACACGCTGGCCGTACACGACATCAAATCCCTCATCCATGCGCGCCATCATCTGCGGCAGCAGCTCCGGCGGATCCTGCAGGTCGGCGTCGAGAATGAGCACGCGCTCGCCCGTGCACACGCTGAGCCCTGCCGTCAACGCGAGCTAGTGTCCGTGATTGCGTGACAGCTTGACCGCGAGCACCGTGGCATCGTGCGCGGCCAGTCCGCTGATCTGCGCCCACGTGTCATCGCGCGAGCCGTCGTCCACGAACACCAGTTGCGACGTGTACCCTTGCGAGCGCGTGGCCGCCGTCACCCGTGCGTAGAGCGCGTCAATGTTCGGTGCTTCGTTGCAGCATGGGACAACCACGGAAACACGAGGGAGCATTCCGTTACCGCCGCTGCCGTCGAGACACGGAGACGCGGTGCACGCCGTCGTCGTCGCTGTTGACGCCGAGCACAAAATCTGGCCCGATGTGACGCGGCGAAAGACGTACCGGGGTCCGCACCAAGGCGACCCAACGTCCATTCCGGTCGAACACATCCCGACGACGCGATCCGCGCTCGGGTGGGTGTCCGCCCAGTACACGCTCGCCGGGCCCTTCAATTTGATCGCCTTCGATCTCAATCAGCGGCTGCGGTGAAATCGTCCACATGCCGAGCGGCTGCGTGGCACGCGCGTGCCCGAAGATGCGCACGCCCGCGCTGTCCCGCACCGTCTGGGCGTCGAGTCCGAAGGCGACGCCGAGCGAGCACAACACGCCAAGGGCGGTCATCGCCGCAGCGTGCATCAGTTTACTCCTTCCCGTTCGGCGAGGGGCTCGGTCTGGCGCGCACGAAGCACGCGCTGCACAACCGAGCCAACGGTCAGCCCCTGTCCCACGATGCTGATGCACACCACCACGTACGTCACCGTGAGAATCAGCGCGCGGTAGTCGCTGGCCGGAAGACTCAACGCAAGCGCCACTGAAATGCCGCCGCGCAGTCCCGCCCAGGTGAGGATCGTGAGTGTTCCCGCGGGCAGCGGCCTGACGCGCCGCAGGGCCAGCATCGGCATGCCAACACTCAACCACCGTGCCAGCAGTACGAGCGGAAACGCGATGAGGCCGGCGATGAGATACGAGCCCGTGTAATCGACGATCACCACCTCGATGCCGATGAGGACGAAGAGCACCGCGTTCAGGAACTCATCGACCAGCTCCCAGAACTCATCGAGCCGCTGCTGTGTAGCCTGCGACATGGCCGTGGCGCGCCCCGCTGAGCCGATGATCAGCCCCGCCACCACCATGGCCAGCGCGCCGGAGATATGCAGCCGCTGCGCCAGCGCGTAACCACCGGTGACGACCGCCAGCGTCAGCAGGATTTCCACCTGATAGTGATCTACCCGCGTCATCATCTGGTTCACGATCCAGCCGAGTACCCCACCAAACACCACGCCGCCAACCACTTCGATTGCGAAAAGCTCCGCCACATGAGCGACGGTCGTGTCACCGCCACCGGCTGCGATCCCGACGAGCACAAGGAACAGCACCACCGCCACACCGTCATTGAACAGAGACTCTCCCGCGATGAGCGCGGAAAGCGAGCTGGGAACTCCCACATTCCCGAGAATTGCGCCCACCGCGATCGGGTCCGTCGGGGCGATCAATGAGCCAAACACCAGACACCAGGTGAGTGGGATCGGGAAGCCGAGCAGGTGAAACACGACCCAGCTTCCGCCGGCAACGAGCGCGGTGCAGGTGACCACCCCGACCGTTGCCAGTACACTGATCATGAGCGTGTGCTCGCGCAGTCTGTCAAGGTTCATGTGCAAGGCGCCAGCGAAGAGCAGGGCCCCCAACATCCCGTGGAGCAGCGCGTCGTCGAAGTCGAGTGAGTTGACAAACGACGTGACCTCGGCGAGGTCAACAAAACCAGCCTTGCCGGCGAGCACGAGCACCAGCGAGCCAATCAGGGCCAGAATCAGCAGGCCGATGGTGGCCGGCAGCTTCACGAAGCGGAAGTTGGCCCACGCAAACACGGCCGTGATAGTCGTGAGGACCGCGAGGAGTTCGAAGATTGACATGGAGCGAGTATGCCCCGCCGCTCGTTTCATCGCTACCCTTGCGCCGTGTCAGGCAACCGCCGACGCGGTCAGCCCGCGGAGTCCATAACTTCAGGCACGATGACGCGAGTTCGTCGCGCCTGTCATCCACGCCGTACGTGCTTTCCACCAGCCACCGATGCATTCGATGAATGATTCTCCAGGCACCATTCGGGTACTGGTCGCAGAAGACGATCGCGCCGCCCGCGAAACGCTCGTCGAGCTCCTGACATCGCTCGGCCACCTTGTGGTTGCCCAAGCACAAACCGGCGAGGAGGCGGTGCGCCAGGCCGTCGAGTCCATGCCCGACGCCGTGCTGCTGGATGTGCAGATCCCCGGAGGCGCGAGTGGTCTTGAGGCCGCCCACCAGATCACCGAGCAGGCGCCCGGTATCGCGATCGTTCTGTTCACCGGCGACGCGACCTTGTCACTCACGGCTGACGACGCGCTGCGTTCGCACGCCGTGGCGCTGCTGCCCAAACCGGTCCCGTCGGCCACGCTCGATGCCACGCTTCGCCTCGCGGTCGCGCGCGCGCGTGAACTCCTGGAGGCGCGGCAGGACGCAAAGCTGGCACGTGACCAGCTCGAGGCTCGCAAGCTCATCGAGCGGGCAAAAGGTATTCTCATGCGCCGCACCGGCAGCTCCGAACAGGAAGCCTATCGCATCATGCAGCGGACGAGTCAGGATAAGTCGGTGCCGATGGTCAACATCGCCAAAGCGGTGCTCGACAGCGAACCGGGGCTGAAGGCGTCGTAACGAAAACCCTACGCCGGCCGCTTCCTCGGCGCAAAGGTGGCAATATTGCGTGCCAGAAAAAACGTGAGCGCGACGATCAACGCCGAAATGAAGAACGGCGACGGCTCGCCAAAGCGGTCGTACGCGAAACCGAAGAGCACCGGGAACACAACGCGCGAGACACCACCAAACGTTTGTTGCACGCCCATGTAGAGTCCGCGCTGAGCGCTGCTGATGACGCGCGAGAGCAACGCCGTGACGCACGGGAAAGTGAACGCCGTCCCCAGCGGCAGTAAACCCACGGCGATTGCCAGTGTGAAGAG
>JBBRFQ010000166.1:0-7850 GCA_038224035.1 Gemmatimonadales bacterium
CCGAACATCGCGCCAATCCCGGTAAAGTGGTGCCTGTGCATTCGTGCCGCGAGTGGAACGCGCGGTGGAACCTGCAAGGGTTGCCATGACGCGCCCGACGCCGTGCTCGTCTGTGCATCCGCTTCCCGGACACGTGGGCGATCCGTCAGCATGCCCGTGACCACGACGGAACTCGCCACTCGGGTCGCATCGGCACATGCGTCGGGCACAGCGCTGCGCATCGTCGGCGGCGGTTCCTGGCTCGACGCCGGACGGCCGTGCGAGGGAGAGACGCTGCACGTTGGTGAGTGCGCCGGCATTGTGGAGTACGTGCCCGGTGATCTCACACTCACCGCGCGCGCCGGCTCAACACTCGCTGAACTGAATGCAACCACCGCAGCGCACGGACAATGGCTGGCACTTGATCCCGCCGCCGACATACGCGCCACCATCGGGGCAACGATTGCCACCGCATCTGATGGCCCGCTCGCGATGTCGATGGGCCGCGTGCGTGATGTTGTACTTGGCCTGGAATGCATCACCGGCGCGGGCGAGATCATTCGCGCCGGTGGACGCGTTGTCAAGAATGTGGCCGGTTTCGATCTCGTGCGGTTGCACACCGGCGCGTGGGGTACACTCGGTGTGATTACCGAAGTGTCCATGCGCTTGCGTGCACGCCCGGATCTCGATTGCGCCTTTGTGATTGCGCGCGATGCACGGGCCTCACTCGAGTCGCGCCTGGCATCGCTCGGCGATCTTCCGATTGCACCGCTCGCGTTGGAGTTGCTCAGCAGCGCGCTGGCGAAGGCACTCGATGTGCACGACGGCGTCTGTCTGCTCGTGCGTCTCGCCGGCAACGAAGACCGCGTGCACGCGCAGGCCGCCGAGTTACAGGCGCTCGGTGATGTGCGCGAGGTGCCGGTGAGTACATTCGCGCGGCTGTCCATGCTGGAACCCGCCAGTGCGCTCGTGGCGCGCGTTACGCACACCCCGACACAGTTCGCCCATACCTGGCGACATGTCAGTGACCATCTCGACGCATCGGAATGTTGGCAGCCGCTGATTCGTGGAAGTGTGACGCGTGGACTGGTGCGTGTCGTGATTCCGGTTGAGAGCACGGGTGTCACCGCACCGCAGGCCACGAATGATGCCACGACCCGCGTCCCGCGCGCTCACGCTGCCAACTGGCCGGAGTTCGTTCGACGCATCGCGCCCCCCGGTGCACATGTGGCGTGGGAGCGGCTGCCCGACTTGGCGTGGGCACATGTCCCGTCGGCCGTGAATGACAGACTCTCGGCAGGCCTGCGTCGCGCACTCGATCCGGCACACATTCTCAATCGTGGCCTGCTCGGCGAGAGCGTCGCGAATGCCGCGGATCTTGCGCGCGCGGGGAGCCACGGGTTGCCGTGAACCGCGGAGATCGCGCCTGGGTTCTACAGGTTTGGTAGACGATGGACGGTAGACGGTGTACAGTTTCAACTGTGAACCGTCAACGGTAAACCCGTACTGTAAACTGAGAGCGCGATCCGGACGGCCCGGACCAAAGCCGGTAAATGCCGACCACCGTCAACCAACAACCGTTTACGGTAAACCGTTGTTGGTTGACGGTTGCCGCCAATTACGCCCTCTACGTGTACCGCCACGATCGCGCTCTCAGTTTACGGTTTGGGTCTACGGTCGACGGTGAACAGTTTCCACCGTGAACTGTTCACCGTAAACCCGTGACGTAAACCAGAGGCGCGATCCGGATGGCCCGCTCAAACGACAGTAAATGCCGACCACCGTCAACCAAAAACCGTTAACAGTGGACCGTAACCGTTGCTGCCCATGACGCACGCTCCACTCCCCTGCGCACTGCCCGACACACCGCTCGCCGCAGCCGCGCCCGGTCTCGACGCCTGTGTGCACTGCGGATTCTGCCTGCCCGCGTGCCCCACCTACGTCAATCTCCACGACGAGAACGACTCCCCGCGCGGCCGGCTGCTGCTCATGCGGCGCCTGCTCGACGGCGAGATTCCACTCGACGATCCCGATGTCGGCACACATTTCGACCGCTGCCTCGGCTGCCGTGCGTGTGAGACTGCGTGTCCGAGCGGTGTACCGTACGGTCAGCTGCTCGAGGCGACGCGCGCCACGATGCAGCAAGTGCGGCCGGTGCCGCTCGTGGCCCGCGTGATTCTGTCCGTGTTCCGTCACACATCGGTGCTGTCACTCGCCCTGCTCGCCGCACGCGTATTGCGCGCGTCGCGATTGCCCGTGTTGCTGGCGCGTGTATTACCCGCGCGTCTGGCATTCCCGTTTGCGATGCTGGCATCGACAACGCCCGTGCGAGTGCAGTTCCCGCGCACATCACGCGCTGAGAACGCTACGGTACGTGCGTCGACGGCCACTTCCCACTCGGCACCGCCGGCCGCTGTCGCTTCCGCCTCGATCACGACTACGCCTGCGTCGCCACCGCGTGAAAACGTGGTGCTGCTCGAAGGCTGCGTGATGCGCGGTCTCTTCGCGCACACCAATGCCGCCACGGCGCGTGTCGTGCAAGCCGCCGGCCATCATGTCGTTCACGCGCGGCATCAGCACTGCTGCGGTGCGCTGCATGCGCACGCCGGTGATCTCGACGGCGCACGCGAACTTGCACGACGCAACATCGCTGCCTTCGAACAACAACCCGATGCCCTGATCGGTGTGAACTCGGCCGGTTGCGGCGCAATTCTCAAGGACTACACCCATCTGTTGCACGACGATCACGCGTGGCGAGCGCGCGCCGAAGCGGTGTCGAAACGCGTCCGCGATGTGAGTGAACTGCTGGCCAACGGTGACACGCTGCACCTGCCCGAGTTTGCGCCGGCAAACGTACGGGTAATTGCACTGGCGAATGCGCAGCGGGATCCTCGTTCGGCTGCGCAGACGGACGCGCAACCCCTCCGCATCGCCTACGATCCACCGTGTCATCTCATGCATGCGCAGCGCATCACCCGCGAACCGCTTGCGATGCTGCGCGCGCTGCCCGGTGTCGAACTCGTGCCGCTTGAGGACGCCGATCAGTGCTGCGGCAGCGCGGGGATCTACAATCTCGTGGAGCCGGACACGAGTGACGCAGTACTCGCGCCCAAACTGCGCTGCATTGCCCAGACACGCGCTGAGTTCGTCGCCTCGGGAAATCCGGGGTGTCTGATGCAGATCGGCGCCGGACTGCTGCGCAGCGGCAGCACCACGCGGGCCGTGCATCCCGTCGAGCTGCTCGACGCCGCACTCAGCGGGTCACTCAGCGGCTCACTCAGCGGCTCCCTCAGCGACGCCCTCAGCGACTCCCCCAGTAGCTCCCGCCCGGCATCGCGCCATGGCTGAGCCGCCGCGCGCTCGCGGACCGCTCGTCGTGGCCGTGGACGGCGTGCTCGCCGACACCCTGCCCCGCCGCCTGGAGACGTTGCTGGCGGCCGCACTCGCGGTTGAGCTGGTGCCGGAGATGCCATCGCTCTCGCGAGACTGGATGGCCGGACGCAACTGGTCGGAGGCCGTTCGGCTGCTCCCCGGCGCGGCCGCCGACGAAACGCTCTTCGACCTCGCCGCGCACGCCGCGGAACGCGAATGGGCGCAGTTGATGAGCGCCGGACTACCGGTGATCGACACCGTGGCACTGAGGCGTTGCCGAGCGGCCGTCGAGTCCGGGTGGCGCGTGATCCTCCGCGCCGACTGTACGCGACGCAGCTCGGGCAATCTGTTTGAGTTCCTGGAAGAGCAAACCGATGCGGTTCGCACGATCACCGGCGACGACCCCGGAGTACTGAGCGTTCGCGGCATGCCCGTTATTACGAGCCAGTATGCCGGCATAATCACGGCATTGTCAGGTCAAAAGAACGGTTCCTTTGTGGAAACTGAACCGGTACGCCTGCGACTTGGTTCGGCGATCTCGAGGTATTTGTCGCCAAGCTGGCCAACAAGCTGACGCCAGAAGGTTTACGGCAAACGGTTTCCGGTTCGGGCTCTGAACTGTCGACCATCTATCGTGACCGTCAACCGAAAGCGCGATTTATACTGCGTGCAACAACCCTCGTAACAGCCGCGATAGATCCCCCCCCCGCGGCTCCACAGTAAATTGCACTTCATGCCCACCCCCATCGCTCTCGAACACGCCGACCTCGTCGCCCACGCGGCGCTGCGCACTGGCGCCGTTGCCTTTCACCGACCCGGCCTGCACCACCTGGAGTTCTCCGGCCCCAAGGCGGCCGACGCACTCACCGGTCTCGTCACGAACAACGTGCTCGCGCTCGGCATCGGCCAAGGTCAGTACGCCGCGGCGCTCACCGCCAAGGGGCGCATCGTGGCCGACCTGCGCATTCTGCGCATCGCCGAAGAACGCTATCTCACGACGACAAGCGCCGCCGCGTGGCCCGGCTGGCGCGATCTCGTGCGCAAGTTCGTCAATCCGCGATTGGCCAAGTACGCCGAAGCAGAGCTCGAGACGATCGCCGTACACGGTCCATTGGCCCACACGGTGGTCAATCACGCCCTCACCACACTCGGCACCACATCCCCGCTCTCGCTCGCGCGTGCGCCGTACGCCTGCGCAACCGTCATCCTCGATGACGTTACGGTGACGCTCGCAGAATCTCCCACACTCGGCGACATCCCCGGCCTCGAGCTGCTCTGCACCTCGTCACTGACAGCCAACATCCTCGACGCCATGACCCGCGATGACGCCGCCGTGACGGGCAGCGAACCATTGTGGGAGGTCGCCCGCGTCGAAGCCGGACACCCGGCATGGGGACGCGACATGGACGAGACCACCATTCCACAGGAAGCCAACCTCGGCCACCTCGGCGCGCTCTCATTCGACAAGGGCTGCTACACAGGACAAGAAACCGTGGCCCGCATTCACTTCCGCGGCCACGTGAATCGTCACCTTCGCGTCATCACGAGTAACGTTCCGCTCCCCGTCACATCAGAACTCCGCGCCGATGACGGCAAAGTGATCGGCGATGTGCGCTCAAGCGTCATCTCGCCAATCAACGGCCCCTTGGCCATCGCGATGGTACGGCGGGAGTTCGAGCCCGGAGCGCAAGTGAATGTTGCCTGGGTCGACGCTGACGGCAGCGACGTGGCGGTCTCCGCGCGGGTTGAGCGCTAAAGCTATACGGCACGCGCGAGCCAGCAGACTCCCCACGGCGCGGGCACTCCCTCGCTACGCACGTCTCCCGTACCGCCGCCGTCGCGCCTTTAGTGCACGGTTCGGGTCCACGGTTGACGGTTTCCGGTTTGCATCGGAGGCGATGCACCGATTGGTGAACGGTTTTCGTGCCGTGTCGAAACCGCTCGGCGCAAACCAGAAACCGTGCACCGTCAACCCTCACCGTAAACCGAAGGCGCGATCCCCACGGTACGCGGAACGTGCGTAGCGAGGGAGTGGCCGTTGACCGTAAACAGTTCACAGTTCACAGTTCACGGTTCACGTAAAAAAGAACCGCCCCCAGCCTCAACCGAGACCGGGGGCGCTCCCTCCTCTCTCACCGCACCTTACATGCTGGCGCTGTCCGGCTTCGCCATTCCGCTATCCATCGGCGGCGCCATGGTGGCGCTGTCCGGTGCCGGCGCGACCGGCGCCGTCTCGACCATCGCGGCCGGCTCTTCGGCCGGCACCGCGGCCTCATCCTTCGCACCACCGCAAGCAGACAACACGATAGCCGCCGCGATCAGGGCAATACGCTTCATGGGATTCCTCGTTTGTTTTGTGGACACCACGTGCACCCTGACCCGCAACCGGACCGTAGGAGATGGCACGGCCTCCCGCTCGGAAGGACCATACGAATGTATGCCTCAGGAGTAAGCTGTCAAGAGTGCCTTTTTGGATAGTGCCTCTGCAAGTCGCTTCCCAGCAACGCCTTGCGCGTTGTACCGTGCGCCACCGTGACATCGCGGGCACGTTCCGGCCCACTCAAACGCTCATAGCGTAACGGTGTTCATCCTCACCCTCATTTTCTCCCTGGTTCAGTGACTCGACTTCCCGACACGCTTGGCGCCTTGCGCCGCTCCGCCTGGTCCGACCCCAGCCGCCCGCGCTCCGTGAAGGACGAAGTGCGCGCCAATCTCATCGCGAAACTCAAGGCCGGCGGACCGCTCTTCCCCGGCGTGCTCGGTTACGAAGACACGGTCATGCCGCAGATCGTCAACGCCTTGCTGTCGCGACACAACTTCATTCTGCTCGGGCTGCGCGGTCAGGCCAAGTCACGCATTCTCCGCGCACTCGGCACACTGCTCGACGAGCACATGCCCGTCGTCGCCGGCAGTGAAGTGAATGACAGCCCCTTCTCGCCGATTTCCAAGTACGCGCGTCAGCTCATTGCCGAACATGGTGATGACACACCCATTGGGTGGGTCACTCGCGATGAACGCTACGTCGAAAAACTCGCTACACCTGACGTCACGGTAGCCGACATCATCGGTGACGTCGATCCAATCCGCGCCGCACGCGGTGGGCATTTGCTGAGTGACGAACTCACGATGCACTACGGCATGTTGCCGCGCGCCAATCGTGGTATCTTCGCGCTCAACGAACTGCCGGATCTTGCGGGTAAAGTGCAGGTGGGTCTGTTCAACATCATGCAGGAAGGTGATGTGCAGATCAAAGGCTATCCCGTGCGTCTCAAACTCGATGTCCTGCTCTGCTTCACCGCCAATCCCGAAGATTACACGGCACGCGGCAAAATCATCACGCCGCTCAAGGATCGCATCGGCAGCGAAATCATCACGCACTATCCCACGAGTGTTGAACTCGGTGTGAACATCACGCGCCAGGAATCGTGGACCGATCGTGGTGCCGTGCCGCAGCGCATTCCCGATCTCGTGCGCGAAGTGGTTGAACGCGTAGCCTTCGAAGCCCGCGACGACAAGCGCATCGACAAGCGCAGTGGCGTGTCGCAGCGCATGCCCATCACGGTGCTCGAGAACGTGATCTCCAACGCCGAACAGCGTGCGCTGGTGAAGGGCGAAGACGAAGCCGTGCCGCGCATTGCCGACATCTACGCCGCGTTGCCCGCGATTACCGGCAAGATGGAGCTCGAGTACGAAGGTGAACTCGTTGGTGGTGCCGCAATTGCGCACGAACTCATTCGTCGCGCGTGTCACGAAACGCTTGAAGCGCGCGCCGGAGAAGTGGACGCCGAAGAAGTTGTGATGTGGTTCGATGGCGGCGGCGCACTGCAAGTGGCCGACGACGCTGCCACACCGCTGGTGCGACAGGGCTTTGATGTAGTGCCGGGGCTGGTGAGTACAGTCGTCGCGCTCGGCCTCGCGCCGAAGAACGACTCGGCGCTCGTGGCGGTCGCGTGCGAGCTACTGCTTGAGGCGTTGGTCGCGCGTCGCAAGATCAGCCGCAGCGAACAAGGTCAGTACGGGCGCGCTGAGCGCGAGCGTAAGCGTCCGAATCAGGAGTACTTTGGCTGAGCGTTAAGGCGTTCCGGCCATCCGGCATCACACTCTCGGCCTGGCTGCAGCACTGTCTGCAGCCTGCGTTCGGTGTTGGGGGCCGCCCCCGGCCCCGCAAACCGCAGCCGGGCAGCCACCGCGCTACCCACGTCTACCACTCGGCGACGATGACGTCCGTGTGGGCGAAGTCGTCGCCGACGAATAGCAGCGGTTCGGCGCGATCGCTGGCCAGCGCGTAGCTGAATAGATCTCCGAAGTTGAGCCTCGCGGTTTGTCGCCCGCGACCGAACATCCGCGCCGCATCACGTGCGCGGGTCGCCTGATCAACCGATACCGGAACAACTTCGAGGTGCAGTTCGCGGGCCAAAACGTCGAGCTCGAGGTCGGTACCCGGGCCCCGCTCGCCGAGGAACACCAGCGACGCCTCGACGAGCGTCACAGCGGAAACA
>JBBRFQ010000167.1:0-7801 GCA_038224035.1 Gemmatimonadales bacterium
AATCTTGCCGCAAGCCTCAAGAAGTATCCGGAGACGGATGTGCTGATCGTCGGGCATACCGATGCGGTCGGTGCAGATGATTACAACAGCCGACTCTCGGAGCAGCGCGCAACCGCCGCGTCGCGTTTCCTGGGCACGGAAGGGGTGCCGTCGTCACGCCTGCGCACCTCCGGCCGGGGTGAGTTGGAGCCCATTGCCACGAACGAGACGGAAGCGGGTCGCCAGGCCAATCGTCGTATCGAAGTGGCGATTGTCGCGTCTGCAGCGGCGCGGAGGCCGTAGTGCCTGACGAGTCCGGCGCACACGTGGTGCGCGGAGTGCAAGGCCACGCGTGATGTCAGATATCGCAACGGGTCCGCCAGCTGGCGGACCCGTTGGCGCGTGTACGGCTTTGGAATGCAGCGGCGTTGACGGCGATTACCGCTCGGCGGTGGAGAACCGTAACCCGCCCTGTTCGTCCACGTCAGCGACAATATGATCGCCGTCGAGGAAACGTCCTTCGAGCACGGCCAGGGCGAGCGGATTCTGCACCATTCGCTGCACGGCTCGCTTGAGCGGCCGCGCGCCGAACACCGGATCATACCCGGAGTCTGCCAAACGCTGTCGCGCCGCTGATGTGAGTTCAATGGTGAGCTTCTTGTCGGCGAGCAATGCACGCAGCCGCACCAGCTGCAGATCGACAATGCGATCCAGTTCCGGACGTCCGAGGGGGCGGAAGACGACGATGTCGTCAACCCGGTTGAGAAACTCGGGCTTGAAACTCGCGCGCAACGCTGTCAGCACGCGCGCCTCAACTTCATCGATGGGCGTGTCGGCCGCTTCGAGGATATAGGACGAGCCCACGTTGGAGGTCATGATGATGACCGTGTTCTTGAAGTCCACGGTGCGTCCCTGCGCGTCGGTGAGTCGCCCGTCATCGAGTACTTGCAGCAGCACATTGAAGACATCGGGATGGGCCTTCTCGATTTCGTCAAACAGAATCACGCAATACGGACGCCGGCGCACGACTTCCGTGAGCTGTCCTCCTTCTTCGTATCCCACGTACCCCGGGGGCGCACCGATCAAGCGCGCGACGGCATGCTTCTCCATGTATTCCGACATATCGATGCGCACCATTGCATGCTCATCGTCGAAGAGAAACTCAGCCAGCGCGCGTGCGGTCTCCGTCTTGCCAACGCCAGTCGGTCCGAGGAAGATGAAGCTGCCCACCGGACGGTTGGGATCTTGCAGGCCGGCGCGCGAACGTCGGACGGCATTCGCGACCGCAGCCACGGCCTCCCGCTGACCAATGACGCGCGAGGCGAGCACCTCTTCGAGGCGCGTGAGCCGTTCGCGTTCGGACTCCATCATGCGGGACACCGGGATGCCGGTCCATCGCGCTACGATCTCGGCGATGTCGTCGGCCGCCACCTCTTCCTTGAGGAACTGCGGACGTCCGTCATGCGACGCCAACTGCGCTTCAGCGGCTTTCATGTCGCGCTCGAGCTGCGGTATCCGGCCGTACGTGATTTCGGCGGCCATGTTCAAGTCGCCGGTGCGCGTCGCCTTTTCCGCTTCTACGCGCGCCTGCTCAATCTCCTGCTTGATACGTCCCACCGCGCCCAGGACGTCTTTCTCCTGCTGCCACTGCGCGCGCATGGCCGAGGCCTTTTCCTTGCCATCGGCAAGTTCGCGCTCGAGCGTGCCGCGGCGCTCCACCGACGCTGCGTCCGATTCCTTCAGCAACGACTGGCGCTCGATCTCGCGCTGCACATTGCGACGCTCGACTTCATCGATTTCCTGTGGCACCGAATCAATCTCGATGCGCAGGCGAGACGCCGCTTCATCGACGAGGTCAATTGCCTTGTCCGGCAGAAAGCGGTCTCCGATGTAGCGGTCTGACAACGTGGCCGCAGCGACCACGGCGCCGTCGGTGATGCGCACGCCGTGATGCGCCTCGTAGCGCTCCTTGAGTCCGCGGAGAATCGCGATCGTGTTCTCGACACTCGGTTCGCCCACAAACACCGGTTGAAAGCGTCGCTCGAGTGCGGCGTCCTTCTCCACGTGTTTGCGATACTCATCCAGCGTCGTCGCACCGACCACGCGCAGCTCTCCGCGCGCCAGCATCGGCTTGAGCATGTTGCCCGCATCCATGCTGCCTTCGGCCTTGCCCGCGCCGACCAGCGTGTGCAACTCGTCGATGAAGAGCACCACGCGTCCTTCACTGGACGCGATTTCCTTGAGCACGGACTTGAGGCGTTCCTCAAACTCGCCGCGAAACTTCGCGCCCGCGATGAGCGCGCCCAGATCGAGGGAGAGCAACTTTTTGTCACGCAGCGACTCCGGCACGTCGCCGTTGATCATGCGCTGCGCCAGGCCTTCGGCGATCGCCGTCTTGCCCACGCCGGGCTCGCCGATCAGTACCGGATTGTTCTTCGTGCGACGCGAGAGGACCTGAATGACCCGACGGATTTCTTCGTCACGGCCGATAACCGGGTCCAGCTTGCCTTTCCGTGCCTGATCGGTGAGATCGCGCGTGAAGCGCTCGAGCGCCTGATACTGCTGCTCCGGCGTCTGATCGGTCACGGTGTGACTGCCGCGTACCAGCTTCAGCGCGTCGGTGAGTCCTTTGCGCGTGGCGTTGGCACCGGCGAGCAGGCGCGCCGAATCGGTGCCCTTGGCGTCGCTCAGCGCGAGCAGCAAGTGCTCGGTGCTGATGTACGCGTCACCCAGTTCCTGCGCCAACTTGTCGGCCGCGTCGAGCACCTGCGAGAGTTCGCGGGACAGCGTGGGCTGCGCGTCGCTCTGCTTGGCGTAACGCGTGGCTTCCTGTTCAGCCTGCTGCCGCAGCTGTGCGACGGACACGCCCACGCGCTGGAGTACGGGAACGACGATGCCTTCGTCCTGTGCGAGGAGCGAGAGCAACAAATGCACATCGTAAACCAGTGGATTGCCGGCCCGCCTCGCGAGCGCGACCGCGTCGTTGAGAGCCTCTCCACTTTTTACGGTCAGGCGATCCGGATTGATCATGGCGTCGTGTCCGACTGAGGTCTCCAGACGCACGCGAGACAGGGCGGCGTCGTGCAGCGCAGGACTATCGCATCGCGTGCGCACAGCCTGCCGATGACTACGTAAGCAGGCAACTCGAGTGCCAGTCCGATGCTGCCGAATCGGCGGCTGCGGTGGAAACGTCCGGCCGGTCGCGGCCGGTCACGACGGGTCACGACGGGTCACAACGGATCACGACGAATATTCGCCGAGAAAACAAAACAGCGGCGCCCCGGGTCCGTTCACCCGGGGCGCCGCTTTTTTTAAGCCTCGGTCAGTGGCGTTCTAGTTGACCACGCTCATCTTCTTCACCAACGGCTTTTGGTTGTCGATCTGGAGAATGTAGTGATACATGCCGGAGGGAGCTTCCCGACCTGTTCGCTTGTCTTTTCCATCCCAGTAGGCGGTGTACTCGCCGCAGGGCAGCATGACACCATTGAGCAGCTGGCCACCAGAAACTGAACTGGTGCCCTGTTGCAGTTCCGGCACCGCAACCTCTCGTCCAAGCAGGTTTAAAATGCGGAGAGAAACCCGGTACTGCCGACCTGATTCCGTACACACAGGCGAATCGCCCACGACGAACGGAATTTTAGTCTCAGGATTGAAGGGGTTCGGAAAGTTCTGACCGAGCTTTCCAACCCCAGGGCGAACAACGGTGCTTGTTGGATCAATCACACCGCCCTGCGCCGCGACTTCACGTGGCATGAACGCTCCGACAGCCAGGACGAATCCCAGCAGTGTCATTGCACGATTCATGTTGTCTCCGACAGACGAATCAGGGGCTTGGTACAGTCTCCTGTGGTGGGTGAAAAATTCCTACTCGTGCTGGCAAACTTAAAGACGCGCGAGGGGGTGTGTCAAGCAACACATATCTATCCGCCTACCCCAGGAGCGCGTTTTGCCGAGTCAACCCCCGCAACTGACTTCTGCTCTTTTTGCCCAGAGTGCAGACGTCACATTCCTAATATCAATATCCCACAGGACGCGTTCCGTTCCACTCGCACCCAGGTGATGGCCGTCACGTGACTGCGAGCAATAGCATACCGATCAAACCGTCATGCCAAAATGGCGAAAACATGCCAAAGCTGGTCGGTCAGCCCCACCGCCCCTGCTCCCAGGCACCCCAAGCCTTCATCGTACGAGTGTCCGTCACGTGATGGCCCAGAAACTCGCGCAGCAGCCGTTGGTGAGCGCGCCCGTCGCTCTCGGCGAGCGCGGGCAACTCCTCCCCCATGATCCAAGCCCGGATGGCGGCGCGGGCCGCCGACGGCAACCGTCGCGCGCCCGGAGCCCGCGCCGAACACGAGGCGCACAAGACGCCCCCCGCGGCATGACTGAAGGACGCCGGACCCTCGACCTCCACCAGCGCATGACATGAGGCGCAGTCTTCCAGGTTGGGCGCGAAGCCAAGCTCCGCGACCAGTTGCCAGAGGCCACCGAGCGTCGTGGTGACGACGGACGGCCCGTCCACGAGCGCCAGCGCGTTGAAGACGCGTTGAGTGATCGCATACGCCTCAGGCGCATGATCCTCCGTGACCACCCGCTGCACACATTCCGAGACGGTCGCCGCGGCGGTAAATCGCGCCAGGTCGGCTGCCAGCGCAGGGCGGGAGCGCACGACATCGAAGCCGGTCAGCGTTTGCATATCGCGGCCTGGGCGAACCTCAAGCTGTGCGACGCCCTCGGCGAACAGATCGAGCGCTGAACCAAAACGACCCGAGGAACGTCGGGCGCCACGCGCGAGGACCGACTGCACGCCGAGCTCGCGAGTGGCCAGCTTGAAAATGCGTGAGGTCTCGAGGTAGTCGAAGACGTGCAACACGATCGCATCGGTGGCAACGAGGGGCATCTGGCGAATCTAGCGGCGCCGCCGACCGCCGGCGCGTGACGCGAGCGGTTGGGTGGCATACGGCACCTCAGCGAAAACGCAGGTCCACACCGCCCTGTCCCGCGGCGACCTCACGCACCAGTGAGCCATCCGGTGCAAAGATCATCAGGAAGGTTGCCGATCCCGTCCGGTTCTGAATGCAGTGCAACCGTCCGGTGCCGTCCGCGATGGACGACCCGCAACTTACTTGCGCTCCCGCCGCATCCCGAAGCGCCAGAAAATCGCTGGCTGCGATGCGCGTACCGGTGGGCGTGAGATCCGGCAAACGGTACGAAATCGTGCGGCTGCGGAAGTTGGTGAGATCTTCAAACAGCGAGACGTGCAGCTGTCCATCGAGACCGAGCCGCGCACTCGCGCCATAGGTACCCGTCGGCATCGGCCTCGTGCCAAGCACGGTGCGTGTGCGCAAGTCCACGCGTGTGATCGCACCACCGGCGAGCAGCCGATACGGGAAGTTGGAGAAGTCGGCATCACCGCCCGCACTGATGTACGCCACATCGCCCTGCACCACGACACCCGCATCCGAGCCGCGCAAGACGTCGAGCGCAATCACTTGCCGTGCACCGCCGCCTGCAGGGACACGAATTAGTCGCATGCTGCCAACTGGGCGATAGTCCGTCGCGCACGCAGCATTGGCATCAACCACCCACAGATCGCCGTCGTACTGAAAGACATCGACTGGACACAACCCGAGGTCGCCGATCGACGCGCTAGTGGACGTATTCACGCTGAGGCGCACGAGCGCCAGCGCACCGTTGTCGCGCAGCGGAACGCCGATCAACGCCTGGCCGTCGGTCGCCCGCAGCAGCCGCGCGCGCGCAGGATTGCCGCGCGTGGGCATCTGCACGCGGCGTACACTGCCGGTGGCCAGCGACGCAATGTAGAGCAGATCCCCCGCACCACGGCTCGACGCGGCCACGGCCGTGTCATTGCGCACGTCGAATGATCCGGCGTCAAATTCGTTCGGCGCACCGAGGGCAATGCGCTGCGTGGACCCGCCGGAATCCGGTACGAGCGTCAGACCTGGCTGAATGAATCCATCAAGCACCACGCTGCTGCGCGGGGTGAGCGGTTGGGAATCCGAGAGACCATCATCGCCGCAGGCGACGAGCACGGAACTGGCCGCACAGGCGGCAAATACGGAAGTAAATCGAAAGGGAAACGCAGTCATGGAACAGATCAGGGACGGATGGTGATGGCGACCGACCAGCTTCGGCCAGGCGCGGGGAATCCGCGCACGGACTGCCACGCGCGGTTGGTGGCATTGTCGAGTGAGGCGGCGAGCAGTGCGTCGCCGCGGCCGAGCGAACGGCGCGTACTGAGCGTGAGATCGAGCAGTGCCACGGACGACAGCGTGAATGCCGGATCGCGTGGACCGGCGGTGAACGGGCGAGGCCCAAGCCACCGGTTCGAGGCGGAGAACTGCAGCGCGCCGAGTTGCGCCCGAGTCACGGCGCCGCCCGCGAACGAGGGGACATACGGCGTTGGTACGCGCAGGGTCCCGAATCTGAGCTCGGGCTCATAGGCGGTGCCCCACGCACTGAAGTCAAGCGGGCCTCGCGCGAGCGTGACTCGCGCTTCAACGCCGCGCAGCGTTTCCGTACCGACGTTGGCCGGGCTCCAGCCAAAGTTGCCGGGAAACCAGATGATCGCGTCGCGCGTAATGCGCTGCACGAGTGCGGCGTCGAGCGAAACGTGCGCGCGCGCACCGTCCGGCGATCGCCAACGCGCGTGCACTTCACCGTCGAAGACGACGCGCTCGGCCCGCAAGGCCCGCACCGTGAGTCGTTGCGGAGACGCGAAATACAAGTCGTAAAGCGTGGGCACACGGACCGCCTGCGCGACGCGCACACCGGCGTCGGTGCGTGCGGTACGCCGAACTGCGGCCAGCGAGAACGACGGCATGATTCCGCTGCCACCAATTGCATCGGCGCGCGCGCCACCCGTCCACTCCAGTCCGAAGGCTCGGCGCGCCTGCACCGCCGAGGCAAAGCCACGCGCACGATCCTGCGTCACGTCTGTTGATGTTCGCAAGCGATCGGCGCCCGCGCCGATGTGCAGCAGGACACCGCCGACTGTGCGTCGCGCATCGACGTCAGCGACACTCGCCTGCGCATCGCTGTTGAACTGCGGGCGGACCGGATCGCGGTAGTCAAGCCCGAACGCGCGTGCACTCGCCGAAAGCATGGTTGAGCCGGCCTGCGCGGTCCCGCGCGCAAAAATGCGGGTCGTGGTGGACCGGTCGTCATCGTAATCGCGCACGTTCACCGGTCCCACGAGACCGAGCGCAGCGCGCGAGACGAGCAGCGTGATGTGCGCGCGTGACGATTGCAGCTGCACGAGTGCGTTGGCCCGCGCGACATCGTTGTTGACGCGCGTTTCGTTGAGCTCGGTGCCCGTTGTACTGGCGGTATTTACGAACGGAAAGTCGTTGCGCGCCGTACGATACGCGGCGGCCACCCGCACCCGGACGTCACCACGCGTGTGAGTGAACGCTGCTTCGCTCGCGACATCCCCGAATGCGCCGAATCGCAGTGAGCCAATCGAACCACGCCCCGATTGCAGTGCGAGCACGCCACCCGCCGCGCCCGGTCCCACTCCCAACGGGTCGCTGCCCGGCGACACGGTGACAGCGTCGAGCGCGACCAACGGAATATCTGCCAGATCGGCCAGTCCGGTCGCGGGATCGGTCAGCGGCAGCCCGTCGAGCGTCACCACCACCTGTTCGCGACGTGCGCCTCGCAGCGAGAGCGAGACTTCGCCTCTCGCACTGCGCGGAAACGTGTACGGCAGCATCGCCACCAGTGCACCGGTCGACGACGCACCGATCGCGCGCGCCGAATCGACGGACAGCGTGACGGCGTTGCGCGTACCGGGACCGGCCGA
>JBBRFQ010000168.1:0-7789 GCA_038224035.1 Gemmatimonadales bacterium
TTCGAGCCCGGGTTGCATTTCGGGCGCAGATTCTGACACGTTGTCGACGTGTGCAACATTCGTCGTTTGGCGACGTACGGAGTGGACCATGGTAACGCGTGATTACGATGATCTCTTCCTGCGCCTGCAGGCGCACCTCGCTTTCTGCGAGAGGCGAGGGTGGCGGCGCAGTGCTTTCATCCGCACATCGTGCCGATCCACGCCGTCGAAGAGGCGGACGATCTGGCGTGGATTGTCATGGCCTATGTGCGCGGCGAAACGCTGGCCGATCTGCTGCGACGCGCCGGTCCGCTGCCGGCGGATGACATTCGCAGACTGGCTCGTGAAGTCGGATGGGCACTGTCGTATGCGCATCAACGCGGCGTGGTGCATCGGGACATCAAGCCCGAGAACCTGCTCATCGACGCATCCACGGGGCGTTATGTCATCGCCGATTTCGGCATCGCCCATCTGTCGACCCAGTCGATCACGCCCACGGGTGGTACGGTCGCCGGTACGGCCCGCTACATGGCGCCGGAGCAGGCGCTGGGTGAGCCCATCGACGGGCGCGCCGATCTGTATGCCTTGGGCGTGACGCTGTTCCTCGCGGCCACTGGGCGGGCGCCGTTCGACGGCACCAGTGCGATGGCCCTCGTACTGCAGCATGCGACGCAGCCCGCTCCCTCGGTGCGCCAGGGAGCGCCCACGCTGCCGCTCGCGCTCGCTCGCGCGGTCGATCGATGCCTCGCCAAACAACCCGACGCGCGCTTCGCCGATGCCGAGCATTTTCTTGCGGCCATCGCGGCCGACGTGCGCGCAGAACCGATGCCGCCGACGCTGCTCGCCATGCGCAACCATGCAGACTCGGCGCGGACACTCATCAAATGGGCGGCAGTCACGGCGGTCAGTACCGGGATCCTGATTGCCGGCGAACCCGCGGACTCTTTTGGTCGCGAAGTGTTCATGACCATGGGATCGAGCATGAGCGGGCTCTTCGTGTTTGCGGCCGGCGTACGCGCCGCCGAGGCGTGGCTTGATGCGCGTCGACAGTTGCGGCGTGGGCATGCGCCCGCTGACGTAACGCGGGCGTTTGGCGCGCGGCCCGTGACGGAGGCGACCGATCTCGAGCCGCTGCCGAGCCGACGCATTCGCGGTCTGGCGCTCTCACTGGGCGGCGTCTGCGTGGGTCTGGCGCAGGGGGGCGTGACGCGCTGGTTCGAGGCGCCGCCAGAAATCGCGGGCCTGTCGTTCCCGAGCGTCGATTGGTTGAGCGCGCTGGTGCAGGTGAGTACCGCGCTACTTCCTCCGTTGATGATCGCCCGAGGCATGGGGTCCGCGGTCGCCGGCACGCGGTGGGCGCGCTGGGTGCAGGAGCGGGTGACCTCACCGATCGCCGAGCTGGCGACGCGTCTGGCGCTACGCGGTGTTGCTGGATCGGCTCAGCAGTCGCTCCCATCGGACGCGCCCACCGAGGTACTGCTGCTGCGCGCGGTCGAGTCGGCGGTTGGCGCGCTGCCAGCCGCGCAGCGCGTGGCACTCGGTGATACTCAGCGCGTGGCACAGACCCTCGCCGGCGAAGCCGCGCAGCTGCGAGCCCGCGAGCAGGCGCTCGATGCGCGTGAGGCCGAGGCGTTGGTGATGCCTGATCCGACGTCCCGTGAGCAGGCGCTGCGCATGGTGCGCGAGGAGCGCGAGGACGTGCGGTCGCGCCTCACCACAGCCGTGGCCGCGCTCGAGTCGCTGCGACTCGATCTCCTGCGCGTGGCACAGGAGCCAACGGACGGGGCCCTTACCGCAGCGCTTGCCGACATGCGCGGTGTGCAACATCAGATTGACGCGGCCCTTGAGGTTCGGCAGTTGCTCAAGGCGGCGACTCCGACGTAGCTGCACGGGCGCGACTTACCGCTGCGGACGCACGCTTCCGCAACGCTGATTTTGACGCACGTGAGGGGTTTTCGCGAAGTCGGGTGTCTCGACTGCACATCAGCCAGCTTCGCATGCCGGTCACGGCGCGCGGCGAGGCTCTCGACCGTTACTTTCGCCCCGAAACTACATGGCGTACCCGGCGTACGATGGGGCGATGTCAACACTCGGCGATCCGCCTTCCTCCACGCCAGCGTATCCTGAGCTCATCGTCCGGATGCGCGGTGGTGATATTGCGGCGTTCGAGATCGTGTTCCGCGAAATGCACGCACCGCTCGTGGCATTTGCGGTGCGTTACGTGAATGATCGGGCCGGCGACGCATCGCCTGGAGTATGGTGCCGAAGCAACGCTCTCGTCCTTTGCCCCGGGCGATCTGCGACCGAGCGGTCCGAACTCCGTGCTCGTCCCGCAGCGCGTTGAAACCCGACACGGGCGCAGTGTGGCGACGTATCTGGGACACGAGTTTGATGCGGGACGACTGGCAGTGCGCTATGGTCTCCGGTTCGCCGCATTCGAGCGTGTGGGCCAGGGCCCTCGCTATCGCTATGCGAACGATGCGCCGATCGTCTACAATCCTGTGACCGATCGGTATGAAGCCGGGCAACTGCTGGATAGCGCGCGTGTTTCGCGTGGTGACAGACTCTCGCAGTACAGCGGGTTTGAGCCGAGGGCATCGGCACGCGTTTCACTGACGCCATCGGCGAGCATCAAGGCGAGCTACGCGCGCACGCGGCAGTTCCTGCATCTGGTCAGCAACACCAACTCGCCGTCGCCACTTGATGTGTGGGAGCCGGTTGGCCCGCACGTACGCCCGTTGCTGTCCGACCAGTACGCGATTGGCGGCAGTCAGCGTGCGGGCGAGTACGAGCTCACCGTCGAGGCGTACTACAAGACCATGCACAATGTTGCCGACTTCATTGATGGCGCCGACGTGGTGCTCGAGCCACGTCTTGAGACGACCATGGTACAGGGTGACGGTCGCGCGTATGGACTTGAGTTCTACGCGCGCCGGACGGCGGGGCGCACCACGGGATGGGTGAGCTACACGGTTTCGCGCTCGGAGCAGCGCTTCCCGCCACCGCGGAGCTCCGGGGCCACGAGTGGCGGCGGCGTCAATGGTGGCGCGTGGTACGACTCGCCGCACGACAAGACGCACAACCTGAGTGTGGTAAGCGCGTACCGATGGAAGCCCACCTGGACGCTCGGCACCACGTTTCTTCTGGCCAGCGGGTTGCCGGTCACGTTGCCGCAGTCGCGATACGTGATCGATGGATTCCTCGTGCTCGAGTACGGTGCGCGTAACGGCGCCAGGCTGCCGTTGTATCACCGACTGGATGTCAACCTGACGTGGCAACGTCGCCGCAGCGAGTTCCAGTTCGGTGTGTTGAATGCGTACAACCGCTTCAATGCGCAGTCGCTGCGCGTGCGTCAGCGTGGCGATCGATAGTCTCTACTTTCAGCCCCGTCAGAATCGTTCGGCGGAATCCGACGGGCTGCGTGGCACCATAGACGTGCGCAATCCGGAGCGCGAGGCCAACTACTACCTGTGGGAACAGTCGGTAGATGGAGTGCCCAGCGTGTCGGCAGACACCAGCTTCAACTTTCGCGCGGTCGCGTCGGACGAGTTCTACAACGGGCGACGAGTCACGTCGTACCAACCGTATCTGGACGTGCGGGTGCGTCCGGGTCAGCTCGTTCGTGTCCGCCAGTAGAGGTTGTCGGCCGCGCTGTATCAGTACTATGTGGAGCTCAACAACGAGGTGAGCGGCGACGGTTCGCCGTTCTCACTGCCCGTAGCGAGTGTGCGTGGCAACGTGGTCAACCGTACCGCGTCTGCACGGCGTGCGCTCGGGTATTTCACGGTGAGCGAATACTCGGAGCGGGAGCGGTTGGTGCGGTGACGAGCGCGCGGCGCAGGCCCTTGTACTTCGCACAAGCGAAAGTCGTGAGCGGACCCGCAACCGACGCGTCACCGAAGCGCCGAGTACACCAGCACCTTGAGCTGATCACCGAGGTTGACGCTCGAGTTGAAAACATTGGTATAGATCAGCGCGATCAGCCGCTCCTTCGGGTCCGCCCAGTAGGTCGTGTTGAACGCACCACCCCAATCGAAGGAACCGCTGCTCAGCACCGTGCGGAAATCGTTCTCGGGCGTCTCCAGGGAGAAGCCGAGGCCCAACGCCTCCGGCAGCTGCGGGATATGGTTGGTGAGCATCAGATCGACCGTCTTCCGACCAATCAGGCGAACGCCGTCGAGTTCACCACCGTTCAAAAACAGCTGCAGAAACCGGGCATAGTCGGCCGTCGTGCCGGACAGGCCACCGCCGCCGCTGAAGTATGTGACGCGCCTGATAGGGAAGTCGGGATGGATGCCGAGTAGCGGCTCATGCGTCGCGGTCAAGGCGCCGTCTTCTTCCTTGTGCAGGGCGACCAGTCGGTCGCGACGATCGGCGGGCAGTTCGAACCAGGTGTCGCTCATGCGCAGCGGCTCGAAGATCCGGGTGCGAAAGAACTGATCGAGCGGCATGCCTGACCAGATTTCCACCAGACGACCGAGGACATCGATGCTCAGGCCGTAGATGAACCGCTCCCCCGGCTCGGCCTTGAGCGGTAGCGTGCCAAGGATGCGCATTTTGTCAGCCAGTACATCACCCTCGGTGCCAAGTGCGGTGATGCCAGCCTTCGCGTAAATCGCCGTGAACTCCTCGCTGCCGATATCGGCGTAGTCGAGACCCGACGTGTGGGTGAGCAGCTGCCTTACGGTGGTCCGTTGCTGCACCGGCTTCGACTCGTACGTGGAATCTGCGGGATTGAACTTCGTCAGGACGCGCACTTTCGCGAACTCGGGCAGGTATTTTGCAATCGGATCGTCCAGCGAGAATCGTCCTTCCTCCCAGAGCATCATCGCGGCCAGCGACGTGATCGCCTTGGTCTGCGACGCGATGCGGAAGATGTCGTCGCGGCGCATCGGCGTCTGTGTCGCCAGCTCGCGGACGCCGAAGGCCTTGTGGTATTCCACGTTGCCGTCGCGCACGAGCATGACGACGGCACCGGGAATCTTCCTCTCCGCGATCAGGCGCAGGATGAGTGAGTCGATTCGTGCCAAACGATTGGGCGTGAAGCTGGCCGCCGCACCTTCGCCAGACAACTGCGTGGATCGCGGCTGCGCACTCAGTGCGAAGGGGAAAAGGCAGAGCGCGACGGTGGCACGAACTACAGAGCGCATGGTCTTTTCTGATAAAGCGGAGCCCGAAGTCTGCGGACCAGGTTGCCGCTCAGCCGGCGGGCCACCGGCACGCGGGGAGCGGACACGAGTCGCGCGAACGGCAGGCCGGCTAGGGAGATACCACATCGGCGGGACTCCACGTGAGGGAACGAAGGTCCGCGACCGCCCGGCCGCGGGTCTGCTCGGTGTCCTGCAACACGCCCACAACCGCAATGGGAGGCGGTTCACTGCCCCACGCGCGTCGGTAGTCGGCAAACGGGTCCACGCGCACCGCAGTCCAGTCACGCGCCGCTGCGGCTGAACCGACGCGCACCACGAATACGTCGCGCGAACCATGACCGAAGCGTGCGTGCGCAACCGATTCGGGACCTCCAATCGAATAGAAAATCGTGCGCGGCGCGCGTCCGATTGCTCGAATGGGTCCAAAGGCGACGAACACGCGCAGCGCCGAGTCGTCGGTGCCAGGCGCGCGCATGTCCGCGAGCTCCGGGTACACGGGGAATCGCCAGTGCCACGCGAGAGCGCCTGGGTCCGGCCGCAGTCTCGGCTCCACGGCTCGCACGAACCATCCGGCCGCATCCGTGCCCTCAATGCGCCAGAATCGAACGCCGGCAGAGTCAACGACTCGCGACGTCGGCGCACGTTCACCACGTACGGCACGTGTACGCCAGCCTTTGGGAAGCGCACTGCCTGACCTCGCATCGTCGAGGTCCAGAAACGAAGTCGAAGGCGCCGAGCAAACGAGGAGGACCGCAAGCATCAGTGCGCGCATCAGAGCAGTACGAGTTGAGCCGTCAGCACGGCGACGGTCAGGGCGGTGACTACGAGGCGGTGTGTCATGAAAACAGGGCGTCTGGAGCCCATCGCCGCGGCGATCGAGGCCGGCAAGGCTCGGCAGTGCAGCGGCAGGCCTGATAGCGTTGGTTCAGTAAATAATAACGTAGAGCCGCCACCGCGCGCTATTTCGTCACCAGGCGCGGTGGCCGAGTAACCGTCATGTGCATCGACCGCAGCAACGTCAGCCAAATCAATCCGGAAACTCGCGCATCACGAGCCCTTCGGACTCACGCTCGGCCCATCGCATGGCGAACTTGTTGGCGAACAGCAGCACCGTTTGCCCCCTTGCATCGTACAGCACCATGCGATCACGCATCGACGTGGCCTTCTGCATCGCCGCCGGTGTGCCGCTGATCCAGCGCGCGTGCGACATGCCGAGGCCCACCAGCTTGGCCGGTACGCCGTACTCGTGTTCGAGTCGGTGCAGCAGCACATCGAACTGCAGCTGACCCACCGCGCCCACGATATCGGGCACACTCGCCTGCGGGTCGCCGCGGAAGAGCTGCACGGCGCCTTCTTCGGCGAGCTGTCGCAATCCCGTGTCGAGATGCGGACGACGCAGCGGGTCTTTCACGCTGATGCGCGAGAAAAACTCGGGTGGAAAGCGCGGAATGTCGTCGAAGACGACGGGCTTGCCCGTGAAGAGCGCGTCTCCGATACGCAGATTGCCGCGGTCATGCACGCCGATCACGTCGCCCGGCCACGCGTCGTCGACGTGAATGCGTTCCTGGGCGAGGAACTGTTGCGGCAGGTTGAGCCGCAACAACTTGTTCGTGCGACCGAGCGTCACGTGCAAGCCGGCCTCGAAATGCCCCGAGCAGATGCGCACGAACGCAATGCGATCGCGGTGCTTGGGGTCCATGTTCGCCTGAATCTTGAACACGAAGCCGGTGAACGCGTCATCCCCCGGGTAGACCATTCCATCGGCCACGCTTCGCGCGGCGGGCACCGGCGCGAGCCGCAGGAAATCGTCGAGGAATGGCTCCACGCCGAAGTTCGTGAGCGCGCTGCCGAAATAGAGTGGGATCAACTCGCCCGCGGTGATCTTCGCGTCGTCGAGCTGATTGCCGGCCGCTTCGAGCAACGAGAGTTCCTCGAACGTGCGATCGGCCACGCTCTGACTGGTGTGCCGGGCAATGTCGTCATGTGTCAGCGGCGTGGTTTCCACGGCCACGCGCGAGGCACCGTGATCACCGCCACGCTGAAACCAGTGCACGATGTTGCGACGCCGGTCCACCACGGCCTGCAGCGTGTCGTTCTCCATCACAGGCCACATCGCCGCCGCCACCGGAAGCCCAAGCTCTTCTTCGAGCAAACCCAACAGCTCGAGCGGATCGCGTCCGACACGGTCGCACTTGTTCACGAAGGCAAAGATTGGCAGGCGGCGCCGCCGGCACACCGCATACAGCTGACGCGTGCGCTCTTCCACACCTTTGCGGTTGTCCACCAGCATGATGGCGCAGTCAGCCGCAACCAGCGTGCGATAGGTGTCTTCGGAGAAGTCTTCGTGACCGGGCGTATCCAGCAAGTTCACGCGAAAGCCGTGATAGTCGAACTGCATCACGGAAGTAGTCACGGAAATGCCGCGCTCCTTTTCCATGGCCAGCCAGTCTGACGTCGCATGGCGTTCCGCGCGACGCGCCTTGACCGTGCCTGCAAGATGCAGTGCACCGCCGTACAGCAGCAACTTTTCGGTCAGCGTTGTTTTGCCGGCATCGGGATGCGAAATAATCGCGAAGGTGCGACGTCGCGCGATCTCGGGATGCAGCGTGTGTTCGGTTGTGGCGACAGCAGTCATGATGGCTTGCAGGTTCGGGGCGAAG
>JBBRFQ010000169.1:0-7708 GCA_038224035.1 Gemmatimonadales bacterium
TCGCCACTGTTGTTCGTCTGCGTGCCCTGCGCCGTGCCCTTGATCACGACGGAGACGCCGGAGAGGGGAACACTGCCATCGCGTGTCACTTTGCCAGTCACGGTTTTCTGTTGCGCGTGCGCGGGCACTGCGAACAGCAGCGTGCCGAGCAACAGCGTGAGTATTCGTTGCTTCATCATGAAGGGGGCCGGGTGGTGGGGGTCAGCGACTGACGGCGCGGACGCCATTCGGAGCGATGTCGCGCCGCGTTCGCTGGGTGGGCTCGATAGGGAGGGCTGAGACGCGCACGCTCCGCCGCGATGATCACGCATCGCGAGCGGAGCGTTATGGCTGCAGTGGTCCGACGGACCGGTCGAGACAAATCGGGTCTCCAGTGTACCGAGTGCCCTACCATATCTCCGCAGCTCAGCGCTGTCAAATAGTTTGCGCGCGCACGGCCTTCGCCTACTGGCGCTGACGAAACGTGTCCGTCAACGGTGGTTACTGGCTACACGCGAAGCGGCCTCAACGACTAGTCCGCGAGCGCAATGCGCATGGCTGACGCAAAGCGCGGCGCGTCGGCCGCGCGCAGCCCACAGATCCCCACACGCAGGCCTTTCGGGATCGGCACCACAAACACGCCATCGCGCATGAGCTGTTCAGTCGCCCGACTCGAGTCGATTGTCGCCAGTGTCACAAAAAACCCACCATCCCACGGCGCACCGGCAAGCCCCTCGGCCTTGAGCGCGGCATCGAGCGCGTTGGCCCGCTCGGTCAGCACCTCCCTCCAATGCGCGTGCTCGGCGGCCAAGGCAGCCTGCGCCCCCGGATCGGCCGTTATACGCAGCAACACACTCATCGGCGCGCGGGCGCAGTTGGAGAATGTGCCGCGACAACTGGTCGCGAGCGCCGCCGCCAGCGCCCGATCGGTGCTCCACGGAAACACCAGCGCTCCCGCGCGGGCGCCGTACAGGGTGTACGCCTTGCTCAGGCTCAGGCTCGCACCCACCAGCACGCTGCCTTCCTCGCCAAATGCGCGATAGTCGTCGAGTGCGTCGCGCACGGTCTGCGGGTCCCGCGCGTAGTCGAGGTAGGCAAAGTCGAGCAGCAATGTGACCGGTCCGAGCGCACTGAGCTCCCGGAGCAGCTGCAACACAGCCCGCCGATCGGTGGTCGACAGGTTGCGTCCGTTCGGGTTATGACACGGATCGTTGAGCCAGAAGAGCAGTCGTCCCTGCGTGCGAAGAATCTCCTTGGACTTCGTGCGCCACGCGTCAATGTCAAGATTTTCGCCCGGCGCCGGATACGGTACCGTGTCGAGCTGTACACTATTTTCGATCGCGAGCGTTGCGTACGGTCCCCAGTACGGCGCGATCGTGAGGAGACGATGGCCGGGCTCGAGCAGGTTGCGCACACTGAATGCGAGCGCGCCCGTACCACCCGGTGTCGCCACGCCCACGCCGTAGCTCTCGAGCGTGGGCCAATGGCGCAGGGTGAGCGCCAGCAGGTAGCGCGGGTCACCGGTAATGGGCGCGTACGGCGCGATCTCCGGCGGCGTGAGCTGCGCGTATTGGGCCATCACGGTGGTTAGGGCCACAAAACGACCGTCGTCGTCGAGCAGGGCGCCGACCGTCGCATTGATCACGGAAACGCCTGCGGCGGCGGCCTTCTGCGCGGCGGCGTTCATCGTGAAGATGGTGTCGGCGCCGTCGAAGGCGCGGCGGCCTGGAATCAAATGGGCAGTTGGATCGGTCATGGATACGTTGGTGCAGTGCGGCGAATCGGCGTGCTCCTCGTGTGCAAGAGAGCCCGGCGCAAGTGGGATGGCAACCGGGATGGCCGCATTACCGCCCCGCCTCACGCATCTGCCGGAGCACCTCATACACCGCGATCGCCACGCTCGAGGACAGGTTGAGCGACCGCACGCGCGGCGAGTGCATGGGCATCGTCACAAAGCGATCGGCGAAGCGCTGGTGCGTGGGCAGGACCGCTTCAAACGCCTCCCAGCTCGGCCACACACGCACGTCTAGATGCTCCCAGTAGTCGAGCCCGGCACGTTTGACTTCCCGCTGGTCGAGCGAGAAGCCGAGCGGCTCGATGAGATGCAGTGTGACGCCGGTCGCGAGACAGGTGCGCCCCGCGTTGCCGGTATTCCAGCGAATCTCCGGGTGATCCAGCACAACATGCAGCGACATGAGACAGGGCGCGCGGTGAAGCGCCGGCAGGGCGCGGTGTGACTCCTTAAATTCCACCAATAATTATGATTGACCGTCACTCAATCCTTGTCGTCGCCGCCACGGCGCGCGAACTGGCGACACCCAACGGCTGGCGCACGCTGCGGTGCGGCGTGGGGCCGGTTGAAGCCGCGGCTGCGACGGCCGCCGCTATTGCCACGCACAAACCGGCCGCGATCCTGCACGTGGGCATCGCCGGTGCCCGACGCGCCCGTGCGCTGGCGCCCGCGTCGCTCGTGATCGGCGGCGAGTCGCGCTACGGTGATCTGATGGTGCCGACGACGTGGGCCCCGACGGTGGTGTCGGCGCCGGAGTGGCTGCGTGCGGCCGTCGAGCGAGCGTTCCCACTCGCACCGGTGTTGGCAATCGGTACGAGTGCGCGCGTTGGCGGAACAATCGACTGCGACGTGGAAGCAATGGAAGGATTTGCAGTGCTGCGAGCGGCGCAGCTTGCCGGCGTACCGGCCATTGAAGTGCGCGCGATTTCGAATGACATCGAAGAATCCGACCGCACACGCTGGCACTTCGACCGTGCGTTTGACGCGATCACGACGGCCACGCCCGCGCTGGTGGCGGCGCTGTTTGAGGCGATGACCACAACGACTGACGCCCATGCGTGAACTCACGTTCGGGTATTCGCCGTGCCCCAACGATACGTTTGCGTTTCACGCGCTGTCGCACGGGCTGATCCACGCGCCGTTTCGCATCAAGCCCGTCCTGCTCGACATCGAGGAGCTGAATCGACGCGCGCACACCGGCGAGTTTGATCTCACCAAGCTGAGTGTCGGTGCGTTCGCCGCCGTCGGCGATCGCTATCGCCTGTTGCGCAGCGGCGCGGCGCTCGGCCATGGAGTGGGACCGCTGGTCGTCGCACGCACGCCGGTATCGCTTGAGGCCGCGGCACGCGGACGCATGGCGATACCGGGACGTGAGACCACGGCGTACCGACTGCTGCGTTTGGCCCTGCCACCGCTACAGCACGTGATTGAGATGCGCTACGATCGTATTCTGCAGGCGGTGGGCAGCGGCGAGGTGGACGCGGGGCTCATCATTCACGAGAGCCGGTTCACGTTCGCCGAACATGGACTGGTGAAAGTTGCCGATCTTGGCGCATGGTGGGAAACCGAGACCGGACTGCCGGTGCCGCTCGCCGGAATCTGCGCACGTCATGATCTCGATGACGTCACATTCACCGAAGCCGAACGGGCCGTTCGCGCATCGGTGCAATGGGCGTTTGACCATCCTGACGCGAGTCGTGACTACGTGCGTGCGCACGCGCAGGAAATGTCGGATGAGGTGTGTGCGGCGCACATCGCGCTGTACGTCAACGAACACAGTCTTGATGTGGGTGATGACGGGCTGCGCGCGATCGCGCGACTGGTGGCAGCGTCGTAAGCGCAGTTCGCTCGATACGCACGCGCACAGCACACGCAGCGCACCGAGTGCCAACGGCTTCGCTACGCCTTCCGCCGGGCCACGTAGAGCGTATGCATCGGGCCGGACGTATCATGCGCCCGCACTCGCAACGTGTCCACCGTGAGCTTCGCCCGCTGGAGCGCGCGCGCGAACCTGGGATCGTCCTCCACCGACCAATAGGCAATCACACCGCCCTTTCGCAGTGCGGCGATCGTGGTCACGATGCCCTTCGCGATGTACAACCGGGCGTTCTCCGACATGAGCATGCCGTCGGGTCCGTTGTCGGTGTCGAGCATGATCGCATCAAAGCCGCCGGGGTTGGCCACGAGCACGTTCACCACATCATCGTGCACCACGCGAACGCGTGGATCGCGCATCGCGTCCGCTGACAGGTCGTACTCGGCATTCGCGTTCCATTCGATCACCTCGGCCAGTAACTCCGCTACCACCACTTCCGCATCGGCCGGCAGCACGCGCAGCGCCTCGCGCAGCGTGAAGCCGAGCCCCAGCCCACCAATCAGCACGCGCGCGCTGGGTGTGGACTGCAGTGGCACGCACGCGACTTCGGCGAGCCGATCTTCGGAGAGGTGCCGGCGTGTGGACATCAGCTCGACGCCGTCGGCGCGAATCAGATACGCGCCATCGTGACGGTAGAGTGCGAGCACACTGCCGTTGGGGGTGCGCGCTTCGCCGAGTTGTTCGTATGGTTTCATTCGGATCCTGAGCGACTGGAGCGGATGGGTTCGCGACGAGAGCGCGCGTCGTAAAGACGTCAGCGATACAAGCTATTCGCTCCCGTGGCGAAACGACCGCCTCCAGCTTCAGCATCAGAAGACGGCCGTCGATTACAGCCATGCGAACTGCCGTCGTGTTGCGCCGTCGCGTTACGCCGTCGCGTTACGCCGTCGCGTTACGCCGTCGCGTTACGCCGTCGCGCGGCGCCGACGAACGGCGGCGAGACCCAAAAGGCCAACGGTCAGCAGCGCGTAGGTGCCGGGTTCCGGAACGGTCGTGAACGGCTCCCCACCACCCTGGAAGATCAGCTCCTGAGCGCCACCCTGCTTGTACCCCGACGCATCGAACTGCACGTAGTAGAAGTTGCTCAGATCCAGAGTGCCGTAGCCTGCTGCTGCAGCGGCCATATAGTCGTCCACCGTCGTCGCGTTGCCCGGCACCAGTCCGGCCGGCGTGTACTCCATGATGCGCCAGATGGCCGCGTTGAAGTTGCTGATGTTCGCCCCGTTCATCGTGCCGCCGAACCCCTGATAGAGCGTGGTGACAAAGGCCGCCTTTGACAGCTTTGACTGTAGATCGCCAGCACCAAGCGACGCAATCGTCTGCACGGTCACGGAGTTGTCCGACTGGAACGCGCCCTGGCCGTCAACACACCAGAAGCTGAATCCGGCGTTGGCCGTGGTGATGTCCGCCACAACGGGGGCTGACGCACCGGGAGCGGTCAGTGTTCCCTTGTACGGACCCACGCCAAACCCGCTCTGCGCCAGCCCGGGCATACTGGCCGGAGTGCCTTTGGTGAAGGTGCCCGCCCATGGTTGAGCGAGAAGCGAGGTGCTGCTGACGGCAACGAGGCAGATCGCACGAGTAATGGCGTTCATTAATCTTGGGACTGGAGTGTAGAAGAGCGTGCCCGTGATGCGAACAACTGTGGCAAGGCATGTACCGGCCTGTCTCGCGTCGCCCACGGCCCCTGACGGTTGCCCCCTCCACCGACCGTCGTGACGCCGCCACCGGTTATGCTGACGTACGCGACGTCGGCGAAACGGCCGCGTTGTGACAGCAACGACGTGAGGAAATGCGTGTTACCTCTGGCATGTTGGCGTTTTCGTTGTGCGGGCTCAACAGCTTGCGGCGACGATTGTGCACGCACTGCCACAGAACACTCATTCACGATCGCCATCCATTCACCGACCCGATCTGTCGATTCACCGATTCGCTGACACCGACCACGTGCCCAGGCCCGTACGCTCCGGTGTATGCACATCACTCTTCGTCGGTTCGCCGAGCGCAGTGCCGTAGCTCGGCCCCACACGATCGTGGCCCTGCTCGTGTTGGCATGCGCCAGCCTGACCACCACGATACGCGCGCAAGGCGCGCCGAACGCCGTCGTCCGCGGGCAGGTGCAGCAGCCCAACGGGAAGCCGGCGCCGCCCACGACGATCGTTCTCCTCGAAACGCAGGACCAGACCGCATCGGATAGTCTGGGACAGTTCGTGCTCTCTTCCGCGTATCGCGGCGTGGCTACCTTGGTTGCTCGGCGCGTGGGCTTCGTGCCGGCGGCGGTGGACATCGTGCTGCCGATCGACACCGCCGTGACGCTGACACTCGTGCCCATGCCCCCCTCGCTGTCCACGCTGACCGTGGTCGCGGCCGGCGAGTACACCCTGGGATCCGGTCGGACCGCCTCGCTCACACCGCTGGAGATTGCGCAGACGCCGGGCGCCGCCGCGAATGTCGCCAAGGCACTGCAAACGCTGCCGGGACCGCAGAATGTCGACGAGGGCAGCGGCCTCTTCGTCCGCGGCGGCGACGTGACCGAGACGCGGGTCTTGCTCGACGACGCCTGGCTGCTCTCCCCGGCGCGATTCGACAATCCCGTGGGCCACGTCACGGCCACCGTCGACCCGTTTCTGCTCGATCGCACCATCTTTTCGGCCGGCGGGTTCGGCGCGCAGTACGGCAATGCGCTCTCGGGACTCGTGCGCATGGAAACGGCCGGACGACCGCTCACGTCAACGGGCAATGCCACGGCCTCGATCGGCGGCGCCGGCCTCGCCGCCGCACTCGCGCCACACAAGCGTGTGGGCGTGCGCGCCAATGCCAATATCCGGGCACTGGCCCCACTCATTGCCATCTTCGGGGAAACGCAGCCGTACAATCCGCCCCCCGAGGGCGGCGATCTCAGCGGCACAGTGGAGTGGCAGAGTGGGACCGCCGGACGCATCCGCCTCTTCGGGTTACGCGACCGGTCGCGCTTTGGGGTTGGGAATGCGGGCGTGCGGAGCGGCACATCGTATGCCGCCACCTCAGGTCAGCATATGATGGTGTTGTCATGGCGCGATAGTGCTACCAAATGGCGACCGGCCCTTACGCTCGCTCGCTCAGGCGTCGAACGCACGGAGTCCATCGAAACCCTCCAACTCGGCACCCGACTCGGCGTGACACACTTGGTGGGCTCGCTCGGCTGGCAGCCCGACGGGCGCATCAGTCTACGATTCGGCGGCGACCTGGAACGGCTCGACGCCCGATACACGGGCGCGCTGGTTGACGGTGGAGCGCCGGAGCGCACGCTGTTTGTGGCCAATAGCCGGAGCGACCGCACCGGCGCCTTCGTTGAAGCCACGGCGCGCCAGACGCCCAACCTCCGCGTGATCACAGGCGTGCGCACGGATCGCGCCACCATCACCGGTATCCGCACTGTCGACCCTCGCGTCTCCGCCGTCTGGCAGCGCGGGACCCTGGGTCTGACGGGAGCGTTCGGTGTGCTGCATCAGGTGGCGGAGCCGACCTTCTTCCGCCCGGAACAAAACGGCCGTCGTTTCGCACCCATGCGCGTCCGCGAGTCGGTCATCGGCGCGCAGTGGGGCGGAGACAGCGTGGGTTTACGCGTCGAACTGTACGACAAAGCCTACAGCAATCTCTGGCAGTTCACCCGCGACTTCGGAGTGGCCGGCAATGGCCGCGGCCATGCCCGAGGGGCCGACATCTTTCTGCGCACCCGGTTCAGTACGACCACGCGCAGCCGCCTTGCGTGGAGCATCGTCCGCTCCCGTCGAGACGACCCCGACACTGGTGTCGACGCACCAGCCCTCGGCGATATCCGACACTCCGTGAGCTGGATTACCGAGCGTGTTTTTGGGCGCCTGACGGTGAACACCGCACTGCGGTATGCCACTGGACGCCCGTTCACGGATATCGTCGGCACGCAACCGACGGGCGAGGAGCGGCTGCCCGTGTTTGGTGCGCCCAATGGCGAGCGACTGCCCGCGTATTGGCGCAGCGACATCTCCGCGAGCTGGTATCGGCCCATTGGCGGCGGACGCGCCATGGTGCTCTGGGGTGAC
>JBBRFQ010000170.1:0-7691 GCA_038224035.1 Gemmatimonadales bacterium
GGCCAGCATCGCCGAGATATCCTCGTCCGCGCCGGCGATGATTCCGATCAGCTGCCCCACCGGCGCTGTGCTGTCGTCGCCGATCAGTCGCTTGCGCAGCACACCGTCGCCGCGCGCGACCAGCTCCATGATCGCCTTATCGGTCTCGACTTCCGCGAGCACCTCGCCGTTTGAGACCGTGTCACCTTCGGCCTTGAACCACTTCGCCAGGCGACCCTCTTCCATCGTGGGAGAGAGCGCCTCCATCATCACTTTGGTTGCCATGATCGGGGTCGGGTCAGGCGTCGATGTACAGGACCTGCTTCACAGCCGCGATCGTCTTGGGGACGTCGGGCTTGGCGGCCTTCTCGATGTTCTTCGCATACGGCATCGGCGCGTCGGCCTGATGCACACGCAGCACGGGTGCGTCGAGATAATCGAAGCAGTGGCGCTGCACGTAGTCCACCACCTGCGCGCCCACACCGCACACTTCCCAGCCTTCTTCGACGACGACGGCGCGGTTGGTCTTGCGCACGGACGCCGTGATCGCATCGACGTCCATGGGACGGATCGTGCGCAAGTCCACAACTTCGCAGCGAATGCCCTCCTTCGCGAGCTGATCGGCCGCCTGCAACGCAACAAGGACCATCTTGCCATGCGTAATCAGCGATACGTGATCACCCTCGCGCTTCACCTCGGCCTTGCCGAGCGGGATCACATACTCCTCGTCCGGTACTTCGCCCTTGGTGTTGTACAACATTTCGCCTTCAAGAAAACACACCGGATTGTCGTCGCGAATGGCGGCTTTGAGCAGTCCCTTGGCATCGTACGGCGTGCCGGGCGTGACCACTTTGAGCCCGGGAATGTGCGCCAGCCACGATTCCCACGCCTGCGAGTGCTGCGCGCCGAGCTGCAGCGCCGCGCCGTTCGGTCCGCGGAACACCATGGGCATCGGGAACTGCCCGTTGGTCATGTACAACATTTTCGCGGCTGCATTCACCACCTGATCGAGCGCCAGCAACGCAAAGTTCCACGTCATGAACTCGATGATCGGACGCAGTCCAACCATCGCTGCGCCCACGCCAACGCCGGCGAAGCCGAGCTCCGTGATCGGCGTGTCCACCACGCGCATTTCACCGAACTCCTGCAGCAATCCCTTGGACACTTTGTACGCGCCCTGATACACGGCGACTTCCTCGCCCATGAGAAAGACGCGATCATCGCGCAGCATCTCTTCCCGCAGCGCCTGATTGAGCGCCTCCCGATACGTGATAATGGCCATGAGCGTGTCAGTCCGAAGTAGTGTCAACGAGCACGTCTTCGAGCAGCGCTTCGAGCGCCGGCTCCGGACTGTTCTCGGCAAAATCGATTGCATCCTGCACGGTGGCCTTGATCTCATCATCCATCGCGGTCCACTCGGCGTTGGAGAGATCGCCGTTCTCTTCCATCTGCGTACGCAGCAGTACGACCGGATCACGCTTGAGGTACTTCTCGAGTTCTTCCTTGGTTCGATACGTGCCGCTCACCGCGTCCGACATGGAGTGCCCCATGAACCGGTACGTGCGAATCTCAAGCAACGTGGGAATGGATTCGGTGCGGGCACGCGCAATCGCGGTTGCCGCCGCCGCGCGTACAGCGAACACGTCCTGCCCGTCGACGACATCACGCGGCATATCGTACGACGCGCCGCGCTTGTAGATGTCGTTGATTGCGGACGCGCGCTCAACGGCGGTGCCCATGCCGTAGCGATTGTTCTCGATCACGAAGAGACATGGAAGCTTCCAGAGTGAGGCCATATTGAGTGCTTCGTGAAACGCGCCGTTGTTGACGGCCGCTTCACCCATGAAGCACACAATGACCTGATCACCGCCGCGATACTTGATCGCGAAACCGACACCCGCCGCAATGGGAATGTGTCCACCGACAATGCCGTGTCCGCCCAGAAAGCCGAGCGATTTGTCGAACAGGTGCATCGAGCCGCCTTTGCCGCCCACGCATCCGTCCACACGTCCGAACAGTTCGGCCATGATCGCACGTGGTGTCATGCCGCGCGCCAGCGCCTGGCCGTGGTCCCGGTACGTTGTGATGACGTAGTCGTCGTCGCGCAGCAGCGAGGTGAAACCCGTGCTGACGGCCTCCTGCCCGATGTACAAATGACAGAATCCGCCAATGCGGCCAATCGCGTACATCTCGGCGGTCCGTTCTTCGAATCGCCGCTGTAACAACATGGAATGCAGCAACTGCATGTGCAGCGACTTTCGCTCTTCGGGCGTCTGCGCTGCGGGCGCCTTGTCTTGCTCAGCGCTCGCGGCGTCAGCGGACGCCGACACCCGGCGTCGGGGGGGCTTGGTAGTGCTCATGATCGAGAGGGGGAGTGGTCGATCGCGCCGTCGCGGTCGGTGTCGCGCGCGGCACCTATCGGATCAGACGCCAGCAGCTTGCACTTGCTCCCAGGCGTGGTAACTGGATCGCACGAGCGGTCCGCTTTCCACGTGCTTGAAGCCCATTTCCATTCCAACGTCCCGCAGCATTGTGAACTCGTCCGGCGTCACGAAACGATCGAGCGCAATGTGTCCGTCGGACGGCCGCAGATATTGTCCGAGCGTGAGAATGTCCACGTCGACAGCGCGCAGGTCCTTCATGACCTCAATGATTTCTTCGTTCGTTTCGCCCATGCCAAGAATGATGCCCGTCTTGGTGGGAATGTCCGGCGCGATGCGTTTGGCCGTACGGAAAATATTCATCACGCGCTCGTACCGACCGCCCGGGCGCGCCTTCTTGTACAACCGAGGTACCGTCTCCGTGTTGTGATTGTAGATTTCCGGACGCGCTTCAAGCACGGCGCGAATGGAGTCTTCCTTCCCCTGAAAATCCGGCACCAGCACTTCGACCGAACAGCCCGGCAGCTGCTGGTGAATCTGCCGAATCGTTTCGGCGAAAATGTACGCGCCGAAATCGGGGAGATCGTCGCGGTCGACCGACGTGATCACGGCGTGGCGCAAACCCAGCTGCGCCACCGCTTGACCAACGCGCGACGGTTCCGCAATATCGTACGCCGGCGGCCGGCCATGCGACACCGCACAGTAGGCGCAATTGCGTGTGCACACGTCGCCCAGAATCATGAACGTGGCCGTGCCGTGCTCCCAGCATTCGCCGATGTTCGGGCAATGCGCTTCCTGGCAGACGGTGTTGAGCTTGAGCTCTTTCATCATCTGGGTAAGGCGGAGATACGTCGGGCCGCCAGGTGCCTTGACCTTGAGCCAGGACGGCTTGCGTTCCGGCAGTGGGTCGCGGCGGTGGCGTCCCATGATCTGGTAGAGCTGTTCAGCCATACGATGTGCGGCGAGGAGGTGACGGGCGCTCGGGTGCGTCGTAACAGGCACGCGTGGTCAAGCTAGTGCGAGGAACAGAGGGCAACCAGACGCCGTAACCTCTGAACTCGGTATTGAAAGTTAGCAGATGTCTGGCGCTGCTGTGGGCGACAGCACTACGCGTTCGCCGACCCCCGAAACTCCATCGCCCCACCGCTCGTAGGAATGATCAGGAGACCGAAGTGTCTCCCATCCTCAACCCCTGTCGGAACGGACCATGTTGCGCACCATTCTTGCCATCGGCGCTGTCGCCCTGATTGGCCTCGTTGCCCTGAAGTTGGTCTTTGGACTGTTGGGACCGCTCGTGGCCGTGCTCTTCTGGCTCGCCACGCTGGCGTTCAAGGTCGCCCTGCTGGGATTCGTAGGCTACGTGGTCATCCGGCTGGTGAGCCCCAGGACTGCACAGCGTCTCAAGGAGCGATGGAGCGGGACGCCTCGGTCGTTATAACGCGGAACGGCTTCGATCACGCGACAGTTTCTCGGTCTGGCCCAGGGTTAGTCCGCCGCAGCCGGAGGTGTGCTCGACGCGCCGCCACCGGACTCTCCCTCCTCGCCACCGGATTCGCCATCTCCGCGGCGCCGGCTTCCGCCTCGCCGACCCCGCCGACTGCGCCGCCGCTTGGACGCGCCGGCCGTGCCTGAGCCTGGCTCGTCGACGCCGTCGTTGTCCGCCGAATCGCGCTGCTCCGTGCCAGTTGCTTCGTTGCGGGCTTCTTCACCGGCCCCGTGGTCGGCGTGTGCATCCGATGTTTGCTCTCCCTCAGCTCGCGCTTCGCCCTTCCGTCGACGACCGCGGCGGGAACGCTTTCGGCGCGCGCGAGCCGCCCCTTCCTCGCCGGGCTCACCCGCCTCGCCCACGGCGCCCTCGGCGCCCTCGGAGGCATCCTGCCACTCCTCGCCATTGTTTGCGCCGAGCGCCAAGTCCTCGTGTGTTTCGGTCCCGCCCGAGCCCTCAACGCGTTCCCGCCGAGCGCCCCGCTTGCGCCGCTTTCTCGGCTTGCGACCCGAATCCGGCGTGACCGTGTCCGATGAGTCTTCACCGCCAGTTATCGTTTCCGGGGCCACCGAGGTGGGACGCTCGGCGCGAGGCGTACGCTCGGTCAGAACCCGCTGTTCAGCGCTGGGCGCCTCGCCGCCGCGCTCGGCGGTGCCGGCACTTTCGGATCGCGGCGAGGACGCGGGGCGCGGCGATTTCTCACGCTCCACACGCTCTGAACGCTCTGAACGCTCTGAACGCTCCGTGACCTCGCGACGAGGGCGTCGCTCAGCGCGCTCCGGGCGCTCGCGGCGTTCCGAGGGCACGCCGCGTTCCGGCGCGTCGGCCGCCGCTGATTCCTCGACCTCGGGCGCCGCCTCGACCGTTCGCGCGATCACCTTGACCGCCACGCGCTGCCCTCGGCGGCCCCAGCCCCACTTCGCCAGCGCCAATGCATCCGGCCACGCCGTTCGCCGGCTCTCGCGCGTTCGCACGCCGAACGTGGGTGTGACGGGAATCGTCTCCACGCGCCGCGCGTAGGGCGCCGCACGCAGCAGGAAATCGGCGTTCGCCGACCAGCCCTCGCCAGCCGCAACCGGCGCGTCGCCGGCCGCCTTGATGAGGTCACGAAGCACGGCGATTCGCACGAGACGATAGCTCGCCGTGAGATCGCGCACGTCGGTAATGCCGACAAACGGTCGCAGCACCCAGCGCGAGGCTAGCCACAGGCGACGGACGGCGCTGGGGGCGTCGCCGGCTGTCGTGCGCTCGCCGATGATCAGATCCGCGCCGCCTTCGAAGCGACGCAAGAACTCCGGGACCAGCGCCGGCGGATCGGTGAAGTCACCCTGCAAGAGCAGCAACGCGTCGCGCCGCGGGTAGCGCGTGGTCCGGGCGACATGCCGCGCCAGCACGTCCACCGCGCCGGCATACCCGATGCGTTGTGCGCCGCGCAGCACCGTCAGGGGTAGTACGCGACTGTACGGCGCAAGTGTGCCGGCCGTCTCATCGGTGCTCGCGTCATCGTACACCACAACTTCATACTCCCGGGAGACTTCCGACAGTACGCTGCGCAGGCGCCACAGGAGGACGCCGATCGTGGTGGCTTCGTTGTACGCGGGAATACCGATGTAGAGCACGCAGGACGGGATAGCGGAGGGCTGGCGGACTTTACGCGGACGATTCCCGCGCGTCCGATAATAACAGATATGATGGCGAAGCGGGGCGCATGGCTACCGCGGGTGGGTCGTTTCGACTCCAGGAGGATTCCATGATGATCGCGAATGTGCGGGCTCAGCTGAGCCGGGAGGACGCGCAGCTCGTGCTGCGCCTGGTGTCACGCGGGCGGCCGGAGCAGGCGCGTGCGGCGGAGACAACGCTGGCCGACCAGGGACTTGATCCGCTGCTCGACGACCCTGAACTGCTCCGCGCCCTCATCGAAGCACGGCAATCGGCCCACGCGTCGCTGCCGTTGTTCTGCTACGTGGTCGTGCGCCACGCCCTGCGGCGCACCGGCTCGGACAGTCGCCGGCTGGCCGACTACGTCGCCGGTGTGTTACTGCACTTCGGGCTGCGTGAGCGCGCCCGCCGACTCTCCGAGTCTGACGACCAGACGTACGACACGATCGCTCGCATCGCCGAAGACGTGGAGAGCGCTGACTCGGAGCGGGCCTTTCTCGCGCGGGCGCATCTGGGAAACTACGCGCTCTGGATCAGTGGCGTCTTCCCGGATCACATCGAACACCGGCGCTGGCGCCGCGGAGGGCCCGACCTTGGGTACTACGAGTCGATGGGGCAGCGCGGCTTTCGTCTGGCCGCCGACCACCGGTTGGCCAGCCGGCACGGACTCGCCCCGCTGTACGACGAGGCAGCGCAGGCGTTCCCGAAAATGCGTCGAGCACTGAATGCGGTGAGCGATACGTTGCTCTTCCGGCACGTCCACACCCCCGAGCGTCTCATGCGCCAAGTGCGCGACGCCTTCGACAATGATCGCTTGAGCTGACGCGGTGTAGGAAGGCGGCGGGTTGAATCGGGCCGGTCTGTTGCGACGGGTAGACGGTCGCGCTAACCTGCCCGCGTCGGCCGACGCCTCCCGCGTCCGCAGCCACCGTTCCGTCTACCCCATCGGCAAATGTTCGAACAGCTTCGAGATGCTCTTCGCGGAATTGGCCGCGACGCCGGTCCGGGTGATCGACGCGCCGCATTGGCCGGCATGAAGGACGCACTCGTGCACGCGCGCCTGGCGCTGCAGGATCTGCGCGAGGGCATCACGATCACCGAACGGCGGCTTGGTGACGAGCAACGCGAACTCGACACCGTCACGCGTCGCCGGAACCTTGCCGCACAGATTGACGACGCCGACACGGTGACGGTGGCCGACCGCTTTGTCGCGCAACACACCGAGCGTGTTCGTGTGCTGGACAACAAACGCGCCGCGCAACTCGATGAGCTGTCACTCGCGCAGCGCGAGTACGATGAGATGGCGCGCGAGCTCAAGCGCGCGATGGCCGGCGTTCCGCCCACGGGAACGGTGGGCGGCGCCAGTTCGCACGAAGACGCGGCCATGCGTGAGGTGGAAGACGCGCTGGGCGAACGGCAGGCGAGCGCGGACAAGGCCGCACTCGACGCGATGGCGCGCGCGCGTGCGAAGGAAGCGCGTGAGGCCGATGCCTCGGAACGATTGGCGGCGCTCAAGCGACAACTCGGCAAGGAGCCGTGATTCGACCGTGTCGGCTACCCCGACGGGCCGTCGGCGCGGCATCTGCAGCGGCGCTGGCGTGGTGCCTGGCGAATACTCTCGGGGCCGACGCGGCGCAGGCGCAGGATCCGAACGTATTGCAGGAGCGACGCACGGTCGCGTGCACGGGGCAGCGGATCAGCAACATCGTCGTGCTCACGCAACCGCCGTATACCGACCGGCTGCCTGATTGGGCCGACTTCGTGCGGCGTGGCATGGTGCGATTCCACTCCAATACGAAAGACGAGGTAGTACGACAGTACCTGCTCTTCGAGCCCGGGGACGTGTGTACGGAGCTTGAGCGCACGGAGTCGGAGCGCATACTGCGTGTGCAGCCGTATCTCGTGGACGCACGCGTACGCGCGTTTGATGACGGTGAGGGCGGCGTGGAGCTCGAAGTCGAAACGCGCGACGAATTTTCCGTGGTCGCCGGTATCCTGCTCAACGGAAAATCCCCGTTGCTGCGCGGGCTCACGATGGGCGAGAGCAATCTCGCTGGCCGTGGGATCTACTCCGCGCTCAGATGGCGGGATGGCGGTGCGTACGATGATCTGTACGGCGCGCGCATCGTCGACCATCAGTTCATGGGACAGCGCAACATCGCGCGGTTGTTCGGCGAACGCGCGCA
>JBBRFQ010000171.1:0-7677 GCA_038224035.1 Gemmatimonadales bacterium
ATCGAAGAAGGCGAAATCGTCAAGGCGACCGTTCTCGAAATCCGCGAGAACCTGGTCGTGCTCGACATCGGCTTCAAGTCCGAAGGCACGATCCCGCTCGAAGAGTTCAAGGACATGCCCGACCTCAAGGAAGGCGATGAGGTCGAGGTTCTCCTCGAACACCTGGAAGACTCCGAAGGGTCGGTCGTGCTTTCCAAGAAGAAAGCCGATTTCATGCGCGTGTGGGAGAAGATCCGCGTTGCGTACGAGAGTGACGAGCCGGTGCAGGGCACGCTCGTCAAGAAGATCAAGGGTGGCGTGGTCGTCGACCTCATGGGCGTCGATGCGTTCCTGCCGGGCTCGCAGATCGCGTTGCGTCGTGTGCCGAACATCGACGAACTGCTCGGGCACACGTACGAGTTCAAGATCATCAAGCTCAACAAGCGTCGCCGCAACATCGTCGTTTCGCGTCGTGTCATCCTCGAGAACGAGCGGGCTGGCAAGCGCGAAAAACTGATGAAGGAGCTGAACAAGGATCAGGTTCGCAAGGGCGTCGTCAAGAACATCACCGACTTCGGTGCGTTCATCGACCTCGGCGGCGTGGACGGCCTCCTGCACATCACCGACATGTCGTGGGGCCGCATCTCGCACCCCAGTGAAATGGTGCAGATCGGTCTCGAACTCGAGATCAAGGTGCTCGACATCGATTGGGAGCGCGAGCGCATCTCACTCGGTCTCAAGCAGCTGCAGGCGTATCCGTGGAAGGATGTGGCCGCCAAGTACCCGGTGGGTACGCGCGTCAATGGCAAGGTCGTCTCCATCACGAACTACGGTGCCTTCATCGAGCTCGAGCCGGGTATCGAAGGCCTCGTGCACATCAGCGAGATGAGCTGGACGCGCAACGTCCGTCATCCGTCCAAGATCGTGTCGATCGGAGAAGCGATCGAGGCGGTGGTGCTCAAGGTCGACGAGAGCGAAGAGAAGATCTCGCTCGGCATGAAGCAGACGGAACAGGATCCGTGGGTCGTGCTGCCGCTCAAGTACCCGGTGGGCACGCGTATCAACGGCAAGGTGCGCAACCTCACGTCGTTTGGCGCGTTCGTGGAAATCGAACCCGGCATCGACGGCCTCATTCACATCTCTGACATGTCCTGGACCAAGCGCGTTCAGCACCCGTCGGAAGTGGTGAAGAAGGGCGACGCGGTAGACGTGGTGATCCTCAACATCGACAGCGAAAACAAGCGTATTTCACTCGGTCTCAAGCAAGCCGAGGAAGATCCGTGGCTTCGCATCGGTGAGAACTTCCCGGTTGGCATGGACATCGAAGGCGCCGTTGTGCGTCTCATGGACAAGGGCGTCGTCGTCGATCTCGGTAATGACATCGAAGGCTTCGTGCCGGTGAGCCAGCTCAACCCGGATGCCACGGTCACCAACCCGGCCGACTTCGCGTTCGAAGGCATGCGTCTGGTCACGCGTGTGCTCGAGGTGGATCCGATCCACCGCCGCATCGTGCTCACGGTCGTGAGCATTCCGGAAGAGCAGCCGCCGCGTCCGACGGAGCCTCCGATTGTGCACAGCTCGGAAGACGAAGTCGGTTTGTAAGCATTGATCGTTCGTTGTACACACGCCCCCGGTTTGCCTTGTGCAAGCCGGGGGTGTTGTGCGTTTGGCGCACGCGCTAGTGCGTCGCAACTGGAGTGTTTTTGCCGAGGGTGTGATGAACCGTCGGTCTTCCGTGACAAACGCTAAAGCTTTCCGCTACCCGCGCCGACAGCCTCACGTGTGCGCCGCGCGCCCGACGTGAACACTTCACGACCGGGGAGAATCGAGCGGTGCCGCTTCCCTCACTGACTCATCTCCCGCTCCAGGAGCCTGTTCCATGTCGAAGTCCCTCGTCCGTCGCACGTCGCTGGTGGTTGCCCTTGCCGCGGCCGGCCTGGCCATCGGTCCTTTCGCCTCCACGGTGCAGGCGCAGGCCGACAGGGTCTATGCCCTCGCGGAACTGCAGTCGCCGCCGAAGCTGCGCTCGACCGCTGAAGCCGGCCGTCACATCCAGGCGTCGTATCCGAAGGACCTCAGGGATCGCGGCGTCGGCGGCATGGTCGAGATTCAGTTTGTCGTGGACGCCAACGGCAAGGTGATGGCGGAAACGATCGAAGTGCTCGACGCGACGCAGACCCAGCTCGGCGAAGCGGCGAAGAAGGTGGCGGCGAAGCTCGAGTTCCAGCCTGGCAAGGCGGGCGGCGCCGCCGTGAAGAGCAAGGTCGTGCTGCCGATCATCTACAAGGCCAACTAGTCGGCCAAGCCCGAGCGCGCGTACCGCACACTCCTCGAGTATCCTCCGCCCCGACCGGCTTCGCTGGTCGGGGCGGATGTGCATTTTGGGCGGCCTGGGCTTAGCTTCTTCTCCCATGTCCATGCGCGAGAAACTTGACCAATTAGCGGTAGCCCGCCGGGCCGCCGAACAGGGCGGCGGTGCCACCCGACTTGCCGCCCAGCACGCGAAGGGTAAGCTCTCGGCGCGCGAGCGGCTCGATGTGCTCCTTGACGAGGGCTCGTTTACCGAACTCGACCGGTTCGTCACCTCCCGTTCCCTCGGCGAAGACGAGACCCCGATCTACGGCGATGGCGTAGTGACCGGCTACGGCCGCATCGACGGCCGCCTGGTCTACGTGTTCTCGCAGGACTTCACCGTCTTTGGCGGCTCCCTGTCCGAAGCGCACGCCGGCAAGATCTGCAAGGTGATGGACCTCGCCATGCGCAACGGCGCACCCGTCATCGGCCTCAACGACTCCGGTGGTGCGCGCATTCAGGAGGGCGTCGCATCGCTGGGCGGCTACGCCGACATTTTTCTGCGCAATACGATGGCGTCGGGCGTGATTCCACAGATTTCGGCGATTCTCGGCCCGTGCGCAGGCGGCGCGGTGTATTCGCCGGCGATCACCGACTTCATCTACATGGTGCGCAAGACGAGCTACATGTTCGTCACGGGTCCCAATGTGGTGAAAACGGTTACGCACGAAGATGTGACCATGGAACAGCTCGGCGGTGCGGACACGCACGCGGGCATCAGCGGCGTCGCACATTTTGCGCACGATTCCGAGCTGGAGAGCCTGCACGCCATTCGCGAATTGTTCACGTTTGTCCCAAGCAACAACGTGGATGATCCACCACGCGGCGCCGGTACCGATCCGGCCGCGCGTCGCGATGAAGCGCTGATCGATCTCGTGCCGGACCATCCGAATCAGCCGTACGACATGCGTGACGTGCTCAAGCGCGTTGTTGACGACGGTGATTTCTACGAGGTGCAGCCTGATTACGCGGCCAACATCCTCATCGGCTTCGCGCACCTCGGCGGACAGAGTGTCGGCATCGTGGCCAATCAGCCCATGGTACTCGCGGGCGTGCTCGACATCGATGCATCACTCAAGGCGGCGCGCTTCGTCCGCTTCTGCGATTGTTTCAACATTCCGATCATCACGTTTGAAGATGTGCCGGGATTTCTGCCGGGACTCACGCAGGAACATGGTGGCATTATCAAACACGGCGCGAAGCTGCTCTACGCGTACTGCGAAGCCACGGTCCCTAAACTGACGGTGATCACACGCAAGGCGTACGGCGGCGCGTACGATGTCATGAGCTCCAAGCACATTCGCGGCGATGTGAATCTCGCGTGGCCCACCGCGGAAATCGCGGTTATGGGCCCCAAGGGCGCAGTAGACATCCTGTATCGCAAGGAGATCGCTGCGGCCGCGGATCCCGCCGCCGCGCTCGACGCGCGTGTTGCGGAATACACCGAAAAGTTCGCCAATCCGTACAATGCCGCTGCCCGTGGCTACGTGGACGATATTATCGATCCCCGCGATACCCGTCCGCGACTTATTGATGCGCTGCAAACGCTTCGCGGCAAGCGCGATCGTAATCCGCCGCGCAAGCACGGCAATCTTCCGCTCTGAGCCGCGCATGTTCCGGAAAGTTCTGATCGCCAACCGCGGCGAGATCGCACTACGTGTGGTTCGCGCCTGCCAGGAACTTGGCGTGCGTTCTGTTGCCGTCTACTCAGAAGCCGATTCACGTGCGCCGCACGTGCGTGAGGCCGATGAGGCGGTGTGCATCGGACCGCCGCCGTCTACCCAGAGTTACTTGCTGGGTGACAAACTCATCGACGTCGCGCAGCAGACCGGCGCCGAAGCGATTCACCCCGGCTACGGATTTCTTTCGGAACGTGCGTGGTTCGCGCGAGCGGTGCGGGACGCTGGACTCGTGTTCGTAGGGCCGCCGGCGGAGGCGATCGACGCCGTGGGCAGCAAGACGGCGGCTCGGCAGCTTATGATCGCGGCCGGTGTTCCGGTGGTGCCGGGTACAACCGAAGCGCTGCGTGACGCGGACGAAGCGATTGCCGTGGCCGAGTCGTTTGGATTTCCGGTGCTGCTGAAGGCGTCCGCCGGTGGCGGCGGCAAGGGCATGCGTGTCGTGCGCTCGGCCGCCGATATCGCCTCCGCGCTGGCGTCGGCCCAGCGCGAGGCTCTGAACGCGTTTGGCGACGACGCCGTCTACGTCGAGAAGTACATCGATGGCCCGCGTCACGTGGAAGTGCAGGTGCTGGCCGACATGCACGGGAATGTCCTGCACCTTGGGGAGCGCGAGTGTTCGTTGCAGCGCCGGCACCAGAAGATGCTCGAAGAGGCGCCGAGTCCCGCGGTATCGCCGGAACTGCGCGCCCGCATGGGCGACACCGCCACGGCGGCGGCGCGAGCGGCAGGATACGTGAACGCCGGCACGTGCGAGTTTCTGCTCGACCGCGATGGTCAGTTCTATTTTCTGGAGATGAACACACGCATCCAGGTGGAGCATCCCGTCACGGAGCTCGTGATGGGGCTCGATTTGGTGCAGTGGCAACTCAGGATTGCGGCCGGTGAGCGGCTTCCCTTTGAACAGCAGAACTTTTCGCCAAGCGGCGCCGCCATTGAGTGTCGCATCACGAGCGAAGATCCGTCCAACGGATTCCTGCCGAGCACCGGCCGGATCACGCACCTGCATTTACCGAGTGGACCCGGAGTGCGGTGGGATGGCGGTATTGAGGCGGGCAGCGAAGTGGGACTGCACTATGATCCGATGCTGGCCAAGCTGATCGTGCATGCGCCAACGCGCGCGCTGGCGATAGCGCGCATGCAGCGCGCGCTTCGTGAGTTGGTTATTGTCGGTGTGGAAACGTCTCGAGGGTTTCACTTGCGCCTGCTGGATCATCCCGATGTGCAAAGCGGCAATATCAACATTCAGTGGCTGGAATCGCATCTTGACGAGCTGACGGGTCGTTCGGCTGATGAGCGAACGGTGCAATTGGCCGCCATCGCGGCCGCCCTGTCGGCGCAGCAGGATCGCGACGTGCGCGTCCCTGTCGTCGATGGCGGCGCGGCGCATGAGACATCCGCGCCGATCGGATGGCGCGCCGTCGCACGTCGCGAATCATTGCGGCGCGAATGAACGAGCCAACCGTCGCTGATCTCGAGATCACCGCGCTGGCGGCGGGCGGCGATGGTGTCGCGCGCCTCGACGCGCTGGCCGTGTTTGTGCCGCGCACCGCCGTGGGTGATGTGGTGCGAGCGAGCGTACTGAACCGCGGGCGGTTCGCGCGCGGGACGATTCAGGCGGTACTGCACGCCTCGGCGGATCGCGTAGCGCCACCGTGTGTGCATTATACCCGTGATGGATGCGGTGGGTGTCAGTGGCAGCACCTGGGCGTCGATGCGCAGCGAGAAGCCAAGGCGCAGCTGGTGAGCGACGCGTTTACGCGCATAGCGCGCGCACCGATTGCGCGCCCTGAGGTGGTTGGCAACAGCGACGTGTTCGGATATCGACGATCGCTGAGCTTCACCGTGCGTGGCAACGCCGGTCAACGTCGCGGTGGCTTTCACGCTGGCAACGCACCCGATGTAATTGTGCCGATCGCGCGCTGTCTGCTGGCGCACGCCGATGTGCAGGGCGCATGGGATGTGTTGCGCCGGCATCTCGCACTGCTGCCGCGCGTTCGCACGCACATCGCACGCACGGAGCACGACTCACAGCGCCGCGCGCGGCGGCGGCGTGATGGACGCGAAGTGCACGACGACCTGCGCGTGACAATCCGCCGCTTCGGGGAGGGCGACATGGCGCTGATCGTGGAGGGCGGGTCGCAGTGGCGCGCCGACGCGGTAGCGGAGCTGGCCGGGCTCGTACCGGCGTGTCGCGGAGTGTGGTGGAAGCCCGAGGGACGCGACACGCGCATGCTGTGGAATCCCACGGAAGGATCGTCCGCAGGAAGCGACGAACTCACCGTTGACGCCAGCTTCGTGCAGGTCAATCAATCAGTCGCCGCGCTGCTGCACGCGCACGTGCTGTCCGTGGTACGCGCGGAGTCCCCGTCCCACGTGGTCGATGCATACGCCGGCAGCGGGCGTCTTTCGCTGGCGCTCTCGTCGCATGGCGTTCGGGTGACGGCTATCGAACGTGATGCACGGGCCAGCGCCTATACACAGGCGCAGTTACCGCCGGATTCACGCGCGCTCGTCGGCGACGTGGAGTCGCGTCTGGCGGACGCGCTGCCGACCGATGTCATCGTGCTCAACCCGCCACGCGGCGGGGTAGAAGATGCGGTCACGGAGTTGCTCACGTCGGCAGCGCGCGGTGCATCGCCGCCGCGGTTGCTCGTGTATGTGAGCTGCGATCCGGCTACGCTCGCACGCGATGTCTCGCGCCTGACGGGCTGGCGCGTGACCGACGTGCGCTGTTTTGATATGTTTCCGCAGACGTCGCATGTGGAGACGGTTTGCCTGCTGCGCCCGGAGGCGTGATGAAGTATATCGTGGACGTGGCGGGGCGCCGGCTCGTCGTTGAGGTCAACGGCACCGAGGTTATCGTGGACGGCGAGCGCCTGTCAGCCACGCTCGAGTCTATCGAAGGCACACCCATCCGGTTGTTGCGCATTGGCGACCGCGTGCACCGTGTGCTCGTCAAACGCGACGGTGCGCGTGGCAACTACGTGCTCGATGTGGACGGCTGGCAGTTTAGCGCCGAAGCGCATGACGAGCGCACGCGGGCAATCCGCGATCTTGCCGCCGCAGCCAGTGCGACGTCGGGTCCGTCGCCCTTGCTCGCCCCCATGCCGGGACTCGTCGTGCGCGTGCTTGTACGCGAAGGCGACGAGGTCGCCGCCGGCCAGGGGCTCGTCGTGGTTGAGGCGATGAAAATGGAAAACGAGCTGCGAGCGTCGGTGGCCGCGCGTGTGTCGGCCGTCCGTGCGGTGCCCGGAACGGCCGTGGAAAAAGGCGCGGTGCTTGTAGAGCTCGCGACACTCTGACTCAGGTCACCTCGACCTTGACCGGCGGGGTCTGTCGGCGCAAGCGATTCAGCCCCTTCACCACAATGAAGAGCGTGAACGCGATGATGGCAAAGTCCACGATGTTCTGAATGAAGAGTCCGTAGTTCACCGTTCCGACACCGACTTCCTTGGCCGCTTCGATCGTGGCGTAGCGATTCCCGTCGAGCGCCAGAAAGAGTCCTTTGAAGTCGCGTCCGCCAAGCGCCAGGCCGACCACCGGCATGATGACGTCGTCCACGAGCGACGCGACGATCTTGTTGAACGCCACACCGATAACGACGCCAACCGCCAGATCCATCACATTGCCTTTGACCGCGAACTCCTTGAACTCCGACATCATG
>JBBRFQ010000172.1:0-7671 GCA_038224035.1 Gemmatimonadales bacterium
CACCGCCCGCCTCGTCGCCGCCGACGTTGCCGAACGGCTCGTGGGACCGATCGGCGTCACACTGGTCTCGCTGACCGTGCTCGTGAGTACGTTCGGCTCGATCAATGGCTCGATGCTGACCGGCCCTCGCGTGTTTTTCGCGCTGGCCGACGACAAGCTGTTTTTCCCGCAGGTCGCCGCCGTGCACCCCAAGTATCAGACACCGTATGTCGCGATCGGTCTCGCGGCGATTCTTGGCATCGCTTTTGTGCTGCTCCGGTCCTTCGAGCAACTCGCGGACATCTTTGTGACGGCGTCGCTCGTGTTCTACATCCTCGGGGTGTCGGCCATCTTTCCGCTGCGCCGCCGCGCTGACTGGAATCCGTCGGTGCGGGTGCCGCTTTATCCGATCGTACCGCTCCTGTTTATCGCAGCGACGCTCTTTCTCATCGTGAATGCGGTCATGGACCCGGTGGCGCGCTTCGGTACGCTCGCCGTGCTCGGCGTGATCGCGGCGGGCATCCCGGTGTTCTATCTCACGGTGGGACGGCGCGGACGCTAATAGCGCCGGCGCAGGCGGAAGGTGAATTCGCGTCGTGACGGCGTGGTTACATGGACTGCTTGCCGGGCTCTCAAGGCACTCCTAACTTTGGTTTGTTACAAACGGGCCGGCGCAACGGGTACCTGTACCCCCTCTTCCGGCTAAGTGCTGTCCTATCTTCTACATGGTCACATGCGCATTCAGCGTTGGTTTGGTGTCGCCGCCGCGGCGATTGCTCTTCTTGCGAGCAACGTCAGCGCCGCCGCCGCCCAGGGGCTCACAACGGGCGCCATTGGCGGTCTCGTCACGGACAATCTCGATCGCCCCGCCGAGGGCGTGCAAGTTCAGATTCGCAACCAGGCCACCGGCTTCACCGCAGGTGGCCTGACGCGTTCCATTGGTCGCTTCCTAGTGCAGGGTCTCGCTGTCGGCTCGTACACGGTGACCATCCGTCGCATCGGGTTTGAACCGATTACGCGCGACGACCAGCAAGTGGTGCTCGGTCAGACCACGATTGTCGATGTGCAACTTCGCGAGGCCGCGACGCAGCTGGTTGGCGTGACAATTACCGGCACTGGCTCAGGCGCTGATTTCTCGCCCTCCAAGCAGGGCGCGGGCACGGTACTCAACGACACCGTCATTCGTCGTTTGCCCACGCTGAACCGCGACTTCACCGATTTGACGCGCGCGACGCCACAGGTATCGCAGCCGCAGGCCGGTGGCGGTCCGTCCGCTGGTGGTGTGTACAACCGCTTCAACAACTACACGGTTGACGGCGTCAATCAGAACGACCGCTTCAGCCTCGGCTCGTCCGGCGGAACACCCGGTGGCGCGACCAATGGTCGCATCATGTCGATCGAAGCGGTCAAGGAATTTCAGGTGTTGCTCAGCCCCACCGACGTGCGCTACGGCAACTTCGCCGGCATGCTCGTCAACGCGGTCACCAAGAGCGGTACGAACCAGTGGGCGGGCGGTGCGACCTACTCGTTCCGCACACCGCAGATGGCGTATGACACTGCGTTCATTCGAAACGCCGACTTTGATGTAAAGCAGTACGGCTTTTCGCTCGGCGGTCCGATCATCAAGGACAAGCTGCACTTCTTCGTGGCGCCCGAGTGGCAGTCGCGCGTCGATCCGACCGCTGGTCCGTCAGCCGACCTCGGCACGGGGCTGATTGGCGACATCCGGCTAGATTCCGTGGCGCGCATCGCACAGATCATGTCGGCGCGTGGTGTGGACGTTGGCACGACGGCCACAATTCGCCGTCAGAATCCGCTGGCCAATCTGTTCGGTCGACTCGACTGGCAGATCAACGGCGCCAATCGTTTCGCGTTCCGCCAGCTTTACAACACGGCCGAGCAGGACGAGTTCTCACGCAACTTCAACAACTTCAACACCAACGTCGGGCAGCAGAACAGTGGTATCCGCCTCACGTCGAACTCGTTTTCGCGCAAGAACACGAATATTTCGTCGGTAGCGACGCTCTACACCACAGGGCTGAGCGGCTGGAGCAACGAGCTGTCCGTAGGCTACAACATTATTGAAGACGAGCGCATCATTCCGGTGAATACACCGGAAATTTCGGTGGCGGTGACGCCGACCGGCGGCACGAATCCGAACCGCCCGGTGACGTTCGGCACGGAGCGTTTCTCGCCGGGCAATCTGCTCGAGCAGCGTATCCTCGAAGTGAGCAACAACTTCACCAGGACGTTTGGTGATCACTCGCTCACGTTCGGCGGTCGGTACGAGCGCACGTACATCTACAACTTCTTCCTCTCAGGCGCGGCCAACGGCGCGTACATCTTCCCGAGCATTGCACGTCTCGAGGCGGGTACGCCGAGTGGTTACGCGTTCTCGTATGCGAACGGTGGTGATATTGAGGCCGAGTTCAGCGGTCAGCAGATCACGGCGTACGCGCAGGATCTGTGGAATATCTCGCGCAACTTTGCCGTGACGTACGGTGTGCGTGTGGACGTGCCGAGCTACATCGACTCGCCGGTCCTGAATCAGGATATCCTCACTCGATCCACGGAAGCTGGCTCACCGGTGCGAACCGATTGGACGCCCAAGGCCGCGCCGCTGTGGTCGCCGCGTGTTGGATTCAACTGGAACGTGGGCGGTACGTCGGTCACGCAGATCCGCGGCAACGTTGGCGTATTCACCGCGCCGGTGCCTTACATCATGTCCGGCAATGCGTACTCCAACACCGGCCTCGGTGGCGTAACCGTGACGTGCACTGAAGCGCTCGGCAACGTACCGGTCTTCACCACGGATGTCTCGCAGCTTCCCACATCCTGCGCGGGAACGGCGCCGCCGGTGCCGGGAGCCGCCGGCACGGTTGGTATCAACGTGAACGACCCCGACTTCAAGAATCCGCAGAACCTCACGGCGTCGTTCGGCATCGACCGCAAGCTGCCGGCCGGCTTCGTGTTCACGTTCGAAGGGTTGTACCGGAAGGCTGTGAACGGCATGTACATCGAAGATTTGAACTTCCGCGGACCGCGTGAGGTGGGTGGGCAGCCGTACACCACGAATACCGGCCGTGTGATTTACGCCGACACGATCACGACGAACGCCGCGGGTGCCGTCACGGTGGGTAACAATAGCCGCCGCCTGATCACGCGCACGGGCACGAACAACGTGAATTTCGGCGAAGGCATCATGTTCCTCACGAATCAGTCAGCCGACTACAACTACACGTTGTCGGGCCAGCTGCGTCGTCGCTTCGCCCGTTCGCTGGAGATGTCGGCCGCGTACACCTACATGCAGTCCAAGGACGTCCAGTCGCTCACCTCCGACCGCGCGATCTCGAACTATCGCAATGGTGGACAGACGGGCGGCATCATCAACGACAAGACGAACGTCGGCACCTCGTACTTCGAGCGGCCGCACAGCGTGCAGCTCTTCGGTACGTACACGGCGCCGTGGACGTCGGCCCAAACCGACCTCACCTTCTTCTGGCGGGGCACGTCGGGCACCCCGCTCACGTACACGGTGAACTCGGATGTAAATGGCGATGGCGTCATCAACAATGATCCGATCTACGTGCCGCGCAACGGCGCCGATCCGAGCGAGATTCGTATCGGTACCGGAGCGGGCACCGCCTACGCGCTGAACGCGGCGGCGGCAGCCGATTTCGAGTCGTTCATCGCAAGGCAGGAGTGTCTGAGCTCGCAGCGCGGGCAGATCATGGAGCGCAACTCCTGTCGCTCACCGTGGCAGAACCGCATGGACGTGTCGATTCGTCAGTCGCTGCCGCGTGTGCGCGGGCAGTCGGCTACGCTGCAGCTCGACATTTTCAACGCGGCGAACTTCGTGAACCGTCGCTGGGGCCGCATCCCGCTCCCCACGCTCTCGCCCGACTTCCCGCAGCAGGCCGTGCTGGCCGTGCGCAATCGCCAAGGCGCGCCACTGTCAGCCGAGACGGCCAACGGCTACGAGTTCGATAGCCGTGTGCGCACCGGCACGCTGTTTCAGCCGGCACCAAACCGCACGTCGGATCTGTATCAGCTACAGCTCACGCTACGCCTGGCGTTCTAAGGCCCGCGCTCGAGGCGGCGTTTGTGCCGCGGATATGTGCCGTACACGGGATGTCGTTCACGCGGGGGCTCCGATTCCGGAGCCCCCGCGTTTGCGGTTGGGCCCAAGGCGAGCTGAACCGAGACAACTGTGAGTGCGCGGCTTGCCACATGAGCGACTCCTGAGTTCGTTTGTAACGGACGTTACGTCCTCGTGACCCGTGCTCAACCCTGAGCCTGCGGTCCCGACGCTTTCTTCCGATTGCGTGTCGCGCTACTGCGGCCCGCGCGACTTCTTGCTTGGATTTCCCATTATTCGCATGCCTTCCCCACATACATTCCGGGTCTGCACGTTCGGAGCCACGAAGCGCGCTGTCGCTCGCGTGCTTCAAGCGGCGTCGGCCACGGCCTTGCTCGCGCTCGGCGCGTGCGATGAGGCCACAGCCCCGCCAGGCGAATCGGCGGCGGTTGACGTGCGCGTCTATCTCGATCGCGACGCCTCCGGCACCTTTTCCGCCGCCGACAGTGGTCTGGCCGGCGTGACACTCAGGCTCACCAGCACGGACGCCAGCGCCGAGGCATTGGACGCGACGTCGGACAATCAGGGAATCGTGACGTTCCCCGAAGTGGCGCCAGGAGCATATACGGTGACGCTTCCAACGACGGCGCCCGCGGGTACGGTGCTTTCCACCGCGGCGACGCCGCGAGTGGTCGTCAGCGCGATCGGTCAGGTGCAATCGCCGGAGATTCGCTACAGCTGGATTCCGGGACGCATCACGGGTCGTGTGTTCCGGGACGATGATGCGAGCGGTGCGTTCAACGCCGGCGACACGCCCGGTGCCGGACTCTTTGTCGTGCTGTCGCGTGGAAGTGCACGCGTCGACTCGATCATTGCCGATGCCGATGGTGCGTTCACGTTTCCATTCGTCACGCCCGGCAGTTATTCCGTTCGGCTTGAGAATCCCGGCACAATTGTCTATCCGGGTGGCGCGACGCAAACCCTTACGGTGGTGGCCGGTACTACGAATACGGTCACAGGCATCTTTACGGGCGCGTTGGTGATTTCCATCGCGGAGGCGAGAGCGCGGGCCGTCGGCGCCACGGTGGCCGTGATCGGCAACCTGGTCGTGCGTCCGGGACGCTTCACCTCGGGTGCCAACTCGGAATTGTGGGTGCAGGACGCGACGGGTGGTATTGCGGCCTTTTCAGTGCCCACGGCGGATAGCGCACTCTATCGACTTGGCGACCGGCTCGAAGTCACGGGAACGCGGGGCGCCTTCAGTGCGCAGTCACAGATTTCCATCACGCGCATCGCCAATCTTGGTGCGGGCACGGTGCCCCAGCCGGTGGTGCAAAGTGCCGCGCAGGCGGCCGCGCTCACGCGCGACGGCCAGCTGGTGCGCGTCCCCAATCTCTCAATCGTCTCGGTGCCAGCAGGCGCCGGTGCCGCGTTCACGGTGGTTGCGGCAGACGCGGCGGGCGATATCCTGCAGATACGCGTTGCGGGGCTGGGCACGGGTCTGTCGCGGGCCAGCTTCGTGGTGGGCAATCGCTACAACGTGACGGGCGTGCTCACACGATTCAACGCGACGGCACAGATCAAGATTCGCGATACGAACGATCTTGAACTCGGGGCGGCCATCACCCCGGTCGCGACGGTGCGCACAGACGGCGTCAACGGGACCTCGTACACCATCGCCGGTCGCATTGCTGTTCCGCCGGGCGCGATGACCAGCGGCGCCAACAACGTCAACTCCGAGATCTGGGTGCAGGACGCGACCGGTGGTATCGCGGCGTTCTCGGTGCCCACCGCCGACTCGGCGACGCTCATGCTGGGCAACACCGTGGAAATCACTGGCGCCCGCGGCGCGTTCAGCGGCCAGCTGCAGCTTGGGTCCCCGGTCATCGCGCGAACAGGCAACGGTTCTGTGGTCGCGCCCGTCACGCAGACCGTCGCGGAAGCGATCGCGCGCACGCGCGAAGGGCAGCTCATCACGGTGAGCGGATTCACCGTCACGGCGGTTGGGGGTGGTGCAGGCGCGGCTTTTAATGTGAACGGCACGGTGGATGGTACGCCGTTCGTCGTGCGCGTGGCGGGTCCACTGCGTGGGCTCTCGCGCGCGAACTTCACCGTGGGCACGACCTACTCCGTGACCGGTATTCTCACTCAGTTCAACGGCACCGCGCAGGTGAAGGTGCGCTTTGCCAGTGACGTCACTCCATGAACCAGCCTATGACTCCGATAGCGCGACACGCACGTCTGGTGTTGCTCGCCTTCGCGGCGATCAGTGCCTCCGCGTGCGCTGAAGATCCGGCGCCGCTGGTGCCCGTTGCGGACACCGGACGTGTAGCCGGTATCCTCTTTTTCGACCGGGACAACAACAACGTGTTCACGCCGACCTCCGGCGATTCCATCATGCCGGGCGTGACCATTCGCGTGCTCGATCGCGGCACGACCACGATATTGGCATCGGGTACCACCGGCGCCGACGGTCGGTTTGCCCTCGATGTCCCCGTGGGCACGCATGACCTCGATGTGGTGCGCAGTTCCGCCATCATTGCCAACCAGTTCATCTGGTGTGGTGCGCGGCCGAGCATCTACCGCAACGAAGAAACGTTTGTGGCCACCCCGCTCAAGTTTGGTTGCGTGGTGCGCATCAATATTGCAAAGCAGAATCCGGTCGGGACGACGGTGACCGTCGCCGGTATCGTCACGGCGCAACCGGGCCGATATCGCGCGGCGAACGACAACCTGTACATTCAGGATCCCAGCGGCGGTATTCAGCTGTTCGGTGTGCCAACGTCGTTGGGGTTACTGGAAGGGGACAGCCTCCAAGTAACGGCGGAAATCGGCGCCTTCTCCACGCAGTTGCAGCTAGTCTCGCCCCGAATCGCGCCCAACATTCGTCGTGGGGCCACGGTGCCGGATCCTGCATTGCTGACCACCGCGCAACTGGCCGCCGCGACGAATCCACTGTCACCGAATGTTGGCCGCCTCGTGCGCGTTCGGCGCGTGACGGTTGGCGCATTCGCCAGCGGCAATGCGCCCATCAACGATGGATCAGGCGCGGGCCTCGTTCGCCTCGACGGTAACGCAAACACAACCATCGGTGTGGGCCGCTTCGCCGCCGGCACCTGCTACAACATCACCGGAATTGTCGGCTTCTTCAACAACGCGACGCAACTGCAGCCGCGCGGTCCGCAGGACGTAACGGAGGTTTCGTGCTCGTAACTCAGGTTCGCCCGCGCGCCGCAGCGCGCACAAGAACACAGATCGTCCGGTGGGTCGGCGCGGCAGTCCTGCTCATCGCGTCGCTCGTGGGATCTCGCGATGTGGCAGCGCAGGAAACCACCGGCTCCATTCGTGGTGCGGTCACGGCCGCCGACGCGACGCCGTTGGTCGGCGCCGTCGTCACCGCGACGAATACGGAAACGGGACTGGTACGCAACACGTCGGTCGCGACCGATGGTACGTACGTGATTCGCCTGCTGCCGTCGGGTGTGTACCGCGTGACGGTACGACGCATCGGCAGCCAGCAGCAGGAGCGCACCGGCATTCGCGTCACCGTTGGCGCGACCGCCTCGGTCAACTTCTCGCTCGCTGATGCCGCCGCGCAGCTTGGTGCCGTCACC
>JBBRFQ010000173.1:0-7667 GCA_038224035.1 Gemmatimonadales bacterium
ACGCGCGTGTGTCTCACCGCTCAGCCGCAGATACGGCACCGCCGATTCGCCGAACACGCGTCGCATCATCGCGCTGCGAGCGTCACTCAGCCGCACGCCCCACGTCGCACGGGCCGGCGGCACGAACGTCAGCGGAATGCCGGCCGAACGATTGTCGCCGATCGTGAGGTCGGCGCCGGCGTCGAGCGTGAGCCACCGCACCGGCAATACCGTGGCCGAGATCTCACCGCCACGCAGCCAGGCGTTTCCCTGCACGACCTCGAGCGAATCAAATACGCGCCCACTGGTTCCGAAGGGACGCAGATAGATGTAGTGCTGCACCTGATTGGAGTACAGGCCGGCATCGAGCGTGAACGCACGCTGCCGCACACGCACACCCACATCGACATTCAGCGATGTTTCAAGTTGAAGCGACGGATTGCCGCGCTCAAACGCGCGTGTGCCTTCGTGAAATCCGTTCGCAAACAATTCGTTGTACCACGGCGAACGAAATCCGCGTGCGACCGCCAACACGAGCGCCATGTCCTCGCGCAGTGCGTACGCTGCGCCCGCGTTGCCACTCCACGTGTTCCAACGGCGTGTGGTCGCGTTCAGTGCCAGTACTGAATCGTCGCGTGCCGACACGGAGCGCACGTCCCATCGGCCGCCCACGCTGAGTGTCAGACGGCCGAGCGTGGCTTGTTCATACCCATACAGTGCGACGTTGCTCGCCGAGGCATCAGGAATGAGCGTCGCCGTACCAGACTTCTGGAACGATTGCCCCATCGCGGCCACGCCAAGCATGCCCTGCCACGCACCACCAAACGCCTCGCGTTCTGCAGGCAACCAGTGCGCGGTCACGGTGCCTGTGAGCGCGCTGAGTCCGAGCACATGTTCCGCGTCGTCTACCGCCGCATACTCGCGGCGCTCGTTGCGCTCACCCGCGAAGTCAATTTCCATGCGACCATCGCCCAGCGGCGCACGCCATTCCACTTTCGCGCGATCACTCACAATGCGCTGATAGCCCGAGTAGCCGGGCACCGTGATGGGATTGTCGTAAATTTCAATGCGCTCGTCCCGCCGCGACAGACGTGTTGCGAGACCACCCCACCGTCCGCGCACGCCGGCTGCCGCCTGCATATTCGTGGTGCGATTGCGCGTGTTGTCGAGCGCACCGTCGGGCGTGCGCATGTCACCCATCGCGCGTCCGGTCACCGAGGTGCGCCAGCCGAGTGCACCCGCGGCCCCTTCGAGCGTGACCGTGGCTTCCGGCCCGCGCAGATTCGCGTCGTACACGGCGGCCACTCCCGCCGACATGAACGCATCGCGCCCCGTCGCATCCGGCAGGGCCCGCGCGATCACGTTCACCACTCCGCCCAACGCGTCGGAACCGTACAGCACACTCGCCGGACCCTTGATGATCTCAATACGTTCGGCGTCCCGCGTTTCAAGATTGGGCGCGTGATCGGTGCCCCACTGCTGACTCTCCACACGCTGTCCGTTATCGAGCGTGATGACGCGCTGCGACGAGAGCCCGCGAATTACCGGCTTGCCGATGCCCGTGGTCATGCTGATGGAGCGCACACCGGCGACCGGTTCGAGCGTTTCGCCGAGCGAGCGTCCCTGTGCTTCGCGTAGTGGTTCGCCGCCCAACGTGGCCATGGCCTGCGGTGCCGACAGCGGCGTCGTGGCGCTCGGACTCGCGCTCACCTGCACGGCGCTGAGTTCGACGCGCCCTTCATCCATCGTCAGCACCAGTTGCTCGGCGACATCGCCGACACGCACGACGTGGAGCGCCGGCGCGTATCCGATGCGCATAACGGACAGGCGATACGTGCCGGACGGAACCGAGGCGAAGCGGAACGCGCCGTCTACCCCGGTGACGATCTGGCGCTGCAGTTCGACGAGCTGCACACGGGCGCCGGCGATGGCCGCGCCGTCGCGGGAGCGCAGGGTGCCGGCGACGGTTCCTGCGGTCGGCGTTCCTGCAGACCGCGTGTCTGCGGTGCGCGGACGCTGCGCGTTGGCGGGGTCGGGCGGCGAGAGTCCGATCGCCAACAGCAGCGCGGCGAGAGCCGCAGGTTCACGAAGCAGGCCGAGCGAAAGCATTTATCAGTGTTCCCTAGAAAGGTATTTAGGCAACACTAAATCAGGTACGTGGTCAGGTCAAGGGCGGCGACAGATGCGCTCGGCGTGATCCGTCAACCGTGTACCGCTGACTGGAACCGTCGACCTGAGGTGTGAAGCAGACGGCCCGAGCGGGCCGTCGGAGCAGCCGCGCCGATCTTCCCCCTTACCGCGCGGGCAGTGCCAGTCGCACCGCCACCACGCCTCGGAGATCGCCCTCGGTGTAACCCACCGCCGCGTCGTCCGGATAGCGCTCCGCCAGAACCGCGCGAACCGACGGCTTTATCCCGTCCACCGCCCCATGGCAGTTGAGACAGCCCGCCGCCACCATCACCGGTCGGAAATATCTGAGCTCACGGCTGCCGTCACCGCTCCGCCGCACTTCCACGAACTCCGTGGGCAGCGTCCCGGCGGTCTTGAGGCCAGCCAGGTACTCGAGCACCCGGAGCTCCGCGCTGTCCGGCGCATTGGACGGGTTCCGCACACGCAGACTGGTGCGGTGCACGTCGACACCGGTCAACTGGTAGCGCCCTGTGAGCGCCTGCGCGGAGTCGGCGCAGAACGCCAGGGCCGAGTCGGGTCCGCCTGTCTCGAGGCGTGCGAGCAGCGCCTTCATGAGTCCTTGTCCGAGCGCCGTCGCGGCGTCGCGAGCGGTCGCGATGCTCGCGCTGTCGACCGACTCGGCGCCGGTTGATTCCACGACGGTTGGGCCGACTGGGACGTCGATCGTCGCGGGTGGGGTGTCGGCGGGCCTGCTGCACGCGGCCAAGGCACTCGAGCTCACCGCAACCGCAACCATCACGCACCGTGAGAACAGACTGATCTGCCGATCGCCGCGCATACGTTGGGCTCCCTGCGCGCCGAGGCGCGCCCTACTGGAATCGCGGCCGCTCGTGCCGCGTCACTCGCCAGCGCCCGTCGTCGAGTCGCTCGGCAACGTACACCGACTGGCGCCCCAGACCCACCACACGATGATGAAGTGGTAGCACCACGTCATGCGTCTCCGCGACCCCTGGGCGAAACACAGTGTATCGCTCCTCCGTTTTCGGCGCCGTCTGTGTGCGCCACGTCCACACCTCGCCATCGGGAGCGGCTCGCGCTTCGATGAACGGGCCCTTTTGATCGGCGTACTGAATCGCTTCCAGTGGCACGTTCGCGGCCGCGGGTAGTCCGCGCATCAACCCGCGATCGGCTTCGGAGCTGCGGATGGGCGTGAAGGCGCGCGGACCACCGATCGTTTGCGTGCCGTCCGGCAGCCAGTAGTCGATCTGATGCGAGCCACCACGCGCGATCCACACGGTGCCATCGGCCAGCTGTCCCCACAGGTCACGCGACGCGTATTCCGGCGGCGAGACGTACGAGCGCTGCCCCATGGGAATCGTGACGGTGGCCTTGGGCACATGCACGCGTGCGAGCGTGTCGACACCGGTGGCCGTGATGCGTACCAGCGGCACGGAGTCATTGCGCGTACGCTCGCTGAGGGCCGACACCCACGCGCCGAGCGTATCGCGGCGCACGAGGAACTGATCGACGTTCGCAGGCACGCTGAACACGGAGTCGGCAACACCGTCGCGCGCGAATCCGACGAGGCGACGCGCCACACCATCGAGTGCGAACACCCCGCCGTTCGGCGCATCCATCACCGCGAACGGCATCCGGAACTGGCCGGGTTCAGCGCCAAGACCGCCCAGCGTGTCGGCCTGCGTCGTTTCGGCGAATGTCGCACGCAGCAGCCCGGGAAGCTGGTAGAGCGCGAGCCAGACACGCGCATCGGCGTCTTCATGCACATCTTCCGCTTCACTCACGATCAATGGCGCCGCGTTGGTGAATCCGAGCGTTGCCACGGGCGGTTGCACCGCGGGCGGCGTGTCTCCGCCGCACGCGGCGAGCGAAACCATCAGCGCGGCAGCGGTCGCCGGGAAAGTGCGGGGCATGAATCGTGGAAGCAGGGAGAGATCGGTGAACGCGTCGCGCATGAGGCTAGCGCCCCCAGCGACGGACGGGAATGTTCGTGCGCTGTGATCCGGCGAGCAAGGCCACAAGAATCAGCACACAGGCGGCCACCACGGCGCCGATGAACGCCTGACGCGCAATGCCGAACCGTGCCCGCGAAACATCGTAGGCATCCTGCGTGACGCGCACCTGCAGCGCGACAAGTTCGCGTAGCGCTGCGCTCGTCGCATCGAGCGCGGGAAAGAAGGCACCGTCGAGAAACGAGGACAGTCGCGCACGATCATTCATTCGAATCGTGTCGGCGAGGTGCTGCGCCTGTGCAAACCCAGCCGCGATCGTCGGCGTGATGCGCTCCACCATTTCCGCTTCAGCAGGCGTGAACCAGGTGGCGAGGTACGCCGTCCACGACGAATCGGCGCGCGCCTGCGCAGTCCGTACGATTCGCTCGGCGCTGTCGGCCGACACCGTGCCCCGCTCGGCCTTCACTGCCATGTCCGACACAGCGTGTTGCAGTTCATCGTTGACCGTGTGAATGAGCGCGAGTGCTTCCACACGATCCTTGAACACACTCTCGAGACTGCGCAGCGACAAGCCGAGAAACGTCCACGCGAGTCCTGTCGTGATCAGCACGAGCGCGAGCAGTCCCGCGAGCGCCGAGGGCAAGCGCCGATTGGCGAGTTCCCGTTGTCGCGAGGAGGGGAGTGTTGCCGACACGCGTCTAGTACCGCGCCAGATAACGATCGAGCTCCCAGCGCGTGACTTGCATGTGATACTCACGCCATTCGGCGCGTTTGGCAGCGAGAAAGTGCTCGGTCACGTGCGGTCCGAGTGCGTTGGTGAGCAACTCGTCCTTCTCGAGTTCATCGCATGCTTCATCGAGCGTGCGTGGCAGTTCGTCGATACGCAAGCGTCGACGTTCGCGGTGCGACATGTCCCAGATATTCGTGTTCACCGGCTCGCGCCAATCCGCTTCGGTTTTCACCCCATCGAGGCCGGCGGCCAGCATGACGGCCAGCGCCAGATACGGATTGGCGCTCGGATCGGGGGTGCGCAGTTCCACACGCGTGCCACTGCCGCGGCGATCGGGCACGCGAATCATGGGCGACCGGTTGCGCAGCGACCACGCCGCGTGCACGGGCGCTTCGAAGCCGGGCACCAGTCGCTTGTACGAGTTTACCAGCGGATTAGTGATCGCACACAGCGCGCGTGCGTGTCGCAACAAGCCGCCGATGTAGTGCAGCGCGGTGATCGACAACTCCCACTCGCGCTGCGGATCCCAGAATACATTCTGACCGAGCTTGAACAGCGATTGGTGCGTGTGCATGCCACTGCCGTTTTGTCCGAATACGGGCTTGGGCATGAACGACGCGAACAAGCCGAACTGTCTCGCTACTTGTTTCACGACAAATCGGAATGTGGCGATGTTGTCGGCGGTGCGCAGTGCAGCCGCGTAGCGGAAATCGATTTCGTGTTGTCCGTGCGCCACTTCGTGATGCGCGCCCTCCACTTCGAAGCCGAGCTGTTCCAGCACATCGACTATGGCACGGCGCGCGTCTTCGCCGAGGTCCATCGGTGCGAGATCGAAATAACTGCCGACATCGTGTGTGGTGGTGGACGGTCCCCCGTCGGATGTTGCCTTGAACAGAAAAAACTCGGCTTCCATGCCGGCATTCATCGTAAAGCCCAGCTCTGCCGCCTGGGCAATTTGCTGACGCAACACATAGCGCGGATCGCCGGCAAACGGGCGCCCGTCGGGATGGTTCACATCGCAGATGAGTCGGGCAACGCGCGCGGCGGGATCGCCCCACGGATAGACCTGAAACGTGGAGAGGTCCGGCGCGAGCAACATGTCCGACTCCTCCACACGCACCAAGCCCTCGATGCTTGAGCCGTCGAACAGAATGTCGCCCTTGAGCGCCTTGCGGAACTGCGACGAGGGAATCTCGACGTTCTTGATGACCCCCAGAATGTCGGTGAACTGCAGGCGCAGAAACCGGACCTGCTGCGACTCGGCGAGTTCGAGGATGTCGCTCGCGGTCGCACCGCTCAAATCGGCGGGCACGAGTGATCGGGGAGTGCGGGGCACGAGCCGGGGGCGAAGGGCGAAACCAACGGGCAGCACGACCTGGCTGTCCTGTCAGACTAGAACGTGCGGTCGGTCAATGGAAGTGTGCGCGGCGCTCGCCTAGCTTACTCGGTCCATGACTGCTTCGCCTGCTTCTTCGACCGGTGGCCCTCTTGGCCCCGGCAGTTTCTGCGCCGCCTGCGGCGCTGGCCTCGCTACCGGCGCGCGATTTTGCCATCGCTGCGGCACACCGGCGGGTGAAGGGGTGCCGGTGGCGCGCGTGGTCGTCGGCGCGCCGACGAGCGGCGGCGGGCTGGCGGGCGTGCTGCCATGGGGGGTCGCGTTTGTTGCGCTGCTGGCGCTCGTGGCGATGGTGGCCGGTCGCAACTTCGGCGTCGCCAAAGGTAGCCAAGTGGACGGCTCCGTGAACGCGGTGGCCACCCCGTCGATTGACGGCCCCGGACTCGGGGCGGGCCCGCCGGGCAGTGGCCCACGCGCGCCGGATATCTCGAATATGTCGCCTGAAGAGCGCGCCGACCGGCTGTACGAACGCATCATGGGCTACGCTGAAAACGGCAAGCCCGATTCGGCCGCGCTGTTTGCGGTCATGGCGTTACCTGCGCATGAGTTGCTCGAGAACATCGACAACGACCGTCGCTATCATGCCGGTCGGATCGCGGAAGTCGCCGGGCTCACCGATTTCGCACAGGCACAGTCGGATACGATTCTGCAAAAGGACGCGAACCACCTGCTCGGCGTCATTCTTGGAATCCGCGCCGCGCGCCTCGCCAAGAACGAGGCCAAGGCGAAGGCGTATGAGCAGCAACTGGTGCGCGTGTTCGACGCGGAACAAGCCAGACAGCTCCCTGAATACGACCAACATCGCGCCGAAATCGCGATGGCGATTTCCAGCGCGCGCGGCGGGGCGTGACGAGGGCAGTTACGCCTCCGTGGTGGGTGCCTTCGGGTGGGCGTCACAAATCAAAACTCTCGGCATGACTTGACTCGGCGTTTCGAATCGAGTACTAGGGGGTGCATGGTTTTGATCCCCAGTTGTTTCCGACGTTACCCGAGAGGAGGCGGTCATGCCGCGCAGTGACGACGCATTTCACGATTTCCAGTTGTCCCACGGCGATCAGCCGGTCGCCCGACTGGACGGCTATGGCGCCTCGTACGATGAAGAGGAAGAAGAGGACAGTTACCGCATTCCCGACGAGGAAGACGGCAACGGCCTGTGGGACAGCGCCGAAGACTCGGATGACGACGACGACGAAGATGCGTTCGTGACCGAAACGGAGGAGGAGGAGGACGATGTCGAGGAAGAAGAAGACATCTTCGGCCGTCCGCCGGCCCGTCGGGGACGTCCGCCTGGAAAGAAGACCGCCGCGCCGATCGTCGTCGAAGTCGATGACGAAGGCGATGATGATCTTGGACTCGATGACGATGGCGCCGACGATCTTGATGACGACGGGGCCGACGATGTTGACGACGAGGGCGACGACGAGGATCTCGGCGACGAGGACCTCGGCGGCGATGACGACGA
>JBBRFQ010000174.1:0-7634 GCA_038224035.1 Gemmatimonadales bacterium
AGTGGGTGCGGCGCTGCTGCTCGTCACGAGTGAGGAACGCTTCGCGTCCCTCGTGCCGTGGCTGGTCTTCGGCGCCACGCTGCTGTTCGCGATGCAAAAGCCGGTAGTGCGATGGTTGCTGTCGCGCGGCAGCGTGCGCGCCCCGCACGCCGACGGGACCGTGCTGGCGCCCCCGACGATGGGACTGCTGGTGGGACAGTTCGGGGTGGCGATCTACGGCGGATATTTCGGCGCCGGCGCGGGTATCGTGATGCTGGCCGCGCTTGGGTTCATGGGACTCACCAACATTCACCAGATGAACGGACTCAAGAACTGGGGTGCCGTGTGCTTCAATGGCGTGGCGGCGTTCATTTTTGTGGCGATGGGGCTGGTGAACTGGCCAATCGCGATGGCGATGGCCGTGGGTGCTGTCGTGGGCGGTTATGCCACGGCCGGCATCGCGCGCCGCGCGCCGCAGGCAGTGGTGCGGGGGATTGTAACCGCCATCGGACTCGGGGCGACGGGTTGGTTGTTTGTGCGGATGGCGTAGTGTTTGCACGACAGGTCGTGTGGCCCTACATGCGACTGGCCTTGGGGCTGTGGATGATGCTGCGTACGCTCATCGCGGTGGCGCGGATCGCGTCGAAAGAGCCGGCGTTTTTCCCCAGTGCGTGGAACTCGGCGTGGGCGATCGTGGTGACAGCGGCCCTCGTTGCCATTGACATTGTTCGCCGGAGTGAGCAGCCGCTGCTGTACGCACTCGGCGTGACGCCGACGCGCGTGGTACTCGTGGCCATGATGGTGCCTTTCGTTGCGGAAATCCTCTTGCTGCTCGCCATGACCGCACTGCGATGACACAAACCGAACCGGACGCGCCAGTCCTCATGGCCGACTGTGTGGCCATCACCCGCGGTACGCAGCGTGTACTCACGTCGGCGTCGCTTCGCGCGGTGCGCGGACGCACCACGGCACTCTTCGGCCGAAACGGCGCCGGCAAATCCACGTTGTTGCGCATCGCGGCCGGATTGTTGCAGCCCGACGGTGGTGTGGTGCGTGTTGACGGCGAAGCGGTGTTTCGCGCGAACGCAGCTGCACTCGCACGACGCGGTGTCCTGTTTCTTCCGGATCGGGATTTGTTGAGCACGCGCAGCAGTGTGCGCGCGCAGCTCGGGATGTTTCGTGCGCAGTTTGGCAACGGTGATGTGCTCGCGGCGGCTACTCGAGTCGGTATCGCGCCACTGCTCGACCGAAACCCCGACAAGCTCTCCGGCGGTGAGCGGCGCCGCGCTGACGTGGCGGCGATACTCGTGCGACAGCCACGTTGTCTGCTCGCGGATGAGCCGTTTCGCGGACTCGCGCCGCTTGATGTTGAGGCGCTTGGCCTCATTTTCCGCGAGTTGGCGAGCACCGGTTGTGCGGTGGTTATTACAGGGCACGAAGTGAACGCAATTCTTGACACCGTGGATCATGTGACGTGGTGCACGGCGGGCACCACGTACGAACTCGGGGCGCCGGCGCAAGCGCTGCAGCATCGTGAGTTTGCGATGCAGTATGCGGGGACGAGCGGCGCGGCGGCGGTACACGGTTTACGGTAGACGGTTGACGGGCCGCGATCGACGACGCGTGCAAGGGCCAACCGCAGCGCGCGTGACTACCGCTTGTTGAACGTGGTGCCGTCGAGCACGAGTTTGTCGTTCTTGAACTGCACGTCAACCGTGAGTCGCCCTTCACTTGACTGCAGGACGAGCGCGCCACCGACTGTGTACCACGTCCCTTGCTCGTCGCGCTCTTCCGGGGTCACCGCCGCACCGGGCAGGCTCACCGAGAACCTCTTGCGATACGCGTACGTACCGGCCGGCGCGAAGGTCCAGGACTCTTCGTTGGTATAACCGCCGCCGGTGGGGCTCGAGGTGTGAACCACTTGCACGGTCCACTCACCGGTGAGGCGCGACTGCAGCGCGGCGTCGCGCGTGCCGGTACCGCTCTGCGCGGCGGTGAGCACGGACGCCACATTGACTGTGGCACTCTGCAGCGCACTGTCACTCGCCGCGCCATCCAGCAGCGCCACGGCACCGAGCACGGTTGAATCGTCGAGCTGCACCACCGCGACGTGCGCGAGCACGGAGCGCTCACCCTTGACGCGCAACGCGCCTGCCATGCCCGCACGCGTGCCAAATCGCACGGGCGCTAGCGGCTTTACGATGTGTGTGTCCTCGTCGCGCGGCACGCCGAGCACGCGCTGCGCATCGCCGAGCGCCAGCGCGAGCGACGAGAAGTGACCCGTGTACATCACGAGTGCTGCGGTCTGCGCCGGATTGGCCCAGGCGTGAATCCGTCCTTCGCGACCGGACAGCGTCCACCCGGAAGGCGCGCGGTACGTCACGCCAAAACCGGCGAAGCTGGTGGCCGCGGCGGGCTGAGCGGCAACCGACGGCGCGAGCGGCCCAGCGACCGTCGCACCGATCCACAGCATCCGGAAGCATTTCAGGATGGACAGCATTTTGACCTCACGCACGGCACGCAGCACAGAGTTGAGGGGGTAGCGACGATCGCCACGTCGAAGCGCCGCAGTGTCGCAGTGCCGCAGTGTCGCAGTGTCGCGGACACGACGAGTCGCGACCCGACAAGGGCACAATGGCGATACGGTAGACATTGTACAACACCCTCGCGAGATTGACCGGATGACATCACCTGGCATCAGCGATACCCGACCCACCTCTGCCCGCTCCCGCCTGGTCGACGCCGCGATCTCCCTCGTCTCCGGTCCCGCGCCGAGCACGGCGACCGTTGGTCGGGCCACACGCGCGAACGCGTTTGGCGCTGAGGCCGTGGGCATTCGTGCGGTTGCCGAGGCGGCGGGGCTCACACACGCCGCGCCCCTGCACCATTTCCCCGACCGGGTCACGCTGCTGGCGGCTGTCTCGGCGGAAGGGAATCGTCGGCTCGCGTCGGCCCTGGAGCGCGCCTACGACGCCGAGAAGGATCGCGGTACGCGGCCGGCGCTGGGTGCGGTGGTGCGCGCGCAGGCCATATGGGCCGCGCACAATCCCGGCCTCTGGGACGTGATGGTCAACCCGCAGCTCACCGCCGACACCGCCGCCGTCTGGCGTGGGCGACAGACGGACACACCGGCGGCCCGGATGCTGGCGCCAGTCGGAGAGACGACGGCGTCTCCCGCGACCGCCCGAACGCTCTCACGCCGAGCCGAAACGTTTGACGAGTTGGTCGACGCCAAGCTCAAAGTGCTCGACGCGTACCTGGAAGCGGTGCACGCGATTCCGCCGCATGAGCTGAACACATCGCTGCTGTCGGCGGCCGACCGGCGACCGCTTGTGGGCGCGCTGACCACGATTGCGGACGGACTCGCGATGCAGTTTGTCGCGGAGCGGGGTACATCGGATGAGGTGCTGGCCGCTCATGTGGATCGCACGCTCGACCTGCTGCTCGCGGGCGTGTTGCGTCGCTGACGCTTTTAGTGTCGATTTGCGAGGTGCGCCGTGGCGACACGTTGGCTGTTCACGTTCTTCCTGAGGTCTCCTGATGTCCAACTGTCGCCCCGAAGCCAGCCATATGACCGACCGTGAGTGCGTCGCACGGCGTGCGAGTGAGGAAGCGCGGCGTGAGCCCACGCCGTTGAAGCGTTTCACGCTGGTCACCCTCACGCTGGTCGCACTCACGCTGGTCACACTGACGCTGGTCGCGTCACCGCTGTTGACGGTCCCCCTGTTTGCACAGGGCGCGCACGATCATGCCGCCCACGGTGCGCATGCGCCGGCGGCACTCACCGCACGTGCCCAGGCGCAGATCGACTCCGCACGCGCCGTCATCGCACGTCTGAACACACCGGCGAAAGCGATCGCGGCCGGCTACTCGCCGCTGCTTGGCGATGTGCCACTGCAGGGTGTGCACTACGTGAATCGCTCGCTCATCCAGCGCGCGACGTTTGAAATTGCGAAGCCCTCGATGCTGATGTTCTCACCCGTTGGCGACACGGTTGAGCTGGTGGGTGCCGCGTACGGCTATCACGTGCCCGAGAAGGCATCTGATCCGGCTGGCTTTGATGGCGACGCCGATGCGTGGCATGAACATCCGATGCTGGCGTTGCCCGGTCAGCGTCTGACCATGGTGCATCTGTGGCTTGTTGACCCACCCGATGGCCCCTTCGCGCACGACAACGCCACGCTGCCGTTCCGTGCGCGCGGCATGAAGCTGCCGCCAACGCAGTGGATGGCGGGCGCTGAACTGCGAGACCTGGCACTTGCGCTGTCGCTGGCCGGTGCACCGGGAACACGACTCGTGCGAACCGCGCGCGTTGGCGGCGAACCGCTGCGCAAAACCATCACCGCAGAACGCGAACGCATCAATGCGCTGGCCATCGCGCTCGATGCGGCACACACGGCCAACGACCGCTCGCGTTACCTCACACTGTCAGGCGACGCGGTCAATCACAGCAACGCGTTAATTGCCGCGATCAAGAATGCGCCGGCCACACCGGCCATGCGCGACGCGGTCAGCCGCATTGTCGATGAGTTCATCGGCAACCACGACGCCGGCGCGAAGACCACCACACCGTAGCGCGGCTTACACCGTGGGCACGTCGCAACTGCAACGCGCCCACGCGAACGCTACGACCAGCTCAAATCGTGTTTGGACAGTGGCAGTGAACGCACGCGCTTGCCAGTCGCCGCAAAGATCGCGTTTGTCACGGCAGGCACAATCGGCGGCAGTGCCGGCTCGCCGATTCCGGTGGGCGAGTTATCCGTGAGATTCCAATGCACTTCCACCGGCGGCGCCTGCGTAAGTCGCAGCAGCGGGAAGTCGTGGAAGTTGCTTTGCACAGCGCGTCCGCCTTCAATCGTGATTTCCTGCGCGAGCACCTGACCGATACCATCGAGCACCGCACCCTGCGTTTGCTGCTCGGCGCCGCTGGGATTGATAATCTGACTGCCCACATCACCCGCCGCCCACACCTTGTCCACCTTCACGTCGCCGGTCTTGCTCACGGTCACCTGAGCAACTTCGGCGAAGTAGCCACGGTGGCTGAAGTAAAACGCGACGCCCATGCCGGTACCCTTGGGAAGCGACGCGCGGCGCGCCCATCCTGACTTTTCGGCGACAAGATCAAGCACCCCGCGCATGCGCACCGGATCGAGACCCTGCGGCTGCGGGCGACCGCCGGGCTCCGGCGCGGGCGTGGGTTGCACATTCGCCAGTACACCGCGCAGAAACTCCACGGTGTCTTTGCCGGCCGCGTACGCGCATTCGTCGAGAAAGCCCATGAACGCATATGAGAGCGCGTTGCTGCGCGGAGCGCGCAGTGCACCTGTCGGCACGCCGAGCGGCATCACCGAACTGGCGATGCGCAAGTTGGGGACAAAACGTGCGGGAAACTCCGTGGCTCCAATATCGCCACTCGATGTAAAGCGCTCGCCTTCACCAAAGGACACGAAGTGATTGGAGAACGCGGTCAGCGCGCCAGACGCATCAACACCGGCGCGGAACTTGTGGAACCCGCCGGGACGATAGAAGTCGTGCTGCATGTCCTCCTCGCGCGTCCACAGCAGCTTGACCGGCACACCGGTTTCGCGCGCAATCCACGCCGCTTCCACCATGAAGTCGTTGTACAAGCGTCGACCGAATCCACCGCCGGAACGGGTGATGTGTACCGTGATGTCGTCGGGCTGCATGCTGAGGGTGCGCGCCACGAGCTGACGCCCGCTGTCGGGCAACTGTGCCGGCGCCCAGATCTCCAGCTTGCCACCGTCGAAATGCGCCGTGCAATTCTGCGGCTCGAGCGGCGCGTGTGCGATGAACGGATAGTGGTACTCCGCCTCCACGGTTTTTACCGCACTCGCCAAGGCCCCGTCAACATCGCCGTCGTTTCGAATGCTGCGCTGCGGCGCGGCGGCGAACAAACTTTTCGCCTGCTGCGCAAAGCCGGCGCTGCTCTGCGAGGCCGTGGCCCCTTCATTCCACTGCACCTGAAGCTGTTTGCGCGCCGTTTGCACCTTCCACCAGCTGTCACCGACAATCGCGACACCACCCAGCAGTCCGCCGAGATTGTCACCGCCCTCAACGACGAACGCGTGCGTGATGCCGGGCAGACGCTTGATCGCATCCACATTCGCACTCGCCACTTTGCCGCCGAACACGGCGCACTTCACAAACGTCGCGTACTTCATGCCGGGACGCGTGATGTCGATGCCAAAGAGCGGCTTGCCGGTGACGATCGACGCATTGTCCACACCACGCACGCGCTGACCAATGATCTTGAAGTTCTTCGGATCTTTGAGCGGTACCGTGGCCAGATCGGGTGGTGTCATAGACGCCGCGGCGGTAGCCAGCGCACCGTACGTGAGCGAGCGACTGCTTGCGCGGTGATGCACCACACCCGCTTCGGTGGTGCATTCAGCCGCGGGCACATTCCACTGCTGCGCGGCCGCGCCCACCAGCATCGCACGCGCCGCCGCACCCACACGGCGCATCGGCAACCAGTTGCTCGGCGTGGCCGTGCTGCCACCCGCCGTCTGCCCCTGAAAGTTTTTCGTGTCGAGGCTGGCCTGCTGCACGCGCACCTGTGACCACGACACATCGAGCTCTTCCGCGATCAACATTGGCAGCATCGTCTTCACGCCTTGGCCAATCTCCGGATTCTTGGCCATGATCGTGACCACGCCATCGGGCGTGAGCGAGATGTACGCACTCAGTCGCGGATCATCAGCCGAAGGCAGGGGGCCGTCACCGCGCGGCGCGATGAGTGCTTCAACCGCGTCGAGCGGTTCGAATACGCTCGTGAGCAATAAGCCGCCGCCGGCAATGGCGGACACGCGCAGAAATGCGCGACGGGAGACGGGCAGGATCGGGGTCGTCATGATCGCGGTCTCCGGCTCAGCGAGTGGTGGTCGATGGCATCGCAGCGGATGCAACATCTGCGGGAGTGCCGTTGCGCGACACGCCCGACGGCGTGGGCGCAGACAACATCTCGGCCGCGCGATGAATACCCTGACGAATTCGCAGGTACGTGGCGCAGCGACAGAGATTGCCATTCATCGCGGAATCAATATCCGCGTCGCTGGGCTTGGGATTCTTCTCCAGCAGCGCCGCCGCCGACATGAGCTGTCCCGCCTGACAGTAGCCACACTGCGGCACATCGAGTTCATCCCAGGCTCGCTGCAGCGCGTGCGACCCATCGGGCGAGAGCCCTTCGATGGTTTTGATGTCAGCGCCCTGCACCGCCGTGGCCGGCAAGACGCACGAGCGGGTCGGCGCGCCGTTGACGTGTACCGTGCACGCACCACACTGGGCCGCACCGCAGCCAAACTTGGTGCCCTTCAGGTCCAGTTCGTCGCGCAGAACCCAGAGCAGGGGCATGTCGGACGGTACATCGACCGTGCGCGACTGGCCGTTCACCTTCAATGTGATGTTCATATGGGCGGGCCGGGAGGAGGGAAGGATCCCTGTAATGTTCACCCCGCGGCCGCCCAAGGCCAGTCTTTCCTAATGAGCCGCCTGACCCGTGCGGCCCGGACAGAACGTCAGGCGCGACGACGACGCGCCATGACGCCCACACCGACCAGTCCCATCACCATCATGACGTAGGTGGTCGGCTCCGGCACCACGTTCGCGCGAGCTGCTGCCCCGTACAGGTTGCCGCC
>JBBRFQ010000175.1:0-7608 GCA_038224035.1 Gemmatimonadales bacterium
ATAGTTGTCGGGCGTGAAGCGACGCAGGCCATACGTGCGGTTGTTCGCTTCCCACCGTTCGGCGAGCACCCGTGCCGGCTTGTTGAGCAGTGCATCACTCACCGGAAACACGAGCACCTTGAGCAGCTTGCGACCGAGCGCGCCAAACAGCGCGCGATGGGTACCCTCGTCATGTGCATCGGTCTGCGGTACGCTGCGATTGATGACAAAACGACGCGTCTGTGCGCCGCGCATGGTGCCGGCACCGCCCGCCGGCGTGCGCGCTGGCACGTCGTCGACATCGTCAACGGTGTGCACGTCGGTAGCGAAATGCCACGTCATCGCGCCGGCCTCGTCCACGGAGAGCACAACCTGTTCCGCATCTTCGCCGAGGTCTGGCACTTCGAGCATGAGTGCGTCATCACCGCGGGAGTCGCGAAGTTCGGCGGCCGGTGGCGTGGGCACCTGCGCGGCGCGGATCTCGACCGTGCGCAGCCCGCGCATCTCGGCGCGCGCCAGCGCTTCGTCGAGCAGGTCCGATGATTCTTCCGCGGCTCGCACGTCGCCGACGGCGCCCGAGAGCAAACGCGCGTTTCCCTTCAATCCCGGCGCGATGAGTGAAACATTGCCGCCGAGGGAGACGCGTTCGGCGCCGCCGGTGAGTGGTTCCATGACGAACTCCCGCGCTGATGAGCGCCAGATGAAATGCCGAACCGCAGTATCCGGCCGACGCGCCGGAATCGCGCGTCGCGACCGCTACGTGAGGGTAAGAAATGGATTGCCGTAGTACACGTAGGCGAGATACGACGAGGCGTTGGGATGTTGTGCGTACGCCTGTCGCACATCGCGCATGATCTCTGCCACCGGTCGAGCCGGCGTCGCCATGGCTTGCCGGTAGAACTCAAGCGCCACCCACTTCGCGATCACATCATTCACCGCCCACAGCGGAGCGACGAATCCGGTGAAGTTTCCGGCCAGACAGTTTCCCGGGAAGCCCCCGTAATCGCCAAGCATATCGCCGCCTACACCGACCATGCACGCGTTCAGGAACATGAACGGCGCGTTGTTGCGGCCGAGTGGTGTGCGGCGAAAGAGCATGGGATTGATCGCCGAACCATTGCTGAGAAACAGCGCCGCATCACCCGGGCGCAATGGGTCCACCTGGCCGTGCCCGGCGAAGTGCACGAGTTGCGCCCCGCCGCCAACCGCGGCGCTGAGCAACGAGTTGAGCGCGGGCGCGGTACAGTCATATCGAATTGCGCCGCGGTCCCTGTACGCTGTTTCAAGCTCGGTGATTTCTTCTTCCGCCTTGGGCAGTTTCTTGAGTCCCGAGGTCGCGGCCATATACATGCCTGCCATCACCGCGAACGAACGCACCTGCAGCGACGTTCTCGGCGGCGACGCAACAGCCCCGTTGCCCAGAATCCAGCGACCCATGCTCACCTGTGCCCCGAGAATCGGGACACGCGTCGGGTCGAGCGGTGGGTCGACGAGTGCCAGTTCCCAGGGCACGTACGGATCGGCACTGTTCAGCTGCAAGGTGATCGCGCGTGCGTCTCCTACGACGGCATGCACATCGCGCAACATCTGCCAGAACTCTGCCGGCAGTTGCCTGGCGATGAGATCGCCTGAACCCTCTACCATGAACTGCAACAACTCACCTCCGTCGTTGCGCGGCATTTCGTCGATCAGTTGACGCGCAAAGGTGCGTGGGTCGTTGCCGAGATCAATCGGGATGCCCGCGTCGGGTACAGGAATGCCATGTGCGTTGCGCATCGTGCAGAGAAACGTGCCACTCGCCTCGTTACCGTCAGCCTTGGCGATGTTGAGTTCAATATCGGGTACGTGTGTTGACGCTGACACATTGATCGAAGGAGCGGCCGGCTGATGCTGCAACAGATCGATGCCGCGTGAGTCCGCCGCTGGCATCACGACGCCCGGCATAACGACCGCGAGGTAACGTGTGATGGAACCGCGCGTCACGCCGTCGTACGCATAGTGTACGGTGATCGCACGTGCCTTGATTGGCGTGTCTTGCAGATCGGGAACCAGCGATAGTGTTACTGCCGCGCTGAACGGGTCGGCCACAGCCACATGGAGTACATGTCGCCAGCCGTTCGGCGCCTGGAATCCGTCGGCCACGACCTGAATGTCGACCGCGAGCGACGTCGCGCCCGTTGGCGCAGTGAGAACCATCGGCCCCGCGTCCGTCTGACCGGCCATGACGGTACTGCCAAGTCCGATGATGAAATCAAACGCCACACCGACGGTTACCTGCTCGGGGTGTTCGACCCGCGGGTACGCGGTCACCTCGACAGGGACAGCCTCGGCGGCGGGTTCAGCATCCTGACGTGTCGGCATTCCGGGTGACGCGGCCGGCCGTTTCGCGAGCGGTGGCGGCGCAGGGGCGGCACCAGACGGCGGCGCCGTCATGCTTGGCCGAGGAGAACGATCGCCCTCGGCTGCGCTACGCGATGACCCGCCGGATTCACTGCCGACCGGCATCTCAGGCGCGGCCGTCTTTGCAAACTGTTTCGGTTCGGACACTGCCACAAACTCCGCACCGCGCAGCACCACGCCGGAAAAATCGCGCGAGGCACTCTGAGACGCTGCGATATCATCAGCCTGCGCCGTGGGCACGCTTCCGCTCTCGTGCAAATTCAGCGCATCGACCACGCGCAGATCGGCCGGAAAGACAGAAAACGCCTCGAGCACCGATTCGGCGGAAAACGCGTACCAGAATACGGTGAGCGCCTCTTGGCGTCGCACCGCTACACGCCCATCGCGGAGCGGACGCTGCAGCGCGCGAATGGCGTCGGACATATCCGGAGGCGCAGACGAACCGGGTGCGGCTGCAGCAGCACGGGCGTGCGCCGAACTCAGCCGTTCCAGGTACGTGCGGATCACCGCGTGTGCCGCGCTCTCTGACGAGTCGCTCCAGAGTCCGTGCTGCGCGAGGCGACCTCTTGCGTCGTGCACGGTCATGGAAGCATCGAGCAATACCGCGGGACGCAACATGGACGGGGGGGTTGGAGAACAGGTAGCTTCGTCGCTGCAACGCTACAGCGAGATGGCTATTCTGGTAAGACCACATACAATACGGTCATGTTCGGTTGAGGAGGAACAACTGTGCAGGCGCGTCGGGTATGAGTAAAAAGCTGAGCTCGCATCACCTCCACCCCCTTCGGGAGATCACATGAGAAGAGTCACGGTATTGAGCGCGATTGCCCTGCTTGCCCTGTCAACCGGATGCAGCAACACGGCTGACGGCGTGAAGCAGGACGCGGAGATTGCGGCTGAAAAATCAGAACAGGCCGCTGACGCCGCGGGCACGAAAATGGAAGGCGCGATGCAAACGGGCGAAGTGAAAACCGCGCTGCTTGCCGACACGCGTTTGGGCGCGACCGACATCAACGTTGACACCAACGAAGCCACGAAGACCGTTACTCTGAATGGCAGCGTGAAGACGGAGTTTGAAAAGCAGCTGGCCAGCGAAGTCGCCACGTCGAAGGCCACGGGCTATATGATCGTCAACAACCTCGCGATCAAACCGTAGCGTTGCACCGAGCGAGAGACGCCATCACGGTACGAATGCGGCGATGGCGTCGCGTCGCGTCGGTCGCGATCAAGGCGTACCGCTTCGCGTACTCGCACGTGACAGCGTCATTCCCACGAGCAGCGGATCGTGATCCGAGCTGCGATACGGGTCCGGTGCATACAGCGATGCGCGCTGCGCCGCGCTCTTGAACGCCGACTCGTAGCCGAGCACGGTGGGTTCGTCCGCGTTGATGTGCCAGGTGGTCACACCGGTCACCTGCGCGGCGAGAGCGCGTGAAGCGAGTGCGTGATCGAGACTGCCCCACTGACCGTCGAAGACATACGAATAGTGCGCCCCGAGGCCGCGCGAGGATTCCAGGTCAACGAAGCCGCGTGACGTCAGCATCGTGACCGGATCTTCCTTCGCATACGCGTTGAGATCACCGATGAGCAGCACATCGGGATCACGCACGCCGGTCGGATCGGTGGCCAGCCAGTCGGCGAGCTCGCGCGCACCGTTCGTGCGCACCACGTTGCACTGCCCCTGTCCATCACGGGCATCCGGAGTGTCGCAGCTGCCACTCTTGCTCTTGAGGTGATTCACACTCACCACGAGGACTTCGCCATCAGGCTGCGCGAAGGCCTGTGCGAGTGAGGGCCGCGTCCGCGGACGCGAGTCACCGCCGGTGACAAAGGACGGCGTGGCCAACACCGCAGTGCGTCCTGTCGGCAACACGCGCGCCGGCTTGTACACCAACCCCACCTTGATCGCATCCGTCCCGAGTGCGTTCGGCGTGGATGTGCGTTCGTCGGCGTCGATGAACGCGAACGTGCCCGGCGCCGTCGCGTCGTTGAGGCGACGCACCAGGTCGGCAATGGCACTCGTCGCGCCGTAGCCATCGTTCTCGATTTCCATGATGCCGAGGATATCGGGGTCGAGGGCGCGAATGGCGCTGACAATCTTCGCGGCCTGCCGTTCAAAGTCGGCCGCATTCGCGGCGCCGCGACAATCAGTGCTCGCGCCGGAATCGCCGAGCGCACACGCGCCGGTGCCGAACGTATTGAAGTAGTTGAGCACGTTGAACGCACTCACGCGCAGTGTGCCGCCAACCGCCGCCGGCGAATCCGCACGACGATTGGTGCTCTCAATCTGCGGCGCAAGATTGAGCGCGTGTGACGTCGGTCGCAGGCGGTACGCCACGCCGTTGGACGACTGTCCACCCCAGGTGTGCGTCATCACGCCAACGAAGCCACGCACTTCATCACCGCCACGAACGGTATTTGACGCGGTGAGCGCGGCGCCGCGCCGGCCGAAGAGGATCGGATCCAGATTCTGCGCGTTCGTGCCGTCGTCCACGATCAACCGGTTGCGCGCGTTGGCCGCTTGCAGCGCGGCCGCCTCCGGTCCGGGGCTGAACTGTTGGGTGGGCTGAAGCAGTCGGCCGCCGGACGACAGCACGAGTTGGCCGAAACGACCAAGCTGAAAACTTTCGGTCACGACAAGCGTCTGTGGAAACCGCACGTACATGCCTTCGTAGGCTTCGAACTCCGTGGCCGACGCGGTGGGTAGCGTGAGGTTCACTGGATTCACGGTGAATCCATCGGCACACCGCACCATGGCCGACACGTTGCCGATGCGTGTTTGCTGATCGACTTCCTCCACGACGCCCGTGACACGTACGAGGTCGCCGAGCGACACACTATCGGCGTCGCCATTGAAAACGAACAGTCCGTCTGACGTGGCGGGGTCGCTGTCTCCCACGGCATCCTGAATGTAGAAGCCCCGCAGCGCCGGCAACGCCCCCTCAAAGTCGCCAACCACAACGCCTTCAGTGGTGACCGATTGCGCCACCAGCGGCGACACCTCGCCGCGTCCCTGAATGCCGGAGATCCGCGTGAAGGTGGACGATGTGCACACCGGGTTCGGCGGCAGCGACGCAACCGAGGGCGTGGTGCCGTGCGTACACGCAACGAACAGCGGCAGCGCACTCCACAGTGCGGCGCGCGAATAACCTGAAAGCGAGAAGGGCATGCTGCGAAATCTCGCCATCCGCGCCCACCGATCACACCCTGACATCAACACTCTACCGGCAACCCGATCATCGCGCCGGCGCATCCGACCCGCGCGCGCTCACCAGATTCACCAGTAGTCTCGCGCCACCGGGCACGCCGTACGGCAATTGCCGGAACAGCGCGAGCGTCGTGTACACGTACAGCCCGCGCCCCAGCGGTGTGGACAGCACGGCCCCACGATTCTCCGGCTCGTCGGGATCGTTCATGCCAAGCGGTGCGCGATAGCGAGCATCAAACGTGCTCGGCATATAGAGCGCCCGCTCTTGCACCCACGCCCGCCAGTCCGTTTCGCCGATGCGATTGGGCACGCGCAGCAGCGATGCGTTGGCATCGAGCACGCGCACCTCGGCGTGCTCGTTGGTCACGCGGGCGGCGGGACGTGTGAGCTGCACGGGGAACGGCATCACCCCAGGCTCCTGCATCTCTGTCTGTCCGTACTGCACCACGAGCGTGCCGCCGTTCTGTGCCCAGGCGAACAACCGCGCATTGGCTGCACGCAGCGCACTGCTCACCTGGTAGGCGCGCGGCCCGATGACAATGGCGGTGTAACGCGACAGGTCGGTTGACGCGAGGCGTGCCGGATCGAGTTCATCGGTGGGGATGCCGAGTGCGCGCAGCGCACTGATACCATCGTCGCTGACACCGGAGATGTAGCCGACGCGCGTGCCCGCGCGTACTTCCACCGGCACCGCCGATACATACATGGTGGATGCGCCATAGCTGCGCTGCGGCGTAATATGGTCGTAGTTGATGGTGGAATAGCCCGCCACGGCTCCCTGCCCCATGTGCATGGCCACCGCGCTGAGTTCGTGCATGCCTTCGGGCAGTGTTCCGCGCAGCGTGAACGTGACGCTCTGACCAACATCAGGTTGCAACGTGCGCTCGCGCACCGCCGAATCTGCGACGAGGCCATCGGGCAGTCGCAACACAACCGAGACGGTCTGCGCCGAGGGATATGACGACAACAGGTTCACGCGCAACCGACGGTCAATCGGCACGCCCGCCCGTGCGTACTCAACGACACGATCGAGCCCGATGGTAATGCCGGGCACCACGGCCACCGGCACTTGCTGGTCGCCCTTGACCGGATCGGCGAACCGGTTGACCACCGGAACACGCACGTGCACGGGCACGCCCGCAATTTCAATCGCCGCAATCGCCGAGAGTTCACTCTGCCGCTGGCGCTGCGCGTCGTCACGCGCATCGATCGCCGCGCGAAAGTAGGTGCCTTCACGCCCGTTGCTGCGCCACCATGGCATGGTGATCAGCGGCGAGCGTGCGACGCGCCTGACGCTCAGCACGCTGTCCGGTGCCAGCAAGTCGGGGCGCTCGCTTCGCTCAGCCCCGTTGATTCCAACTCCCGATAGCAGCAGCGACTGCCGGCCACGATTGTACACGCTGACTGTGACCGCCATGGTGTCCGGCGCCGACGGCTTTCGCGGCTCGCTCGCGGGAAGCAGTTGTCGCGGCGCAGTGGCTTCCACCGCGACGCCCGACGCCAACACCAAGGCGAGCGACGCCCGTTGCTCTGTGAGCGTCAGCGCGTCCCAGAGTGCGGGATCGGCAAACGGTGCCACGGGTGCACGGTCTGCGATGGGCAGGCCCGTCGCATTGATCAGGCTGCCGCTGAACCCGGGCATCGCCGCATGCCGCAGCGGTGGTCGCGCGCCGATGGCATTACGCGCCTCGCGTACGAGTCGCACGCCACGCGCCAGCCACGGTACCGTGGCGTCAGGCGCGGTGGCACGATACGCATCACGCGCCGCACGAAACGCGACGTCGGCGCTGTCGAGGAGCGCGATGGTGCGCGGATTGCCGCTGCGTTGCGTGAGCGCCGTCCACGAGGTGTCGATGCCATCGAACAACGAGCCTTCGAGACGCGCGTCGGCGGGCGCATTGGCCCGTGAGGCCTCGCGGCGCAGATAGTCCCACTGCACACCACGACGCTGCAGCACGCCGAAGCCCTGCGACTTGTGCTGGCTACGACTTTCGGCGGCGATTTCGGAGAAGCTGCGCCCG
>JBBRFQ010000176.1:0-7588 GCA_038224035.1 Gemmatimonadales bacterium
TTCGCGGGCGCTGCGAACTCGTGGCGCTGCCGAAACCTGATCGGAGTGTTTTTGCATGTCCCTCCTGCTTTCCACGACCCCCCAGACGCGGTCGCCCTTCACGATGGAAACGCTGCTGCCTCGGCAGTGGTGGTACATCGCTCCGGCCTCATCCAGCCCGTCGGGTACGCCCGCCGAGGGCCCGTGGACCCTCCCGCATCTGCAGCGAGCCATTTCCAACGGCATGATCGAGGGCACGCGTCTGGTCTGGACGCCGGGGATGGCCGGATGGTCTCCCGCGGGGCATCAGCCGGAGTTCGCGTTCGACTTTGCGCCGCCGCCGCTGCCGCTGCCGGCCGCCTGACGTGAGCGGCCACCTCCGTGCTGGCCTGCGCGAGCAATGATCGCGCCGAATCTGAAAGCGCGGCATGTGCGATGCTTTGGCCGCCAGCCACGATTGGCGGCCCGCTGATGCTCGCCGACTGCCGCTTGTGCTTCGGCCTGTGGCTGGGCCGAGAGACGGTTGAGCGACTCATTGCCAGTCACGCGGACGATGCAATTCTCCTCGCGCTCGCGCCGGGGGTTGGAGCGCGCTCGGCGTCCCGCGCGAAGGGCACGGGCAAGGCTGCGGTGCGCTATCGCACGTGCCCTGCCTGCAGTACGATCATGAACCGCGTCAACTACGCGCGGATTTCAGGGATTGTGGTAGACGTGTGTAAGCAGCACGGCACCTGGTTCGATGCGCATGAACTTCCGGCGCTGCTTGAGTTTGTACGACGGGGCGGGCTCGATGTGGCGCGCGCCCGCGAAACGGTTGCCTTGGCCGACGAACGCCGGCGTCTCGAAAACGAGCGCATAACGCGCATTCGTGCCGACGCGATGCCTGGAAGCCGCCACACGGTGTGGCCCGACGACGGCGAACGTTCGCGCGGCGCCGGGCTGTTCACATTGCTCGGTGAGCTGTTCACCTAGTCTCTTTGTTTTACGGATCCGCGCCTTACCGCGCCTGCTTCTTCATCGTAAAGTCGTATTCCAGACGAATGGTGTCGTTGACGCTGAGCACCACGCGCACTTTCGGCTGCGTGAGCTGAAACTGCTCGAAGGTGAACGCCGTCGCGGCTGTGCCGGTAAGTTGATCGCCGGCCACGTTGGCGGTCACGTTCCAGGTGGTCGGGCGCGTGACGCCCTTCACCGTGAGATCGCCGAGTAGCTGGAACTGCACGCGTCCGTTCGTGGGGAGCGGAGCGGGCAACCCGCGCACGCCGGTCACGGCGAGTTTGGTGGTGGGAAACGAATCGGTCACCAGCAGACGCGTGCGCACGTAGTTGTCGCGACGTGTTTCGTCGCTGGTGAGTCCGGTCATGTTCACATCGAAACCCGACGCGCCGCGCACGATGGCACCAGCTTTGTCGAGCGCAATGCTGCCGGTGATGGCGGACGTTTCGCCCACAGCATCATTGTCGAGTTCGCGGCCGAGCAATCGCTCCCGCACCCGATAGCGCGCCTTGCTGCCATCACCGGTGGTCACGTAGCGCACGGCCACGTCCTGCTGCGCGGCGCTGAAGTCGCCGCTGTGCGGATTCGTCGCGAGTGTGCGACCGGCGAGCGTAGTCGCGCGCGGCGACCACGGGGAGACACTCAGCACTCCGACGACGGCCGCACCGATCGCCGCCGAGGCAATCTTGGCAATCATCACTGCTGATTCTCCATGGCCACAGGTTTTTTCGGATCCGTCTTGCCGGCGTTCTTCACGTACTTATCCAGCCACGCGACCCATCGGCCCCATTGATCGAGCACGGTTTCCTTCGCGACCGGGCCGTGGTCTTCGTACGGATACATGTACAGCGAGACGTTCTTGCCCAGTCCCTGCAGCGCGTGAAAGAGACGCTCGGAGTTGATCGGCGCCGTACCTACGTTCTGATCGTCGGTGCTGTGATACAGGAGCAGCGCGCCGTTGAGTTTGTCGGCGTAAAGGAACGGTGACATCGCGAGGTACGTCTCGCGTCCCTGCCAGAAGTCACGACGCTCGCTCTGGAAGCCATTTGGTGTGAGCGTGCGATTGTACGCGCCGTCACCCGCAATGCCAGCCTTGAAGAACGGTGTGTGTACCATCGCGTTCACGGCACTGAACGCGCCGTAGCTGTGTCCGCCAATGCCCAGGCGATGACGGTCGATGATGTTGAGCGTATCGAGCGCATCGATCGTCGCGGCCAGGTTGTTGCGCAGGTCCGCGACATAGTTGTCGTTCGGCTGCAGCCCATCGCTCGCGAAAATCGGCGCGTCCGGCTCGATCAGCGCGTAGCCCTGCGTGGTGAGGAACGCCATGCTGCGCGGCGCAAAGGTCGGGAAGCGACGTGTGGCACCGCCGGCCGGCGCGTTTGCCGAGCGATCGTACTCCTGCTGGTTCTGATATTCACGCGGGTAGAACCAGAACATTGCGGGCAGCCGCGTGCCTTCCTTGTAATCGGACGGCAACGTGACGCGCACGTTGAACGTGTACCCGTCGGCGCGACGGGCAACAACGGTACGCTTGATGGCGGACGACACCTCGGGGAAGAGGTCTCGGTTGTTCGTGAGCTGACGTGCGTTCCTGGCTGTCACGTCCACGACGAACGACTGTGACGGAGTGGTGGGCGACTCGCGGTTCACGATGACCCGGCCGAAGTTGTCGTCGAGGGAGGCGACGATGGATTCGGAGATCTCACCACTGCTCTCGTACACACGCGTGCGCTCAGCCGTGCGAATGGCCACGCGGTCCACCCACACGCGCGGTGCCCGACCCGTCGTGGTGTCGGGCGTGGAGCCCTGTAGAAACACCGACTGACCGTCGCTGGACACCATCACACTCGGCGCGCCTCGGCGTCCGGACTTGGTCATGAGCGTGGCCGCGCCGGCCGCTGCCGCCGCACCGCCACGTCCGGCCGCTGGAGGCGTAGTCGGTGCGGCGGTCGGTGCCGTGCCGCGCGCGGCGCTGTCAGCACCACGCCCGCGACGCGGTGCAACGATGGTGTACTTCTTGTCAGGTTCGTCGAGGAAGACCGCGATTTCCGTGGCGCCACCGGTGGCCGTTTCCGACACGAACAGGATTTTGGCATCGTCCGAAAATCGCGTGGCAACGATGCGATTGGTGGTTTCGTAGATCACCGTTTGCGACGTGCTGTCGAACGGCGGCAGCCAGTGCACCAGACGGTCCGCGCGACGCGCCAGCGCGGCGGAGTCGGGGCGGGAGGCAGCTGCACCGGCCGCCGCGGACGTTGCCCCAGCGCGAGCGGCTGGTGCCGGCGCGAGTTGCGAGAACAGCAGGCCAGCCTGCGTTGGATGCCAGGTCAGGCTGCGTTTGGCCGTGTCGTTGGCCGCGTTGCGTGCGGCCGGTGTGGCCGGACGCGTGGGCGGATTGTCGGGATCGGGATCGGTGCTCTCGCCTTCGCGCAACGGGCGCTTGGAGAGCTCGACGAGCGATCTGCCCGAACCGTCGATTACCGTTTCCGTCTGACCGAAGCTGGCCACCGGCAACAGATACGAGAACGGCTCGTCAAGCGAGGTCACGCGGAAATGCTGCGCGTCGGGTGATGCGCTGAGCGTGCGTATCATGGCCGGCTTGCCGATGTTGCGTACGGCGCGCGAGCGCACGTCGATCACGGCGAGTTGGCCCGTGGAATAGTATGTGAGCAGCGATTTGTCATACGGCGAGGTGAGCAGACTCGCGTACGTGCGCGTCTTGAGTTTGTTGTTGTCATTCACGCGCACGAGCGGTTCCGTGGCCACCGCAGGCGGTGTGGGCTCGGCGCCGCGCCCTGCGGGCACCAGCACCGCGACGATGCTCCGGCTGTCGGCCGTCCATTCCATGTTCGTGACATGGGTGGCGAGCAGCGGCGTGCGGGTGAGTTGCCGTGCACGGCCCGTAGCCGGATCGGCGAGATAGATGTGTGTGCTGTTGTCGAACAGTGCCATGAAGGCGAGCGTGGTGCCGTCGGGCGACCACGCGGTCGGTCCGACGCGGGCACCCGTCGGAATGTTTACCTTGACAACCTTGTCATTCTCCGAGTTGCGCAGTTCGAGGCCGGCGGCGGAACGTGTGGTCAGCGCACGAGCGCGGCTCGCGATACGATCCACCTGAAAGCCGCCGAGGTTGTGGTACGGCTTGCCCATCGCCGCCAACGAGGGCAGTCCGTCGCTCACGCTGCGCAGGAACCATTGCCGACTGCCCGGGTTCGGTGCGCCGAACGTGATGTTCTGTTCACGTGGGGCGGTGACCAGACGCTCCAGCGCTGGCGAAGGCGTGATGTATCGCTCGGCGTTGATCGCCTCATCGAGGGCGCTGGTATTGGTCGTCGGCTTGGTCTGCGCCGCGAGCGGCGAGACGCCCAGTGGTATCAGGAGGGCGAGAACCGCAAGATCGACGCGGAATCGGCTACGGACGGGTGCGCGCATGGAGAGGCTGACCTGGTGGGATGAAGGCGGACGGACAAACAGCGCCCCGACGATGCCGCCGGGCATTCGAGGGCGGGAACGGGTCGAGCCGGAAACCCGGATCGACCCACTGCGTAGTGTACGCATCCCCCTCACAAGGTGCTGTCCATGCTGGCTTCGATATTCCGTCTTGTCGCGCTCCGCCCTTTTCTGGGCATGGCCATTCTGGGTGTGCCGGTCATCGCGCTGATTGCCATCGGACTGATGGCGGTTCTGGCCGTCAAGCTGTTTGTCGCGCTGATCATTCCCACGATTCTGGTCGTGGCGGCGATCTGGCTGGTCCGTCGGATGGCGCGCTCGTAGCGTGCGTATCGGCTGCGCTCCACGAAACGCAGTCGTCAATGACCCGTCTGAGCGTAGCGCCTCGCGTTGCCGGCAGCGTTTTGCGGTGCCGCTGGCGCGTTGTACCGGGAACCCGCACGCGTCTTGTGGGATAAGCGTTCCTGTCACGTGCCTCCGGTGATGCTCACCGCGTCGTGCGCTGTGCGGTGCACGCGGTCGACAGTACGCCGCGGCGCCAGCAACATTTTGCCAGGGTGCGAATCATGCAAAACCAGACGTCGATTCAGTCGAATACTCCGCCGGAGACACTGCTACGCGCGGACCAGTTGCGGTGCGAAAAGGTCTTCGTTCGACGGGTGTGCTCCGAGCGACGCTTCGCCGCATGACCCGATCAAACGTGTCGCCTCGCGGCGCCGCTCGGCACCAGTGGACTCCACTTCGTGTACTGGCGATCAGCCTGTTGGCGTACGCGCTTGTTCCCCTCGATGCTTCGGCCGCGCAGCCGCTGCTGCCGCGCGCCACGATGGGCTCGGCTGCGGCGGCCGCTCACCCCGGGCCTGAAGCGCGGACGCCGTTCGGGTTGCCACAGCGTTCGGCCGCGGTGAGCGTAATCGATCCGTACCCCGGAACGCGCGGAGCTGAGGATATCGAGCGCGTGCCGGAGTTCACAGCTGATGTTTTTGGTTGGGTCGCGTTGGGGCGGGTGTTGTGGTCGTCGGGCTACGACCAGATCGCCGAATCTCCCGAAACATGGCCGCGCGACACCGAGTCGTACGGTCGGCGATTCACGACGCGCTCGGCACAGCTGGTAAGCATCGAGGTGGTCAGGCACGGGGTCGCGGCGGCGCTCGATCGCGATCCTGCCTATGTGCCGTGCGGCTGTACGGGATTCGGCGCTCGACTCGGGCACGTGACGATGGGGGTGGTGACCGATTTTGATGAAGACGGGACCCGTCGCCTGGGCTGGCCTCGATTCGCTGGTGCGCTCGCCGGAGCGGTCGTGCTGGGACAGCTTCAGCCCGGCCAGGGCGGCGCGGGAACGGTGGCCTTTCGGGCGGTGACCACGGTCGCCGGCTCGTTCCTCGGCAACGCGGCGAAGGAAATCGGGCGTTCCGGAAAGTCGGACGTCGATCGTCCCCGCACACGGTAGCCGTCGCGCGGCGACTCGAATCATGGTGCTGCGGGCGCGTTTGTTCCGGGAGCGCAAACGCGTCTCCGGGGATATGTTTTCAGGTGCTGTGCATCCGGTGATGCTCACTGCATGATGCGGTGCGCGGGGCCGGCACCGCTTGTCGGCGCCACGAACGACTTGTCAGGATGTATAAAATGGAAAACGAGACTTCGAATACATCGCCGACCGCCGCGGACGCACTGGCCGAGGTAATGCCCAAGCTCGACGCCGCGCGAAACGACTTGCTGTCGTTGCATCGCGTGTTGTTACACGCCGAAAAGGTGCGCTACGAAAAGGTATTCGGTCGTATCGAGGGGAACGGGGCGTTTCTGCAGCTGGCGATGCATGATCCGTGGTTCACATGGTTGCGCCCGATGATGCGACTGGTGTCCGAGATCGACTCTCGGTTGCTTGATCGTGGCCAGCCACCGGTTACGGCCGAGGAGGCCACCGAGTTGCTCGGCCAGGCGCGACGACTGCTGCGCCCCGATACCGATGGCTCGGGCTTCCAGCAAGAGTTCCAGCAGCTGCTGCAGGACTCGCCCGAGGTCGCGGTACTGCATCGCCAGTTGGTGAGAGAGCGCGAGTAGCGTGCGGCGTGTCAGGAGCCGGAGTGGTTGTTGCCGGCTCGTGACTGTTACACGCGGGTGGTCCTCTCGACGCACGAGAGTCGCACGGCCAGTATTGAGGGCGTGACTTCCCTCTTCTGGAGTGTGGTGTGGATCGCCGTCGATTTCTGCTCGACTTGTCTGTCTGCTCCCTGGCGCTCGCGAACCTTCCCGCCGCGCGTCGCGTGGCGTGGCGACCGCGATTCGCCGACGATCCATTCTCGTTAGGAATAGCCTCGGGCGATCCCGAGCCGGATGGCGTTGTTTTGTGGACGCGTCTCGCGCCGGAGCCGCTTGCCCCCGATGGTTTTGGCGGCATGGGCGACGACAATGTGGCGGTGTCGTGGGAAGTCGCGAACGACGAAGCCTTCACCACGATTGTTCGGCGCGGCACGGCGCTGGCAACACGCGCGCTTGCCTACAGCGTCCACGTCGAAGTAGACGGCCTGTCGCCGGCCCGTTGGTACTGGTATCGATTTCGCACCGGCGATGTCATGAGTCCGGTGGGCCGAACGCGCACCGCGCCCGCGCGCGAGGCGGCCGCGCAGTCGCTGCAGTTCGCCTTCGTGAGCTGTCAGAACTACGAGCAGGGACTGTACACGGCGTTTGATCATCTGGCAGCGGAACGTCTGGATCTGGTGGCGCATCTGGGCGACTACATCTACGAGGGCGCCGGTGCGGATGGTCGGGTGCGCAAGCACGACGGTGGAGAGATCAACACGCTGGCGGAGTATCGCCGTCGCTATGCGCAGTACAAATCGGATACGTCGCTGCAGCGTGCACACGCGCAGTGTCCGTGGGTGGTGACATGGGACGACCATGAAGTCGACAACAACTATGCCGGTGAAATCGCGCAGGATGCGCAAGCTCGCGATGCGTTTCTCGCGCGGCGTGCGGCTGCGTACCAGTCGTGGTACGAGCATCAGCCGGTGCGCGTGCCGCGTCCGCGCTCGTGGGCGGACCTGGCCATTCATCGCTCGGTGTCCTGGGGCGCATTGGCGCGGTTCTGGGTGCTGGATACACGACAGTTCCGCAGCAACCAGGCGTGCGGTGACGGGCGCAAAGCATTCTGCGCCGA
>JBBRFQ010000177.1:0-7550 GCA_038224035.1 Gemmatimonadales bacterium
TCGGTTTGCGCCCGTGCAGGATCGGCGTCACAACATCAATCTCGTGGCTTCGTATCGCGGCTCGTCCACATGGAGCTACGGTCTGCGCCTGGGAATCGGCACTGGCACACCCTTCACCGATGTGGAAGGACAACTCGTGCGTCGCCGATACGATCCGGTCACCAACAGCTTCCCCACGGACGAGCGCGACATCGAGCGCGAACCGATTGGCGGAGCGCGCAATGCGGCTCGCTTCCCGCTTTTTCAGCGACTTGATCTGAGCCTGACGCGCACGAGTGCGGGCCGTCGTTCATGGGCACCGTACGTGTCGCTCATCAATGCGTACAACGCCCGCAATGTGTTCACGTACGTCTTCGACTATGCGAAGAATCCACCATCGCGCACCACGGTGTCGCAGTTTCCATTGCTGCCCACGATTGGTTTGAGCGTGTCATGGTAACGGCTACGAAACGTCTGCTCGCGGTGCTGTTTGTGTTGCCAGTACTTGGTGCGTGCGAGATCGCGACTGAGAATGTGGCGTCGCCGACACCGCGCATCGTGGTGCACGCGGTGCTCAATCCGGAAGCCGCCGCGCAGGTGATTCTGGTGGAGTCGTCGCTGACGGGTCGCGTAGCGATTGACAGCACGCTGCGCTTCGATCCGCTCGATCCGATTCGAACGGCCGGCGGCGAACCGCTCAGTAACGCCACCGTGCGCCTTTTCCGGGAGGACGACGCCACTGGTGTTTCGGCTGTTGAAACGATCCGCAGCACTCGACGAACCGGGCGCTACACCGTGCCGCGCGCCGACCTCACGATCGAGCCCGGCATTCGATACCGGCTGCTCGTACGCACGGCGGACGGTCGCGAAGTCACGGGTGAGACGCGCGTGCCTTCGGCACCGGCCGGCTGGTCACTCGCTGCAGGCGTGGCGGTGCAGCCGGTGTCGATCAACCGCGCGGTCGACACGCTGCGCCTCAGCTGGTCGACGAGCGCGGGTGCGCGCACGTATGCGATTCGGATCGAGACGCCGAACGGCCCATGGTTCTTGTTCTCCGATTCCACGCAGTTCGCGCTCGCCGGCACACTGCGCAATTTTTTCTCGGGCGGCTTTCCGTCGGTCTTTTATCCCGGCTTCGAGCAGCTCGTGAGTGTTGGCGCGGTGGACGCCAACTTCTACGACTACAACCGTTCCGGCAACGATCCATTCGGCGGCACTGGCCTCATCAGCAGCGTGCGCGGTGGGCTCGGGCTCTTTGGCAGCACGCTGCCGCTGGTACGGCGCGGGGTCACGGTGACGGAGCGCGATCGTTTCCCGCTCGATGCGCGGTGGGTGGGCGTCACCGCACTCAGCGAAGTCGCCGAGTACGACCTGTGGGTTGAGTCGCCGGGTACGCCGCGCGCGTCGGTGAGCGGGCGGGAACGCACCGGATTCCGACGCTTTCTCATTGGTACGCTCGAGGGTGATCTACTGCGCCTGGTCACCTTGATTGGTTCGAGCGGTGCGGACACGGTGGCGGTGTTTACGGCGCGCGTGGCGGGAGACACGATTCGCGGTGAGTATGCCGATCGGTTCGACACCGAGGGGCCGCGCGTGTTGGTGCGGCGAGGGCGCATCCGTCCGTGAGGAGCGGCTGGCGAACCAGCCGAGCAGTCGGACGCCTGTTCGTCGACGACGTCGTGCACGGTGCCATCGGCGGTGCGTGCGAGGAAATTGTACTGCGTGATGCAAGTGGTACGATGTTTTATGCGAGGGACCCGATGTCTGTCTTCTTGTCTTCGACCACGTCGGTCTTGATGCGCACCGCCCCGCGGCTCGGGCGGATCGTGCCACCTTCCTGGATCAGCAGCGCACGTGTGACTGCGGTGCCGAAGTGCAGAATCAGCGACGAGTAGTACACCCACATCAGCACGATCACGAGCGATCCGGCTGCGCCGTATGCCGAGGCCGGGCCGGCGCGGGTGAGGTACAGCGAGATGAGATACTGCCCAACCATGAACAGCACCGCAGTGAGCACGGCGCCGCGCGCGACGTTGTGCCAGGAGAGTCGCACGTCGGGCAGCACACGGAAAATGAGACCAAAGAGCAGCGTCATGATGAGCATCGACACGCCGGCGTCCGCTACGGTGACCAGCAACGGCGGCACCGGGATCCAGCCGTCCGCAAACTCCAGGATCGTAGCCAGTGTGATCGAGATCAGGAACGATGTGAGCAGCAAGAACCCAACCGTGAGCACCATGCCAAAGGACAACAGCCGCGTCATAAGGAAGTTGATCACATCATTGCGCGAGGGCCGGGCACGCACATCCCAGAAGTGATTCAGCGACGAACGCAGCTGCGCAAACACGGTCGTGGCACCGAAGATGACCGCCGCGACACCGAGCAGCGTGGGCCAGAGGCCGGATTGTTCGATGCGAGACCGGCGCACCGCGTCCTGCACAAGTTCGGCTGCATCAGCTCCAATGATGCCTTCAAGCTGCGTCGCCACCTCGCCACGAACCGCTTCGTCACCAAAAAAGACGCCGGTGAGCGAAATCACGATGATGAGTAGCGGCGCCATGGAGAAAAGGGTGTAGAACGCCAACGCTCCTGAGGCTTGAAATGCCTGCTTGGAGAAAAACAAATCGACCGCTGTGACGAGCGTTTCCCACGCGCGCTTGGCATGATGCATCGGGTACCTCCCATCCCGCGAGACCAACACGCGCCCGATTCACGCATCGAGTGTGAGCACGCGCCTCGCGTAGTGATACCGGGGGCCGGCCGTGATGGTCCCGTTTGCCTCTGTCAACCGCTGCTTCTGCACCAACCGTCTCACGTGAGAGGTCATGGCGGGGACGCACATTCTTCTGGCGGCGGTGCCCATCCGCGGGCACCGCCACGAAGTTCGATTAGCAAGCCGTCCGCCGTCGATGCACCATACCCAAAGCGCGAGCCCTCCCATCATCAGCACAAGGGTCGAGGGTTCGGGAACAGTCAAGCGCTGCGCGCGGGCAGCCGAGCCACCGACCGGCCTGCGCTCACACGCTCGCTTTTCTCAGCTGTAGAGATCGTGCGGTATGTACCCGCCGTTCGCCGCGATCTTCGCGAGTACGGTCTTGTGCAGCCACATGTTCATGCTGGCGGAGTCGTTCATCAACTCGTCCGGGCAATCGAGCTCAACCGCGAGTTCCTTGCGCGCCGCAAAGCTGCTGTCGAGATCGAGCAGCTTGAGCAGATCCACGATGGAGGTGCGCCAGTTGAGCTTCTGCGGATTGGCCTTCGCCATCGCTTCGAGCTTCTCGACCACGTTGACAAGCGGGACCGCAACCGAAGGGTCCGGCACCGTGCGTCCCGGGGCGGGTGTGGCCGCTGCTGGCGTGGCGACCTGAGGCGTGGCGGTTTCCGGCTTGTCGCCAATGCCGAGCTTGGAAAGAATTTTGCTGAATAAACCCATGAGGGTTCTCCGGTGTGTGGGAAGCCTCAAGCCCGGCAGCGGCAGTTAGGACAGCTTGGGGAAAAAAATGTTGCCGCGGTGCCACGAATGCGTGGCGCCGCGGCAACATTCAAGCTGGTAGAGAGACGCTAGCTCAAGCGGTGCGACGGCGCCGCTGCACGAAACCAGCGGCGGCCATTCCAAAGGCTACCAAAACCACGGTCGAAGGTTCCGGCACGGTGCTCACAAGTAGCGAGACATCGTCGATACCCTGGTTGAAAAAGCTTTGGTTGTCGACCTGAGCGAAGCGCAGCGTGTACGTGCCGGCCAGCGATAGGTCAGCCGTGATGTCGAACAAGTAGTCGAGCCACGGAGCGTCGTCACCACCGACGACGTCGGCACCGAGGTAGAAATTGCGCACCACGGCGCCGCCTGACACATCGAACGGATCGGCGAAGTTTCCGAACAGCAGGTCGACACGGGCGTGCTGATTCGGGCCCGCCGTGTGAATCAGGCCGTCTCCGATCGTGGTCGCGTCAGCGAAGTTACGCACAAACATGCTGAACGACAGCGTGGCGTTGGTGGCAGCGGCGTCGATGGTGAAGCTTTGGTACAACACGCCCGACCCCGGGCCATCCTGATCACTGATCGCGAAGAAGCCGCCCGTTCGCGAGTCGTAGGGGCCGAAGCCACTGACTGGGGCGCCTGCGCCGCTGGCGATGGCGTTGTATCGGAGATCTGGCTGTCCGTTCGCGGCTCCAACGTGCGTCCACCCAGACAGGTTCCCCGCCTCAAATCCGCCGTTCGTGATGACCTCCTGCGCCTGCATGGATGATGCGGCAGTGGCCGCCAAGACCAACGCGGCAACGGTGTTGCGAATGCGAACTGACATCGACGCGACCTCCTGAAGGTGAGAAAAGGCGTCGGAGTTCGTCCGCGCACTCACCAAATGCAGCAAGATATATGCCGTGGGCCTTGCGCCCATTCAATCATCATGACACGGCTCACGCGTTTCTCACACGTGCGCTCTACAAACAGCCGCGTGATCAGTTGGTCGGACCGGAACCCGGCAACCCGACAACGGCCGCCGTTCCGTCCGCGATCTCCAGCACACGCATCTCGCCCGTGGCCTCGTTTACCCACGCCACGCGGTCACGCACCCCCGAGCGGTCTGCTTGCGACTGCGAGTCCATGAACACGACATGCGTGGCGGCGTCGAGCACGACCAACGCAGGCTCAAACCGCAAAGCGAGCGGCGTGGTCCAGCGTCGCTCACCAGCCAGCGTCACTCGGCTCACGCTCCACGTGCTGTCGGCTTCGCTCGACATCACGAGCACCGACGCCGGTTCCTTGACCAGCCACGCGCTTCGATCTGCCCGCATCAAGACACCGGCTTGTGTGAGCCCGAGCGACTCGAGGCGCGATCCGCGCTCGAACGGCATCAGCCCGTTCGACACCTGCGTGAAGAGCCGCGCCGATCCAGGTCGCTCCCAGAACGGCCGCGAGATGAACCGGGCAATTTCCGCGCGCAACGCGGCCGTGCTGGCGTCGTCAGCGCGCGCGTTGGCCGAGTGCATGACGGGTTCAAGCGAAGGCACGCGATAGCCCTCGACGGAATCACGCTGGATCCAGATCACACCGTCGGCTACGCCGATGATTCGCGGTGTGGAATCTTCCATCGCGTTGAGAATATCACCCATTGGAAGTTCCCGCACGATCTCACCGTCGGGCAAGCGCCGCACGTACAACGTGTAGCGATCAAAACGCCGCGAGAGGCGTGTTGGGCCCGGACGAACTCGAACTTCGCGCGTGATGTACGCGAACGCCTCGACGCTGTTGGCACTGGCGGTGAAAATGCGATCAGCGAGGATCGGCGGCTCGTACTGACGATCGGGCCGATCGCCGCACGCGAGCAGTGGTGCAAGAGCGAGCAATGGGATCAGTCGGAGCGCAATCACCGCCTAAGGCTACGGCTGGACGAAACGCGTTGCAAGCCGCCGAGCGCCCTGCCCAATCGTCAACGGACAGTGACCACCGGAAGCCTCGGCGAGTTACTTATCAGAAGCGCCATATGGGATCTCTCGCACGCCTGCTCGCCGAGGGCCGCGCCATGTCGGACAATCGCACCGCGCTGGAATCACGGACGGATTCCGACGGGTCGCTCGGCGAACTGCTCCGCTCACGCGCGCTCGCCAGCTCGCCGCGTCTCCTGATCGGTCAGGCCGTCGCTGGCGTGGCGCTGAATGCCTCCGTGATTGTGTGGCACCCGGAGCGCTGGGGCATCGCGACCGCCGCCGTCGCCACCCTCGCGCTGCATGCGCTCTGGAGCGTCGCGGTGCAGCGAACAACGGCCGACGACGAACCGCCGAGGCACGGCGACGATGCACTCGTCGTGCACGCGGACCACGCGGACCACGCCGACCACGCCGACCACGCCATACACGCGGACCACACCGACCACACGCTACGGAAAGAATCGCCGCATCGCGAACGACGCGGCTGGTGGCGCGTACGCCGCGCGTCGGCCATTATGGCGTCCGCGTGCGCGCTCCTGCTGCTCTGGTTTGTGTGCATGATGCTGCTCGGTCGCCTGATGAGCTGACGACACGTGCCGCACCAGCACACCACCACCTACGCCATGTCAAACTCTTTGTTGAACGCCACCGCAAACTGAAACGTCTTCGCGCGACTGCGGGTCTCCATCATATCGGCCACGCGCAGCAGCCGCGCCGGCACCGCCATGATCTTTTCCTGCGCCTTGACCCCGGCTTCCTTGAGCCCTGTGATCGTGTCGATCTGCCAGAACTTGATCAGCTCCTCGACAATGCGCAGGTAATCGCGCGGACCGTAAATACCGGCGCGACGGATCACATCGGCCATATCGCGGAAGTGCGGCATGTTCACACCGGGCATGTCGATGGACGGCATGAGCAGCGCGGCCGATTCGAGTGCCCGTTCAGGATCGCGCTTGAGGACTTCGGCGAAGATCGTGCGATAAAAGACGTAGTGACGCGCCTCTTCCTTGGCCACGTTCGACAACACTTCGCCGATGATCGGCTCATTCACACCCGCCAGCCTGCCGGTGTTGGCGTGGCTCACCTGCGTGGCGCGTTCCTGCAGCGACGTGTACACGAAGACACGATACGGATCGCTGTCCCACGCGGGCTCGAAGCCGGCCTTGATGTACTCGAACTGCATCTTCTCGAGCACGGGGTTGTCGACCAGACGTGAATCGTGCATGTAGTCGTGCAGAATGGCACCGTGCCGGTCTTCTTCGGCCGTCCACAGGTTGGTCCATTTCGTCCAGATGCTGTCGCTGCCCAGATACACCGCGAGCAACCGGTGAAAGTGAGGCAGCCCTTCTTCGGTGAGCAGGTTGAGCGACAGCGCGACGCGCATGGGGAACGTGATGCCCTCGGCGCGCTTGCGCAGATCTTTCACCCATTGGTCGGGATCGGTGTCTGGCGGCGGCGCGAGCAACTCGCTCGGAAACCATAGCACGCGTTTGGCCTCATGCTGTTCCATGAGGTCGTCGATGAGGGGTTCGAGGTCCGCAAGGACTTCGACCTTGGCGAGTGTTTCAGCTGAAGGAATACGCATTTTGTGAAAGCTAGCGCGGCGCGCTCTGGCGGCTAGATCGGGATTTGTGCGGACGTGGTGGTTGCGGAGGCTGCTTGCGTGTGCGTGTGCTGGCCGTGCGCGCCACACCTTCCCAATTGCAACTCAGACAAAACCGGCGGTGAAAACGATGACCGAGCAAATGCCACCCTCCTTCGTGCACGAGCGGCAACGTTTGCTCTCCACAGGTGACACAAACGTCACCTTCGGGAATCAGGGCGACGATGGCCTGCGTGGCGAGCCAGATGAAGGCGATGCGCAGCCCCACGAATACGCCGATGAACATCCAAGCGTCTGACCACTGCCACCATTCGCCGTTCATGCGGTACTACCTCGACGTGGGCGCGTTCATGGGACTCGCGCGGAAGGTCACGCGCCCAGCTTCTGCTTGAAGAAGGCGATCGTGCGCGGCCACGCCAGCTGCGAGGCCTTGAGATTCGCGCCTTCCGCGCCGTTCTGTTGACGCAGGAAGCCGTGTCCGGCGCCTTCATACGTGATCGCTTCAAAGCTCTTGCCAGCCGCCTTGAGCGCCTCGGCCGCC
>JBBRFQ010000178.1:0-7527 GCA_038224035.1 Gemmatimonadales bacterium
TTGGGTCTCGGCGCGCTTGCGCCCGCCGCCGACGCGACGCGTGCGCTCGGGATGCTCGGCCGTCCCGTCCGCGAGTTCGCGAATGCCCCGACTGATCGTCGAGCGCGAAATGCCGGTGGCGCGCTCCACCAACCCGATCCCACCATGCCCCAGCGCGATCGCTTCGCTCGCGGCCCACACGCGCCGCGAGCGTTCCGTCAACACCGGGCGCACGGCCCGGAACTTCCGCCGCAACGTGGTCAGGTTCACGCTCGGAACAATAGCCCCAGCACTACCACAAATCAATCAGTTATTTATTCACAAGTCCTTAGACCGAGCCGTTCGCGTTTGTGCCGACCGGCAGGTACATGCGTGCGACCGTGATGCCGGCGTCATGGCCGAGCGAAAGTTGACCGTCGGCCGCCCACGCGGCGGCCCTGGCGATGGTGAGTCCGAAGCCGGCGCCGCGCACGCCCGACTTGCTCGTCACAAACGGATCGAACGGATTCGACGACACCGCGGCGGCGATGCCGGGGCCACGATCGATGATCTCGACGATCGCCCACGTCCCCCGGTTGATCGGGACGCCGTTGTCGACCATGGACTCGTTGATGAACTCAACACCCGAACGAACCACGATCGGCGCTGCCGTGGGACTGGCCTCGCGCGCGTTCGTCACCAACTCCGTGATGGCTTCCGCCAATGCAGCGGCATGACCCGTCACCGTCGCGCCGCTCGAGAGCGAGAGCATGATCGAGCCGTGTCCGGCGTTTTCCGCCTGCTGCGCCACATCGCGCAACAAATCGTCGAGCACCAGCGGCGCCGCCCTGCTGTGCCCGGCCCGACCAAAGCTTGAGCATCGCTGCACGTAGGCCACGGTGGTGTCTGCGGCCTGCGCGATCTCGAGCAGATCGGCCCGACTGGCATGATCGCTTGGCAGGTCGCCGAGCATCAGTTCGCTGTACGTGCGAATGACCGTGAGAAAATTGCTCAGGTCGTGCGCCATCCGACGGGCGAAAAACGCGAGGGCTTCGGTGCGGCGATGCGCTTCTGCAAGTTCCAGGCGCGCGGCGATCTGTTCGGGAGCTTCGCTGGACATCGGGCGTCGGTGGTGGGCGAATCGAGTCGCTCAAATAATGGAGGCAGGCCATATTCTGCCGACAATGTGTTTCAATCAATCCTCCTGCACCGCGTTCGCGCGAGGTCCGGCCGTGCACCGCTCTCTCGTTGGTCCCCGTGGGTTCGTGGTCGCCCGCGTGCGCACCGCACTTTCGACGGCGACGCTGGTGCTCGCCGCGTCGGTGTCGTCGCTGGGTGCACAGGCGTCGACCCCAGCCATACCGTCGGCCGAGGTGCAGGTGGCCGCCGCTACGCTGCCGCTCCCCGAGGGGATGCGCGCGGGCGCGGCGGTGCTCGGCTACCGCGCCGCCGGCCGCCTCGAAGTCCTGCGCCAAGGCACCAACGACATGCGCTGTCTCGCCGACGATCCGGCCGAGGCGCGCTTCCATGTGGCGTGTTACCACAAGACGCTCGAGCCGTTCATGGAGCGCGGACGAGCGCTCCGGGCGTCCGGCGTGACCGGTCCGCAGGTCGACACCGTGCGATTTGCAGAAGTATCGCGTGGCGCGCTCCTCATGCCCAGCGGTGCGGCGTCACTGTACCAACTCTCAGCACCGGCTGGCTCGTACAACGCGGCCACCAATACGGCGACGGGTGCCAACGCACTGATCGTCATCTACATCGCCGGCGCGACCGAAGCCTCCACAGGGCTCAGTACAACGCCGCAAGCCGGCCAGCCCTGGTTGATGTTTCCCGGCACACCGAAGGCGCATATCATGTTCACGCCCGGGATGTAGGCCGCGCGTGCCGCGTGTTCTCACGGAACGACGCCGCGTCTCAAGTGTTCGTCAGCTGTGACTACTCATCAGTTTGCGCGTTCGGTGCGTGTGCCCGTCTCCGTGGCATCGCTGTTCGACTGGCATGAACGGGAAGGCGCCTTCGAGCGTCTGTCGCCTCCCTGGCAGGACGTGCGCGTGATTTCGCGGGTGGGCGGCATTCGCGATGGCGCAACCGTCGCGCTTGACGTCAAGACGTTCGGCGTCAGCACGCGTTGGCACGTGGAACATCGCGACTACCAGCGCAACGTGCAGTTTGTCGACGAGATGCGCGGCGGTCCGTTCGCGACGTGGATCCATACGCATGCGTTCGCGTCGGAGGGTGAGCAGGCCAGCCGACTCGAGGATCGTATCGAGTACGCGCTGCCGCTCAACGGGCTTGGCGACGCGGCGGCCGGCTGGTTCGTGCGCGACACGCTGGAACGCACGTTCCGGTATCGTCACGCCGTCACGTCGCACGATCTGGCCCGGCATGCGGCATTTGCCGCGCACGATCGGATGCGCATTGCCGTTACGGGCGCAACCGGGTTCGTGGGGCGTGCCCTGTGTTCGTTTCTCGCCACCGGTGGGCACACGGTGCTGCGCATCGGACGCGGCGCGGTGCGATCCGGTGAGGTGGACATCTCGTGGGATCCGATGCGTGGGCAACTCGATGCCTCGGCACTCGAGGGTGTCGATGCGGTGATCCATCTCGCCGGCGCGCCGATCGCGGAGCGGTGGACCGACGAACATCGTCGGGCGATTCGCGACAGCCGGGTGTTGGGGACGCAGTTGCTGGCGCGCGCCATCGCCGGTTTATCGCGCAAACCTCGCGTGTTGCTGTCCGGCAGTGCGATCGGTGCGTACGGTGCCGATCGCGGTGACACGGTGCTCGGCGAAACGAGCGCCCTTGGCGACGATTTTCTCGCCGAAGTGGTGCGCGAGTGGGAAGCGGCGACGTTGCCGGCGGCGGAGGCCGGCGTGCGCGTGGTGCACTTGCGTACCGGCATCGTCACCGGCGTGGCCGGCGGCGCGCTCGCCAAACAATGGCCGCTTTTTCAACTCGGGCTCGGCGGTCCGCTCGGGAGCGGTGACCACTACATGAGTTGTATCGCGCTCGACGATGAAGTTGGCGCCATTCACCACTGCCTGATGGATGAACGCATCGCGGGGGCGGTGAATCTCGTGGCGCCTGACGCGGTGACGAATACGGAGTATGCGCGACAGGTGGGCGCAGCGATCGGTCGACCGGCGATTTTGCCGGCGCCGGTATTCGCGATGTCGCTGCTGTTCGGTCGCGAGATGGTGCAAGCCACGGCGCTGGCGAGTCAGCGCGTGCGTCCGGCGGTCCTCGCGGCGCATGGATTCACGTGGGCGTGGCCCACCGTTGAACGCATGGTGGCGTTCGACACCGGACGAGCGGACTACCAGACTCGCTGAGCGCGTCCGCTCGGCGAGTCGAGTGCTAGGTTGCCCTGATGCTCGACGCGATCACCTCCTCCCACGCGATCACACTGGCCCTCTTCGGGTTGTTGTTGTTGCTGAGCGTTGTGTCGAGTCGCGCGGCCGAACGCACCGGTCTGCCACTGTCCCTGCTGTTTCTGGGCGTGGGCATGCTGGCCGGCTCCGAAGGGTTCGGCTCCATCGCGTTTGAAGACTACGAGTTTGCGTATCGACTCGGCTCGCTGGCCCTCGCGCTGATTCTGTTCGACGGTGGCCTGAACACCCCGGTGAGCGCGGTGCGTCGCGTGCTCGGGCCAGCGGGCACACTGGCGACCGCCGGCGTCTTGCTCACTGCGGGGTTGCTTGCACTGGGTGGATATCTGCTCGGTCTGCCGCTCCCGATTGCACTGCTGGTGGGCGCAGTGGTCTCCTCGACCGACGCGGCGGCCGTGTTCTCCGTGCTACGCGGGGCCGGGATCAATCTGCGGCGACGCGTGGGCATGACGCTGGAGCTCGAGTCCGGACTCAACGACCCACTCGCGGTGATTCTGACGCTGACCGTGGCGCACTGGGCGGTGCAGCGCGGGCCGCTGAATGCGGCCGGCCTCGTCATCGATATCATCGCGCAAACGGCCATCGGCGCGGCGCTCGGGATTGGCATCGGGTTGCTCGCGAGCCTGCTGCTGCCGCGACTGGCACTGCGCGCGGCTGGACTCTACCCCGCGTTCACACTCGCGATTGCCTGCCTGGCGTACGCGATTCCGACGCTCCTGGGCGCGAGCGGTTTCCTGGCCGTGTATCTCGCCGGTCTGTCGATCGGGCATGGCACCGTGCCGTTCCGGGCGAGTGTGGTGCGCGTGCATGACGCCGTGGCCTGGCTGGCGCAGATCGTGATGTTCCTGATGCTCGGCTTGCTCGTGTTTCCGAGTCGATTGCTGACGGCGGCTCCGATCGGTCTGGCGGTGGCCGCGCTGCTGGCGCTGGTCGCGCGTCCGGTCGCGGTGGCGCTCTGCCTCCTGCCGTTCCGGTATTCGGTGAAGGAGGTCGGGTACATCGGCTGGGTCGGCTTGCGCGGCGCCGTGCCAATCATTCTGGCGGTCGTGCCGATCCTCGCCGGCGTCCCCGACGCGTCCCTTGTGTTCGATGTGGTATTCTTCGTCGTGGTGGTCAGCGCACTGGCGCAGGGGGCCACGGTGCCCTGGTTAACGCGCCGCCTCGATCTCGAGGCGGCCGATCCGCCGCCGCCGTTGGCGGTCCTGAACATTGAAGCGCGCGAGCCGTTTACCAGCGATCTGCACTCCTACTACGTCGACGAGGCGCTGCCGGTAGCCGGCTGTCGTCTCGCCGATCTCCCGCTTTCGCTGACGACGAGCGTGATGCTGGTGGTGCGCAACCGCGATCTGATCGCCCCGCGCGGTGACACCGTGCTCGAGATGGGCGATCATGTGTACGTACTGTCGCGACCGGAAGACGAGGGGACGGTTCAGATCCTCTTCGGACGCGCCGAAACTGACTAAGGGTGTCGCGTAGCGCAGTCGGTCTGCGCGCGACCTCCGATTCCCGGGAGAAGATCATGCCACGAGTTGAGTGCAGCGCGCTTCCCGATGAAGCGCGCGCGTGGGTATTTGCCGCGTCCGATGTGTTGTCGGCCGAATCCGAACAGGCGCTGCTGGAGCGCGTCGACGCGTTTCTCGCGCAGTGGCGGGCGCACGGTGCGCCGCTCGCCAGCGCGCGAGAGCTGCGCGAGGGGCGCTTTCTCTGCGTGAGCGTCGACCAACGTCCGGCCGCTGCGTCGGGGTGCTCCATCGATGGTCTGTTCCGGGAGCTGCGGGCGCTCGAGCCGACCCTGGGTACGACCATGTGCGCGAGCGGTCTGATTTTCTGGCGTGATGGTGAGGGACTGGTGCAGCGCGGCACGCGTGAGCAGTTCGCGGCGCACGCCGCGGCCGGACACGTCACGGGTGCAACACCGGTGTTCGACCTCACCGTCGCGACACTCGGCGACTGGCGGCACGCCTTCGAGCGGCACGCGTCCGAGTCATGGCACGCTCGCTACCTGTCAACCAGCGCGGGTTGAACTGCATGCGTGCACGCTCGGATGCTGAGGACGTGAACGGTACGATGCAGTCCGTGGCTGAGTTCTCCCGCCAGTTGCGCTGGCGACTGGTTGTGGCGAGCGCGTTTTTCATGCTCGATGGGCTTTTTCTGATGGCCGGTGGTGGTACGTCGAGCACGACGGTGTTGCTCGCGTATGGGCCGTATATCGCGCTGGTAGTTGCGATGTACGCATGGTGCACACGCACGACGCCTCTGCGAACGCGACAAGGCGACGCCACCAACGAACGCGTCGCGCTGATGGTCGTGGCGTTTGTCGCCGACTTTGTATTCATCGCCGTGCAGTTGCACCTGAGCGGAGGCGGCTGGTGGCACGGTGCCACGATCTTCATTCTGGCGATCGTCATTGCGGCGAGCACGGTACCACCAGGAGCGCTCGCGATGGTGACCACACTCGGCGTGGCGATTTACGTCGGCAAGGGTTGGCTCGAGGTGTCGGGCGCGTGGGTGCCACCGGTGTGGGGCACCTTTCCACGCGTTGATGGCAATACACAGTTCCTCTGGAACTACGCGGCGTTCGGCACGCTCTCGATCGTGGCCGCGGCCACCCTGCAGTGGCGTTTGGTCCAGCGCATCCGGAATGCGCAGCAACGATTGCGCACCGTGGTCGACGCCTCACCGTACCTGGTGCTTACCGTCGATCGCCGCGATGTGATCACCACCGTCAGCCGCGCCGCCGAGCACATCACGGGGCACTCGCCCGAGCAGCTGTCCGGCGAGTCGTTTTTCTCGCTGTTTGATCAGTCGGAGCTCTTCGCCGTGCAAGAACTGCTGAGAAACGTGCGCGGGGGGGAACGACTGCGTCGGGAGCTGCGCGGTGTCTCGGCCTCGGGCGCCGAGCGCTGGTATGGGATGGGCTTTTCGCGTATCGACAACGAGCGCGAACTCGACGACGTCGTGGTCATGGTGCGCGACATGACGGAAGAGCGCACGCAGGTTGATGAACGGGCCCGGCTCGCCCGAGAACTCGAGGCGGCCCGCCGACTTGAGTTGGTGGGGCGTCTCGTTTCCGGAGTCGCGCATGAACTCAATAACCCGCTGTCGGCGATCCTCGCGTTGGCCGAGCAGCTGGAGCAGGAGAACACCAACGGAGTCGCCGGTGAAGCGCGCATCATTCATGAGCAAGCCAGACGCGCGCGGACGATCGTGCGGGATTTGCTGCAAGTCGTGCGCGCGCCGGCGCACGGGAGTCGTGCATTGGAAGACATGCGCGACACCGTGACCGGTGCGTTGGATGCACTCCGCACGCGGCCTGAAGCCGGGCGCGTGCGTTTCGATATGCATCTTCCCGACTCGCCAATGTATGTGTCCGCCGAAGAGGGCACGATCGGTCAGGTCATCACGAACCTGGTCGTGAATGCGCTGCAGGCGACATCAGCGGATGGACCGATTGAGATTGCCGTCAGCGGCGACGCGGCGCTGGTGCACATCTCGGTACGAGACTTCGGTCACGGCTTTGATGCCGAGACGTCCGCGCAGCTCTTCGAGCCCTTCTTCACCACGCGCTCTCCCGGGCAAGGCACGGGACTCGGACTCGCCGTGTCGCGCGCCATCATTGAGCGGCACAGTGGCTCGCTGACCGCAGAGTCGATCCGGACATCGCCACGCGGCGCACGATTCACCGTGACGCTTCCGCGAGAGACGACGATCCAGCCGGGACAAAACATTCGGAGTACTCCCGCGATTTCACGCGAACCAATCGTGACTGCCACACGGGCGGCGCCGCTTTTTGAGCCCGCTGCCGTCGGAGACGTCTCGTTGCTCCGCCGCGTCTTCGTGATCGACGACGAGCGCGCGATCCGCATCGCGCTGCGACGTTGGTTCACGCGGCAGGGTTGGCACGTCGAAGAATGCGCGGACGGTGCTGCGGCCCTCGAACGCCTGCTCGCCGATGGTCCCGCCTTTGACGCAATTCTGTGTGACCTCAAGATGCCCGGCACATCGGGCATGCAGGTGTACGCGACGCTTGAACGCGCTGCGCCCGCGTTACTCGATCGGCTCATCATCACAACGGGCGATGTGGCCAGTGCGGACGTGGCGGCGTTTCTCGCCGGGGTGGTCGTACCGGTGCTGGAGAAGCCGTTCGGTCTGCTGCAGCTGACGCAGTTGCTCGAGC
>JBBRFQ010000179.1:0-7493 GCA_038224035.1 Gemmatimonadales bacterium
CGTGGCACGGCGGGGCACACGCCCTTGTCGCGCTGGCGCGTGTTGATACCGCAGCGGCGGCGCAGCACGTGGCACGACTGGCCACACATCCGCAGCCGGAAATGCGTGAGTACGTGGTGCGTGCCGCCGCGCTGCTCGCCAACACCGCGTTGCTCGAGCGACTGGCTACAGATCAAGACGCCAATGTGCAGTCGGCCGCCATCGATGCGCTGCGCCCATTGCCACTGAACGCCGCGCGCGAGGCGTTACTGCTCGCGCGCCTTGAACAGTCAGCGCCGCAGGTAGTGCGTGCGGCTGCGCTCGCCCTCAGCGGTTCGAAGAACCCGCTCGTGCATGAACGGGCCAGTGCGATGTATCGACGCTGGTCCACGTTCCGTAACGCGTCGTACCGCGATGTACGCGTCGCGCTGCTCGCCGCCGCCGGCCGCGACACATCGAGCGATTCGCGATTGCCCGCGCATGTCGCACTACCGCCGCGAGCCGTCGCACTGGCGCTTGGTGCCGATGTGCGCGTCCGCGTGACCATGGCGCCGGAGAGCGGCGGTGGCACGTTCGTAGTACGCCTGCGCGGCGACGCGGCGCCGATGATGGCGGCCACCGTAGCGGAGCTCGCGGAGCAGCAGTACTACGACGGCCTCACGTGGCACCGCGTGGAGCACGATTTTGTGATTCAGGGCGGCAGCCCCGGTGCGAATGAGTACGTGGGCTGGCATCACTACCTTCGCGATGAACTCGGCTCCGTGCCGCACGTGCGAGGCACGGTGGGCATGAGTACTCGCGGGCATGACACCGGTGACGCGCAGTGGTTCGTGAATGTGCGTGACAATCTGCGGCTGAATCGCGACTACACGGTGTTCGCCGAAGTGATCGAGGGTATCGACATCGTAGACGGGATCCTCGAGGGCGACCGGATCCAGTCGATGCAGGTACGCCAGTGACGTTGCATCCTCGCGCGCGCGGGTCTAGCGTGCAGGATGTCTGAGTCCGCGTACTATCCGTTCGCTGCCGAAGCGACCAACGAGCGTGGGCAGCCGCTCTACCTGCCGGACGCCGCCCAGCTCGAACAGCCACCGCGCGCGATCAGCGCCGTCACACTCGGTGCGGGTGCGCGTGGCAACGTGTATGGCAACTTCGCGATCGCGTATCCGGACCATCTGCGCATTGTCGGCGTAGCGGAGCCATCGGCGCTGCGGCGTGAAGGCTACGCCGAGCGGCACGGTATTGCGCTATCGAACCAGTTCAGCGATTGGCGAGAAGTGTTCCGCCAGCCGAAGTTCGCCGATGCGATCATCGTGAGCACACCGGACGATCTGCACTTTGCACCGTGCATGGCCGCGCTCGACGCGGGATACGATGTGCTGCTCGAGAAACCCATTGCGCCAACGGAAGCTGAGTGCCGAACGCTGCTCGACCGAGCGCGCGCGTGTGGTCGCATTGTTGCCGTGTGCCATGTGCTGCGCTACGCGCCGTATTTCGTGCACATGCGGAATCTTATCCGATCGGGATTGATTGGTCAGCTGGTGAGTATTCAGCATATGGAGCCCATCGGGCATGTGCACATGGCGCATTCGTACGTGCGCGGCACCTGGCGAAACAGCGCCACGACGTCGCCGATCATTCTGGCCAAGTCGAGTCATGACCTCGACATTCTGCGTTGGCTGGCCGGTCGTCCCACTCGGCAGCTGCAGGCGTTCGGCAGCCTGCGTTGGTTCACTGCGCACAACGCACCCGACGGCAGCACCGAGCGCTGTCTTGACGGTTGCGCCGTCGAGCCGTCGTGCCCGTACTCGGCGCGCCGCATCTATCACGAGCAGCGGCAACGGCTGTACGTGTTCGAGCTGCCGCCCGATGAGCCCACCCGTGGGGAAGGCATTCTGCAGGCGTTGGCGAGTTCGAACTATGGCCGGTGCGTCTATCGCATGGACAACGATCAGTGTGATCACTACACGGTGAATCTCGAGTTTGAAGACGGCATCACTGCGTCGTTCAGCATGGATGCGTTTACGCCGATGTCAGGACGTCGCACACGGGTGATGGGCTCACACGGCTTTCTTGAGGGCGACATGCAGCATCTCGAAGCGCATGACTTCCGAACCGGAACCGTCACGCGGTGGGTCAGTGACATTGTTGAACCCACCGACGATGCGCAGTCGGGTCACGGCGGCGGCGATTGGCGCATGGTGGCAGATTTTGTGCAGGCGGTCGCGCACAACGACCCATCCCGGCTCACATCCACGCTTGAACAGTCCATCGAAAGTCATCTCATGGCATTCGCGGCGGAGCGGAGCCGGGTTGGTGGCACGGTGGAGTCTGTGGTGGTGTAGCGCGGCAACGTGGCGCGTTTTTTCTCGTATCGTGGCGGCGTTTGGCGGTGCCGCCGATGCTCTCTCACTCATTGGCACACCATCATGGTTAAACGCGACAGCGATCTCGTGGTTCGTGCGTCCCCTATGCGTCGGAATGCGCAATCGATCGTGCGGCCGGTGCATGGCGCGGTGTTCGCACTGCTGGTGCTCGCCGGCTGCGGTGACGTAGCGCGGGACGCCGAGTCGAGGAGCAATACCTGGAGCACGAGTACCACAACGATCGGTGACACGGTCGTTGCTCGCACCAGCGGACCCGTGGCCACCACCGGTTCGCACCAACTCGCCGAGGTGTGGCGCGTCGGCGACCCTGACGCGCTCGACTCCACGATCACGTTCGGGCGTGTGAGTGCCTTCGCGGTGAACCGCGACAATACCATCGCCGTGTTTGATCCTACAGGCCCCACACTTCGCCTGTACGACGCAAGCGGGCGCTATGTGCGCACCATCGGCCGCAACGGCGCGGGGCCGGGCGAGTATGCGTCAGCGAACGGCCTCGCCTTTCTCGCCGACGGTCGACTCGCGATCTGGGACGCGCCCACGTCCCGAATTACGCTGTTCCGGGAAACGGGCGAGGTGGATCGCGAGTGGCGGCCGCCGGTCACAGGGTGGTCGCTGAGCAATGCCGTGTCGCCGGTCACTGAGCACGCTCTCGCGATCCGCGCCGGTATTGCGGACACCACGCGGAAAGACGGCAATGGATTGTCACGGCAGCGTGGCGCGTACTTTCTGTACGATTCGGCGGGGCTGGTGGTGGATACCCTGATCTGGCCCGCGCCATCACGCGAACCAGCGATGCTGGTCGCACGATCGAAGTCGAGCATGGCGATGTACAGCGTGCCCTTCACCTCCGGTCAGCCAAGCACGTTGCTGGCTAACGGACGACTCGCCGTGGGCGAGGGCGATGCCTATCGCATTCACGTCAGTGGTGGTGCCACACCGTTGCGCATCGAGCGCGCCGCCGCACGTGAACAGGTGAACAGCGCGGAGCGCGATGAACAGCGTGCGATTGTTGAACGCAACATGACTGACATTGATTCGGAATGGCGCTGGAGTGGTCCGCAAATTCCATCGGTCAAACCGCTGCTCACCGCGTTGACGGGCGACGCGGACGGCCGGCTCTGGGTGCGCGTGTCCGCGCCGGGCGAACAAATCCCCGAAGCGGAGCGCGATACGCCTCGTCCGAGCGCGCCAGACGCGCCGCCGCCGATCGTGCGCACGTGGCGCGAGCCCATCTGGTACGATGTCTTCGCCACCGATGGCAGGATGCTCGGCCGCATTGTGATGCCACCACGCGCCACCTGGCTCGGGTCGCGTGGCGATCTCGTGTGGGGCGTGGTGCGCGACGAACTCGACGTGCCGTCGATTGTGCAGTGGCGCGTCACGCCAGCGTGGGGCGGTCAGTAGCGTCACGCGCGCTGCAGGGGGGAACGCTCCCCCACCGCGCGCGGCCTGTCGCGTTCAGTGCCCCGCCGCGCCGGCGTCGCGATCACGTTTGTCAGGAGCGCCCGTGCGCACACCGCGTGCATTGACGGAAATGGAGTGCGCCGTGCCCTGACGACCGCCCATGCGCGCCGTGTGTCCCATGGCCTCGAGTGCCTTGAGCGTTGCCGGTGACACGCCGTTGGCCTCGATGCTCAACCGATCGGGCAACCACTGATGGTGAAAGCGTGCCGCAGCGACCGCACTGTCGATCGGCATGTTGAAGTCCACGATGTTCAGCACGACCTGCAGCACCGTGTTGATGATCGTGCGTCCGCCGGGACTGCCGGTCACGGCGACTAGCTGGCCGTCTTTCGCGACTATGGCCGGTGTCATGCTCGAGAGCATGCGCTTGCCCGGACGCGCGACGTTCGCGGACGTGCCGATGAGTCCCGTGCTGTCGGTGAGGCCGGGCTTGCCGTTGAAGTCGCCCATCTCATTGTTGAGCAGGAAACCGGCGCCCGTTACCACCGCGCCGAGCCCGTAGCCCGCTTCGAGCGTGTACGTGACCGAGACGGCCATGCCGTTGGCATCAACCACCGAGTAGTGCGTGGTCTCGTCGCTCTCGTAGTCCGCCACGAGTTCCGTCGTGCGTGACACCGACGCGCGGTTCTCATCGATCGTTCGGCGCAACTCGGCGGCGTATGGCTTGCTTGTCAATTTTGCCACCGGCGGCGATACGAAGTCGGGATCGCCGATGTGCTGTGCACGATCACGAAACGCGCGGCGCATGCTCTCCGTGACCAGATGCACGTAGCGCGTGGAGTTGTGTCCCGCGGCGCGCAGATCGTAGCCTTCGAGGATGTTCAGCATCTCGATCAATGCTACACCACCCGAACTCGGCGGCGGCATGGAGATGATGTCGTAGCCGCGGTATGTGCCCGTCACCGCGGCGCGTTCTTTGGCCTGATAGCCCGCCAGATCTTGCGCTGTGATAAGTCCGCTACCACGCTGCATCTCTTCGACAATCAAACGCGCGGTCTCGCCCTTGTAGAAACCGTCACGCCCTTGATCACGAATCCGCGTGAGCGTGGCCGCGAGATCGAGCTGACGCAGTCGTTCACCGACGGCGTAGGGTTCACCGTTCTTGTAATACGCCGCGAGCGACGCAGGATAGCGCGCGAGCTTGCTCCGTGTGCCACGCAACGAACCGGCCAGCCCTTCGGGTACGTCAAAGCCTTCGCCCGCGAGCTTCACCGCCGGTTCCACGAGCGATTTCCAGTCGCGCTTTCCGTATTTTTCATGCGCGAGCGCGAAGCCGGCCACGGTGCCCGGCACACCAACCGAAATGTGCGTGGAATGATGCCGAGCCGACGAGTAGTTGCCGGCCGAATCCACGAACATCGTGGGCGACGACGCCGCCGGCGCTTTCTCGCGGAAGTCGATGGTGGTGGCTTTGCCGTCAGGAAGACGGATGACCATGAAACCACCACCACCGATATTGCCGGCCGTAGGATAGGTCACGGCGAGAGCGAGGCCTGTGGCGATGGCGGCATCGATCGCGTTGCCACCGGCGGCCAGCACATCGCGCCCGGCCTCGCTCGCAATCGCGCTCGCCGACACCACCATCCCGCGCGTGCTTTGGTTTTCGCTGCGCGTGGCAGCCGTCGACGCGGTAGACGGCACACTCGGCGCGCGTGTACACGCGGCGAATGCGAGGAGCGCCGGAACGAACGCGAGCGCTCGCACCGGAGAGAGTGAACGAGCGCTCGTGAGCTTGAACATTTGGTGAGTCAGAGGAGTGGTAGGGTGCGATTACGGCGTGACCGGCGCGCGCGGCTCAAGCTTGGCCGCCCACAATCCGGAGTTGAAATCGGTGAAGAGAATCTTTCCCTTCCACGGCATCACGTTCATGACGAACGGCGCATTGGACGTGAGCGCGGTGGGATCGTACGGCTTGAACACCGCGATCTCGCGTCCCTGATTGGCCAGGTTGCCGAGCAGTTCGCCGCTGACGTCCACGATGCGCACACCGCCGTCGTAGTAGGCCTGATACAGCACGTCATCTTCCACGATGATATCGTGCGCGCCGTAGTCTTCGAGATGATACCGTCCCACCTTGCGCGGATTCGCCGGATCGGTGAAGTCTACAATGTGCACATAGCCACCCGAAGTTTGCGCGATACCACCGGATGAGCCAAGTGTCGGGCGATAGTTGGTGCCTTCCCACACGCGGCCGGCGCGGTTCATCTCTTCGTCGCCGATGAAGAGATACGTCTTGCCGGTAGCCTTCTGGTAGTACGGGTAAATCTCGTGCCCCGAGTTGATGGGGAACGCCGTGATGAGCTTGGGCTTCTCGATGGTGCCACCGTACTTGCCGTTGCCCACATCCACCACCACCGTGCCCACGCCGCCCTGCGCACTGTAGGCAATGCCATCGCGCACCCACAGATCGTGAATGCGTGCATTCGGATGCTGGTATTCGCTCACGTACTTCGGCTTGTAGATGTCCTTCACATCGATGATCACGTACTTCTGTCCACCGGAGATCGCGAACAAGTGATCGTTGGTGGCAAACATGTTGTGCACACCACCCGTGAGTTCCTGACTGAACGATGACGCGATTTTGGGATGCGCCGGATCGGCGAGGTCGAGAATCACGACACCATTCACGCGATTCGACGCGCCTTCCCGCGCCAGCACACCGTACCGGCCATCGGGCGAAATGGTCACGTCGTTGATCGTGCGCGCGTCGATCTTGATGGAGTCGGTCTTCACGATGTTGTTCATGTCCGTGATGTCGAACACCAGACCGTACCCGTTGCCGCCCCACGTGCCTACGAGGCAATAGTCGCGTCCGTCCTTGCCTGTCCACGGCCAGAGGTCCGACGTGGCGGTGGTATTCACCACACCGCGGCTGGTGACGGTGAAGCGGCGACGCACATCGCGCGGCGCGACATCCACCACCGCGCGTGACACCACATTGCCGGACGTCGCGATCAGCGTGAACTGGCCCGGCGCGTTGGCGGCGAACAGTTCGTTGTCGATAATGCCCGCGCCACCCGGTGCCTGCGTGGTGTCGTCGGGCGTGTACACGTAGCTCCACGTGAGCGACGCATCGGTGACCGGCTGACCGCTGGCATTGAGCGCACGTCCCTTGAGATGCACGACATCGCCCGTGCGTACTGATGTCGTGGCAATGTCGAGCGCGATACGTGTCACAGGATTCGCCATCACGGTGTACTGCTTCGACGCCGAGCTGCCTTCGGCTCCGGCGGTGATGGTCACGCTGCCTGCCTTGTGGGCCGTGACGTTGCCGAATCGATCAACGCTCGCGATCGCGTCGGCGGAACTGCGCCAGGTCGCTTTGAGTCCCGGCCGCTCGCTGTTATCGGCGTGCAGCCCCTTGGCCGTGTGCGCGAGCATCACGCCTTCAAAAAGTTTGCCGGGCGCCGCCTCGATCTCAAGACGCATGATAGCCGGCCAGCTCACAATCACCGGAATCTCGAGTGTCACCGGGGCTGTGCCGGGCGGATTGCTCGCGGTGGCCACGGCGGTGTACGAACCGGCGCGAAACGCCCGCACTTCGGCAGCGGTGAACATGATCGCGCCGCGTTGCCCGCCCACGCGTACCACCGCGTCGGACACCACGTTGCCGCTGGCATCGTAGGCGGTCACCTTGAACGGCTGTGCCTGACCCGCCTGAAT
>JBBRFQ010000180.1:0-7453 GCA_038224035.1 Gemmatimonadales bacterium
GCCACTCGCGATTGCGCGTGCACTTGCTGAACGGTCGCGTCGCGACACGTCGAGCGAGTTGGCACTGTATGCATCGGCGGCCGACGCGCATGCAACGCTGGCGTCCGGCGACTCGACGGGTGCGGAGCGCGCGCTGCGCGCCTTGCTCGCGCGACCGTTGCCGCCCGGGACGACGCTTACCTGGTTCCCCTTTGGCGGACTCGGTGCGGAGCGCCTGCTGTTGTCGCAGTTGCTGTTGGCGCGCGGAGAGTTCCGTGAGGCGACGCTGGTGGCGGCTTCGCTGGACGCTGCTGCGCCCGCGTCGTTTCCGCTGTACCTTCTCGCCAGTCTCGAAGTGCGAAAGTCGTCCGCTACCGCACGGCGAGACGCCAACGAAGCGGCTCGGGTCCAGGCGCGGCTCGATCAGCTCGCTCTTCAATCACCGAGTGTCGCCGCGCCGCGCTGACGAAGTTCACTTCCCTCCGGGAGCACGTATGTCTGTAGCACCAGATCCGCAGCCCAAGCCGATCGAAGCCATCGATCGCGATCCGCAGCCCAAGCCGATCGAAGCCATCGATCGCGATCCGCAGCCCAAGCCGATCGAAGCCATCGATCGTGATCCGCAGCCCAAGCCAATCGAAGCCATCGATCGTGATCCGCAGCCCAAGCCAATCGAAGCCATCGATCGTGATCCGCAGCCCAAGCCGATCGAAGCCATCGATCGCGATCCGCAGCCCAAGCCGATCGAAGCCATCGATCGTGATCCGAAGCGCCCGCCGTCAGTCTGACGGACGCGGGCCGCGACGATGTCCGCGCCAAACACGCCGAACACGCAACGTGCGCTCCTGATCGGCATTCAAGCGTATCAACACATCACGCCGCTGGGAGGGTGTGTCAACGACGCGCGCCTCATGGACGCGGTGTTACGCGACCGATTCGGATTCATGCATCGTACCCTGCTTGAAGACGGCGACGCCACACGCGAGGGCATACTCGCGGCATTCGATGCACTCGTGCGCGACACAGCGCCCGGTGATGTGGTGGTGTTCTATTTCGCCGGGCACGGGTCGCAGCGCACCGATCGCGAAGGCGATGAGCCCTCAGGACTCGACAGCACGCTCATGCCCGTGGACACCTACGGTGCCTTCGGTACGCCGGAACAGAACCTCGATATCACAGACGACGAGATCTTTCTCCGCCTCGAACAGCTCGTCGCGAAAACGTCCGCCATCACGGTGATCGTCGACGCCTGTCATTCAGGGACAATCACGCGAAGCGCGGAGTTTGATCTTCCCGGGTTCGCCGTGCGAGGACTGCCCGCCGATACGCGCGCCGCCACTACGCCATCACCCATTCCGCCCGAGCTCTGGTCGCGATTAGGAGGAGCCGGCGCGACACGAAGCGCGGGCACCGAAAACGCGTCAGGATGGCTCCCGCTTCACGAACACTACGTACTGATCAGCGGCTGTCGCGACGAAGAGTTGTCGGGCGAGTTTCTGTGGCCGCTTGAAGACGGGAGCGAAGCGCGACATGGCGCGCTCACATTCTATCTCGCACGCGCGCTGCAACGCGCCACCGCCGGCACGACGTACCGTTCGGTGTTCGAAGAAGTCGCGGCCAAGGTCACGCACGTTCGGCAGGGCAAGCAGCACCCGCAGCTTGAGGGGAAGAGTGATCGTATACTCTTCGGGCTCGAGGAAATTCCGCCCATGCGCTACGTGCGGTTGTTGGCCGTCGCCGACGAGGGTACGTACGTGACGCTGGCCGCCGGCGCTGCGCTTGGTGTCACCGTGGGCACGATGGTCGCGCTCTACCCGGTCGATGCGATCAGCACCGACGAACGGACACCGCTTGCTCGCGCGACCGTCACCGAGGTGAGCGCCCTCAGCAGCGTGGCCGTCTTGATTCCGGATTCGGTTGTGGCCGACGTGACGCGCGATGCACGCGCGGTGCTCTCGCCCGTGATGTCTGCAAATGCACAACGACCGGTCCGACTCGACGAGGCGTCGCACGGCGAAGTGCCAGCCGAGCAGTGGGACGCGGTGGCGCGTCTGCTCCAAAAATCCCCCCTGCTGAAGCAGGTGACGACACCAGAGCCGGAAGCACTCACGCTGGTCGCCTGGCCGCACGCACGAACCGGGACGGGTACAAAGTGGCTCATTACGGGCGCCGACGGCCAGCCGGTCGGGCCGCCAACGCCGCTCGATGAACCGGTGGCGCTGCTGCGCAATATGAACATCCTCGCACGACAGTCGCTCGCCCTCGCACTCGACAATTCCGATCCGTACAGTGCGTTGGCGAATCGGCGTCCAACCATGCAGCTGTTGCGTCAACTGGCCGACGGCACGTGGCAGCTGGCCGAATCCGGCGCCGGCGGACTGCCTGTTTTTCACCACGGCGACTTCATCGGTGTTCGCATCATCAACCCGCATGAGCGTCCGTTGTATTTTTCGCTGCTGGATTTCGGACTCACCGGGCGTGTGAAGACGTTGTACCCACCCGAGGGCGCCACCGAGGCGATCGCCGCAAACGGCCGCATCGATCTGTTCACGGTGCCGGGACGTCGCTGCCAGTTCTCCGTGCCCGAGCTGTACCCGTACAAACCACACGGTGTGCTTCCCACCCGTGACGATGGCGTAGAAACGCTCAAGCTGTTCCTCACCAGCGCTCCGGCGAGCTTCGATTTTCTCAGCGAGGGCGAAGGGTTGCGCTCTGACGCACCCCCAACGGCCGCCCCGCGCTCGCCGCTGCAGTTGCTGCTCGAACATCGGCTCGGCGGTACACGAGATGGCGCCATGGAAGGTGAGAATCCAACCGCTGAGCTGCAGGACGACTGGACCACCGTACTCGCGTCGTTCGTGATGCGCCGGCGATCGACTTCCCAGTAGTGGGTCAACTATGGCAATCGCATCGCGCGGCTTCAAATACGCTGAACTGAAGATCGTCATCTCCCCTGACGCGCCTGGCCGCTATCGAGTGTCGGCGGCGTCGGAGGAAGCAGGCGAGGCGTCAGGCATCATGGAGCTGCCGGTGTTGGAGGCAGATCTGCCGGCGTTTCTGCAACGGTTGGCCAAGGCGGTGCTTCCGGGAGGGGGAAGCAACACCAGCCGGGATGGCGCGATGGAAACGCCATCGGAGGACACGAGGCGCGTAAATCCGCGCGAGTTCGGCGTCCTTCTGTACCACGCACTTTTCAGCGGAGAGGTGCGCGACATCCTCGAGGGCACCAAGCGGGCCGTCGAAGGACAGGATGACCGTGGACTGCGTATCCGGCTCTCGTTTGACACATCGCGCGACGAGATGCCGCTGGTGATCGGCTTGCCATGGGAACTGCTCGCCAAATCCATCAAGGACAAGCCGCTCACCGTCTCTCGGCGATTTCCGCTCGTGCGTGCGCTCGACGTGGCAAGACGTTCTGCGCCCTTGGCGGTCACACCGCCGTTCACTGTGCTGGTATTCATCGCGACGCCACGTGGCACCGCGTTCCTGGATCTCGACAAAGAACGTGTGAATCTCGGGAACCAATGGGCCGGGCTGAAGCACGTCAACACGGTGTGGCGTCGCGGCACACGCGCCGAACTCTTCCGCAGCTTGCGTGAGGAAGATCCGCACGTGCTGCACTTCATGGGGCATGGTGATTTTCGCGACGGTCGCGGCGTGTTGCTGTTCGAGACCGAAGATGGCGGTGTGGACGCGATCGACGGCGAGCAGTTGGGCATCGCGCTGGCCGACGAGCCCAAGCTGCGTCTCGTTTTCTTGAACGCGTGCAAGACGGCGGCGACGGGTATCACGGCCACCAGCGATCCGTTCGCCGGCGTGGCGACGGCGCTGGTACGCGCCGGCGTGACCGCCGTGCTGGCCATGCAGTTTCCGATTTCCGATGCGGCGGCCATTCAGTTCTCCAACACATTCTACCAGTGTCTGGTCATGGGTGAGCCGGTAGACGGTGCGGTTGGCGAAGCACGCAAGTGGGTGTATTCGGACCAGCACGCCGAGTGGGCGACGCCGGTGCTGTTTATGCGCTCACCGCACGGCGACATCTTTGAGCGCACCGATCTCGTACGTGGACCAACCGGAACGTTCCCTGTGCAACGGACGCACGGATCACCAACGAACACGGCGGCGATACCCGAGGACGCCGCGTCATCGGCGGGGGCATCGGCAGCATCAGTGGTGGTGCGCGCACCCACGACCGATGTCGCGGACGACTTTACCGTCTTCATCGCAACGACTAGCGATCTCATGCGACCGTGGGAACGACGGGCGCAGCGCGAACTCCCGGCGCACGGGATCACCGTGGTCACCGCCGAACCCACGCCGATGGCGGAACACGAAGCGTCGGTCCGTGCGCTCGCCGGATCGGCGGACCTGTTTGTACACCTGCTGGGCGACCAGCCCGGCGAGATGGTGGAAGGGGCGCCGGACACACGCACGTACGCGATGGAACAGTTCCGTATTGGTCATCAATGCGCGCGATCGCAGATGGTATTCATGCCCACCGCCCTCAAAGCGGCCGGGGTGGCAGATCCTGCCTACCGCACGTTCCTGCAGGAAATCGAGCAACGCCCTCGGCACGCGACCAGCCTCGAGGTGATCACTACCGACGTCGATTCACTGATCGGCGAGATTGTCAGAAAGCGCGACGAGCTGCAGAAAGCCGATGCGCCGGGCGGCGTGTCCGTGGTGTATCTCGACGTGCATCAGCGCGATGACGCGGCGGCGGCGATCGTCAAGCACTACCTCTCCAGCCGCAACATTACGTGGATGTCGATGCCAGCGGGTGACAATCCACCGCGCGCGGTGATGGATATGTTCGAGCAGGCGGTGAAACAAGTGCCACTCGTGCTCGTGATCGCCGGCGAAGTCGCCGACGCGTGGGTGGTACAACGCGTTCGTGCCGCGATAAAGGCGGGCATCGATCGTGAGGTTCCCGCTGATGTCGCCGTCATTCGCCTGCCCGGGCGCGCCGCCATGCCCCCCCTCCCATACAACCGGACCGTTGTGGGCGACGGTGTTTTGCTCGACGAGTCGCACCTCGACGCGCTGTTGGCCGACGCGGCGAAGGCCGAAGCATGAGCGCGCACACGGCGCTCGATGTGCGTGAGAATCCGTTTGTCGGGCTGCGTCCCTTCTTCGACGAAGACGCGCTCTATTTTTTCGGACGTAGCCAGCAGTCGATGGACCTGCTCGACCTGCTGCGCGAAACACGCTTCGTACCGGTGTTGGGCAGTTCGGGGAGCGGGAAGTCGTCATTGGTGCGCGCGGGTGTGATTCCGATGCTGCAGGCCGGCTTCATGGTGGCGGAACGCGACGGATGGCGCCTGGCCAAGTGCAAACCGGGCGATGCGCCACTCGAAAATCTCGCGGAGTCGCTGATCTACGCGATGGGCGAGGGCCGGGATGCGGTGGCCGCGGCGGCGCTCGCCATTCGAATTCGCGACGATCATACCGAAGCGGTGGTCTCGTATCTCGCGCCGCGCCTGGCGGCGTCCGAGAACGTGTTCATTCTTGTTGATCAGTTCGAGGAATTGTTTGCGTTTCGATTGGCCGCGGGCTCCGATTCGGAAGATGAGGCTGGAGCAACTCGCGATGCCGCGCGCACGTCTGAACGGATTCGTCGCCGCGAGGAGTCGTCGGCACTGGTGTCGCTGCTGCTGGCGCTCGCGCAGCAGACTGAGATCCCGGTGTACGTCAGCCTCACCATGCGCACGGACTTTCTCGGCGACTGCGATGTGTTCTCCGGATTGCCCGAGGCAATCAACCGTTCGGGCTATCTGGTGCCGCGGTTGGCACGCGCCCAGTTGCGCGAGTCGGTGATCGGACCCGCCCGACTCATGGGCGCGCGCGTCGCGCCGCGCCTCATCGATCGCGTCCTCAATGACGTAGGCGATCGCGGCGACCGACTGCCGATCATGCAGCACGCCCTCATGCGCACGTGGGAGCTGTGGCGTGCGGCCGGCAAGGTTGGTCCGCTCGATTTGCACCATTTCGAGAAGGCGGGTGGGCTCGAACACGCGCTCGACTGGCAGGCGGAGGCCACGGTCAGCCGCACCGATGCACTCGTTGTTGAGCGAATTTTCAAGCGGCTTACCACCACCGACGTGAACCGTCGACGCGTGCGCAGTCCGGCGCGCTTCAGCGAGTTGGTGCGGGCGTCCGGCGGCACCGCCGAGGACGTGCGACCGCTGCTCGACCGCTGCCGCGCCGAAGGTGTGAACTTTCTCTTCGCAGCCGACGACGGCCGGCCGGATGACCCGCGCTACGACATCGCACACGAGAGTCTGATTCGCCAATGGACACGACTGCGCCAGTGGGTCGACGAGGAGCGGGATCGACGCGACTGGTGGCTGGAAACTGCACGCAAGGCGAGTGCGGACTCGCAGAGTCCGGGCGATGACCTGCTCACGCCGCGTGAGCTGAGCGTCGCGCTTGATCGTCTCGCGCGCCGGATGCCGTCGGCGGAGTGGGCGGAGCGATATTCAGGCATTGCCGCCATGTCATTTGATGACACGATGGGGTTCATCACCAGGAGCCGCGATGCCTCGCGCCGGCGGCGCATGCGAAGGTTGCGCACTGTAGGCGCCGTGGCCGCTGGATTTGCCGTGCTGGTCATCTGGGCGCTGGTGTCAGGAGTGCGCGCAGAGTCGTACCTTCGCACCGCCAATACGCTGAGCCGCAACTATGCGCTCGAACGTCTGGCCGCCGAAGACCCCACGTACGCAGCCGCACTCGCCGCCGAGTTTGAGCGGTCCGACCTCACCGATCCGCGCCGCCTGGAGCTCGTGCAGTCGGTGCTCGCACGGGCGACGGCGCGTGCCGAATACCCCGACGTATTCAGTGCAGCACTCTCCAGCACGGGCAACCAGATTGCGCTCGGATTTTCCGATGGATATCTCGTGCTGAGACCCGCGGTGGATACGGGCGCGCGCGTCGTCACACGTTTCGACACGATGGGTGTGATGAACATTCAGTTCTCCCGTGACGAACGCTCCGTGCTCGTGGCGTACGCGAGCGGCATGGTACGTCGTATATCCAGAGACAGCGCGGGCGTGCTGCGGGAGTGGACGGTGTCTGACCAGCCTCTGCGTCTCGTACGAGAATCTGCCGATGGCGAGTACCTCGCGGCGCTCGATGACCGAGGTGTGCTCTCGGCATGGCGCGCGTCGGAGACGCGCATCGCACCGCTGGAGATTGGGGAGATGACGATCGCAGAGTTCGACCCGCTGCGACCGCAGATGCTGGTGGCCGTGGCCGCAGAAGGTGCGCTGATCGAACTCGATCTGTCCTCGACGGAACGACGCGGCCGACTGATCGCGCCACTGGGCGATAACACGCCCGATTTCGTGGTGTTCAGTCCCGACGGCGCGTCCGTGCTGCTCGGTGGGCTTCACAGCCCGACCTGGGTGTATCAGCGCAGCGGCGAAGGTGGCCCGCGCACGATCGACACACAACTCGCGGCGAGCGCCGCTTTCAG
>JBBRFQ010000181.1:0-7451 GCA_038224035.1 Gemmatimonadales bacterium
GCCGCGCCGGCGGGTTGCGCTTCGAGCACGGCCTGCAGCAGATCAAACAGGCGGCCGTTCAGCTCACGGGCACGATGCGTGCTTGGCGCGAGGCGCTCGCGCACAAGATCGAGACTCGCCGTGCTCAGCAGATCGCTCGACGCTGCGAGTCGCGTCGCGAGCACCGGCAACAGTCCTTTGTTGCCACGTCGTTCGAGACGGCCGAACAAGCGTGCCATACCCCGCCGAGTGACCGACACGCCGAGGTGGCTGGCGGCCGCGTCTTCCAGATGATGTCCCTCGTCAATGATGACGCGTTGATAGCTCGGCAACACCGCGGAATCATCCCAGTTGTTTGCGGCACGACGTACGGCCACGTCGGCGAGCAGCAGATGATGATTGACCACCACCACATCAGCCAGCGACGCGAGTCGTCGCGCGTCGAAGAGGAAACACTTGTCATAGTGCGGGCACTTGAGTCGTCCGCACAGATCCGGCTCCGCTGAGACTTCATCCCATACATCGGGGCGCGGCGGTGTGGCGAGATCGGCAACCGTGCCGTCGGCCGTGCGTTTGGTCCAGCCAACGATTATCTCGAGTTCCCGGGCGCCAGCATCGTCGAAGAGACTCGGGCCGGCTGCCGTCGCCTGCTCCAATCGTTGCAGACACACGTAGTTGCGCCACCCTTTGAGCAGCGCGAACTTCACCTCCTGATCAACGAGCGCACCCGCCAGAAAGGGCAGGTCTTTCTGGAACAGCTGCTCCTGCAGCGTGATCGTGGCGGTGCTCACGATGGTGCGTTCATCGTTGGCGGCGGCCCAGCGTAGCGCGGGCACGAGGTAGCCGAGCGACTTGCCGACACCGGTACCCGCTTCGAGCAGCGCGATGCCCTTGTTGTTGAACGCTTGCGCGACCGCGCTGGCCATCGCGCGCTGACTTGGCCGATCTTCGTAGCCGAACGCATTGCTGCTGCGCATATCGGCGGCAATCGGGCCATCGGGGCCGAGGGTCTGGTCAAGCTGATCCAGAGCGATCTTCGATTCGGACTTCTGCACCGGCACTTCGGTGACCACGTATAGTCGCCTGGCGTCATTGTCGACAATCGAAAAACCCACACCGTTCCCGTGCACACGCGCCGCGATCTCAAGATCAGCGTCGCTGGGCTCGAGCAAGCCACTGGGGTGATTGTGCACGAACATGTCGCCGCGCTGCGCGACACCCGGCAGCGCAAGCACGCTGCCGATATCTCCACGCGCCACCACGCGCGCCGACGCCACGATGCCGTCAGCATCGAGCGTTGCCACGAAGCACACCTCGTTGCCGCCGGCGAGTTTGATTGCCGTGCGGATGGTCGCGGCTGCCCCCCGCGAAATACGCGCCTCGCCGATCACGTCTTGCGAGGCTTCTTCTTCGCCGCGGGGAACAGGACGTTGTTGAGAATCAGCCGATACGCCGGCGAGTTCGGATGCATGGACAGGTCCGTTGGCGCGCTGCCGATCGCATGCTGTGGGTCTTCAGGATCGTGCCCGCCGAGGAATGTCCAGGATCCCTGGCCGTAGTCGCCATGGATGTACTTGACCCACGGCGCGCCCGGTTCGGAGGCGAGCACCGTGACACCGGGCTTGAGCACGGCCCGATTGAAGCTGGTAGTCACGCCGAAAAAATCAGGAATCACTGTGCGATGGTTCTGCACAAGCATGGCGGCCACAGGATCGAGCTTGGCCGAGAAGTCGAACAGGGAAAACGTGCCGAGCGGCTGCCGACGCGCGGGCACATTCACCTGATGACCGTCGATATCACTGAGGGCATTTACGTACGGCGACGATTCAATGCGTGCACTGCGAAAGGCAAAGCTGCGTGCCCAGTCGAGGCGGGCATCGGCGTCTGAATCGACCGGTGTGCCGTCGGAAAACGGTCCGGTGATGTCGACGTTGAACGCCGCCATCGCGAGGTCGAGTGATTCGGTCGCACCGCACATCGCGAAAAGAAAGCCGCCTTTCTCCACAAACGTGCGAATGTCATCGGCCACGGCCTTCTTGAGCGCCGGCACATGCGGGAGGTTGAACCGCGCGGCCGTGGCTTCATCACGCTGGCGCTGCGCGATGAACCAGGGCGCATCGCGATAGGCGAGATAGAGCTTGTTGAACTGTCCCGTAAAATCTTCGTGATGCAAGTGCACCCAGTCATACTTGGACAAGTCGCCGCGCATGATGTCGTCATCCCAGATCGATTCGAAATCGATGCCGGCGTACGTGAGGGCGAGCGTGACGGCGTCGTCCCAGGGTGGCTGATCCTTCGGTCGGTAAATGGCAACACGCGGCGCACGTTCGAGGACCACGGCGTCCATGTTCCCACCAGCGATCTGTGAACGCAACCGGGCGACGTCGGCATCGGACACGGGCTCAATGGAGATGCCATCGAGCGCCGCACGGCGCCGCAGGTCGGCCGCGTCGGGCAGCAAGAATGCGCCGCCCCGGTAGTTGAGCAGCCACTCGGCGCGCTGCGCGCTCTTGATTGCCTGGAACGCGAGCCCGTAGGCTTTGAGATGATTGCGCTGCGCATCGTCCATGGGCACCAGCAGCGACTGCGCGTGTGTCAGCGAAGCGGGCACGATGAGCATTACGCACATCATCAAAACGGCGCACGTTGTGCGCAGGGATGTTGCAACGCGGATCATGCGCCGAACCCCTCGGGCACGCGTCCGCGCAACCGCTCGAGTTCACGACGAGCCTGTGGTACCATGGCACTTCCCTGATGATCGATGAGCAGAGTCTCGTACCGCCGTGTCGCGGCACCGGTGTCTCCGGAGCGAACACTGGCGCGCGCCAGCTCGAGCAGAGCTTCCGGCACTTCCGGCGCCTGCGCGTGCTGCGACAAGACACGCTCCCAATATCGCACCGCAGCTGGGGTATTGTGCATACTACCCGCCAATCGCGCCGCAGTGGCCAGCAGGGCCGGCGCGGCGTCGGGCAGCGAGTCGGCGATGCGCGCAAAACGCTCCACCGCGCCCGCTGTGTCGCGACGTGCGACGGCCAGGAACGCAGCGCCGAGTCCTTCGTGACGCTCCGTTCGAGTGCGAGCGAGCACCGCCAACGCGTCGGTCAGGGCGGCATCGCGGGTCGCAGCCCGCACCAGCCGTCGGCGTGCTTCCACCAGATCGCCGTCGTACAGTGCCAGCCACCCGATGGTCTGATCGTCATCGAGCGCCCCAGCGCGCGTGGCCGCTTCCCGCGCGCGCTGTACGTTCCCGGCGCGCAACCACGCTCCGACCAGCGGTCGCGCAAGTTCGGCCCGTTTCGCGTCGTCGAGATATCGATCGGCGGCCGCCACGCGCTGCGCCGCCTCTTGAGCGCGACCAAGCTCACCGAGTGCCTGCACTTCAATCTCCAACAGCTCGGCGGCGCGGCGCTCGGCGGAGAGATTCTTGCCGATGCGCTTGACGAGATCGAGTGTGACGAGCGGCTCCCCCGCGGCCAATGATGCCTGCGCGGCACGCGTGCCGACGGCCGGATCGTCAGCGCGCTCGTACAGCGCGCGCCACACGTCGCGTGCGACCGACCACGAGCCCATGGCCTCGGCGCGTTCGGCGAACTCTGTCCATGTGGTGAGTGTGGAGTCATCAGTGCGTACCGAAGCGATCGCCGCCCATCCGCGACGCGGATCTCCCCACCCCGTCTCGAGGGTGGCCAACAGGCGTCGTGGCAACAAGAGCACCGGCGCGGCTGACAGGACGCCGCGAATCGAATCGCGCGCGTGGTCCGGCGCGCGCTGCAACGAAAACGTCGCCGCCATTTCCATCCACGGCATCTCAGTGACGGTGGTGCGCCACGCGATCGCCGCGTCGTTCCAGCGATCGAGCGTCGCGGCGATTTGTGCCACTTCGCCGGTGAGCTCGCTACTTCGGCCGAGCACACGAGCGGCGTTGGCGAGAACGGAGTCCGCGGCAAGCGGCCGCCCCATCGACATCAGGGTGCGCACGTATTCGCGCCACGGTGCCGCGTCGTCGGGCATGGCGCGGCGCCACGCCACGAAGGCCAGGCGCAAGTCCTCGTCGCGCGACGCCGCTGACAGCGCGCGGAACTGAATGCTGCGAGCCACGGGATCGCCGGGGCGCTGGGCCAGCACGTCATTCACCACCGGCACGATGGAATCACGCTGCGCCGACTCATGCCACACCCGCTCAAGACCAAGGAGGGCGAGCGCGATCTGATCCATTGCATCGCGACCCACGAGGGCCTGCGCGAGCAACTGACGATAGGCAGCAGCAGCCTGCGCGTAGCGGCCGGCGTCTTCGTGCGCAATCGCCGCGCTGATTGGATCCTGCACCACCGGCGCGACCTGCGCTGCTTGCACCCGCTGCCGTGGGTAGCACGCCGAAGCGAAGGCGGCGACCAGCAGGATCACGCGCACGACGGGCGTGCACCGGTTCACGGCGGTGTGGAGTTGAGTCGGCGGAAGTACTCGAACACAAGGCGACGCTCATCGGGCGAGAGTCCGCGCAGGTCATCCCACGTGGGCGGCGCAAATCGCACACCATCTTTCCCCGACGTCACACCGGTTGCACGCGTAGTGCCACGTCCATCTCCCGCGCGTGCTTCGCGTGGCCCTTGATCGTCGCGCTCTTCCTGCTCGAGGAATCGACCGGCGTCGAGCATGCGTCGATACAGCTGCTGCTGCCGGGCCGCAACGGCGGGGTCAGACGCGCCCCGATCGAGCGCCTGCGCGACTTGCTGCGCCTCGCGCGCCAACGCTTCGAGTCGACCCGTCGGATCGATGTCCGCAACATCCTGCAATCCTTCCGCCACACTACGCTGCTGACGCGACAGCGCGCGCGCCTGTTGCTGCGCCTGTTGCCCCTGCGCACCGCCCGGCAACATGGACAACCCCTGCATCTGGCCGTTGAGCGAACCCTGTTGCTGCGCCAACTGCTTCATCTGCTCGAGCATCTCGCCGAAGCCCGACGCCGAGTTCGCGTTGTTCACGCGCTCACGATCGCGCACGAGTGACGACAGCGCCTGATTGAGCGCCTGCGCCGCATCACGCATCGCACTTTGCGCCTGCTCACTGCCGCCGGGCTGGCCCGATGCGCTCATCGACTGCGTGGCCTGCTGCACCTTTTGCTGCGCTTCAGCCATGGAACGCTGCGAGCGTTGCGACAAGAGGGCGGAGCCACGACCAGCCTGTTCGAGCCGTTCGGCGGCTTGCTGCACGCCTTGCTGCACCGCTCCCTGCTCACCCTGCATGCCCTGCGCCGAACCGCTCTGCTGAGCCTTGTCGGCGAGCTGCGACTGCTGACGCGCAAGCTGCGCGGTTTCATTGATCGCCTGATCGAGCTGCTGCGAAAGATCCTGCTTCCAGGCGTCAACTTGCGCTTCACGCGCCGCGGCGAGCTGGTCGGCGGCCCGATCCATCGACTCGGCAGCACGCTGCGCCTGTTCGGCCGGCGAGCCCTGTGGCTGCGCACCGGCGCCTGACTGCCCGCCCTGTTGACCCTGACGTTGTCCCGGCTGGCCCTGTTGTTGCTGCCCCTGTTGTTGCTGCCCCTGTTGTTGCTGCCCCTGGGGCGGCGACGCGGCGTCACGGGCCGCCAACTGCTCAGCCGCTTGCCGCATCGCATCACGCGCCGTCTGCACATCAGGCTGCGCCGCCTGCGTCTTCTCCGAGCCCGTCTGCGCTCCTTCCTTGCGCAGTCGGTCCGTGAGCGCCTTCACCTCGTCTTCAAGACGACGCGTCCGATCGGCCAACTGCTTCGCCTCCTGCCCCTGCTGTGCCTGCGACCCCGGCTGTTCTGACGTGCGCTCATCTCCACGCGGCGCGCTCCGCTCGTTCGCGCGCTGCGACGGCGACTTGGAAAGCTCCTCGGCCATGCGTCGATCGGCCGCCGCGAGCTCCTTGGCTTCATCGCGCAGGGTTTCCATCGCGCCTTCCAGTGCCGCACGCTTCAGCATCTCCGCCGACTTCTCGAGCTGCTCGCGCATCTGCTTCTGCTGCTCCGCAAGCTGCTCGAGCGACTGCCGTACTTCGTTGCCGCTCAGTCGATCAGCCGATTGCTCCAGCTGCGACAACTTCTGTTGCATCTCCGGCGTCATTGCTTCGCGCAGCATGCGCTGCAACTCATCAAAGCGCTGCTTGAGCGGATCGTCCATGGCACCGGCATCGGCCAATCGCTGTTCAAGCTCCTTCGCGCCTTCCTTGAGGGCATCGACACGCGATCCCAGATCTCGCTGCTGTTGCGCGATCGCGCGCATCTTTTCCGCCGACTCAAACGACATCGCGCGTCCCTTTGCGCCGTCCTGCGGCGACGCACTACTCGATGACGGACTCGATGCCTCGCGGGCGCCTGACTGCAGTTCCCGCGACCGCGACGCGTCATTCGTGCTCTGCTGCAGCGCCTTCTCGGCAGCGGCAATCGCCGACGCACGCGACATGAGCGAGTCAGCCAGCGCGCGCGCCAGAATCCGCTGCTCTTCGGCAGTCGGGACACGCAGCACGAGCCGACGGCTCTGCGCCATCTGTCGCCACGGTGATGCATCCGTCGCCTGTGCAACAATCAGGAGTCGGTCTCCGGCCTCGAGCTTGCGATCGTCGAACGACACGTTGTGCAAACCATCCCACATCGGCGCGTCAACGGTGCCAAGTGATACGCGCACCGGCGCATCACGCGTCCCGTCGGCGTGTTCCTGCTGAATGGTGAGCGATACCTGCGCGAGCCCATGATCGTCGCGCGCCGCAATCGCCAGCGTGACACCGCCCTGCGTGCTGATCGTAGTGTCCGAGATCGGCGCGAGAATGCTCACTTCCGGTGATTCGTCGGCTATCATGCCGACCGCCAGCGTGGCCGGCACTTCAACGGGCAACACGGACCCGTCACTGCGCGGCGTCGCCTCGGACGACCACTGCCATGCCGCGTCGGACCGCACCATCACCCGTGCGCCGATGGCCGACGTGCCGAGCGCTTCAAAGGGCACCGTGTCACGAGCTGAGCGCAGGGACACATTGTGTGCGCCGGAGTACGCGGTCGCCTGCACGCGCAGCTCGGTGCCGCGTGGTACGCGCAGTACACTGCCCATCTCCAGCGTCTCGGCCGCGCGACCGAGATACGCCGGATAAATGGCTTCGATCTGCACATCACCAATCCAACCACGGTCGCCAACGGTGACGGTCTGCTCGAGCACGGGCGCGCGTCCATCGTCAACGCGCAGGGTGAGTGGTGCGCGCACTGGCCCGAGTTCGAGCAGCGCCAGTGACGTCACCGGATCAACAGCCAACACTTCATCGCGCCAGGCCGAGCCCTCGACGCGCACCGATACCGTCACCTGTGTGCGCCCCTCAGCACGCACGCGTACCGTCAGCGGCATGCCACGCGGCATTTCGTCGCGCAGGCCGTCGAACGCCAGCGCCGGCAACAGCAAGCCGCGCCACGCGTTGATCGGATGCAACATTGCCGCAAACCCATCCTGCGCACGAAGCGA
>JBBRFQ010000182.1:0-7406 GCA_038224035.1 Gemmatimonadales bacterium
TGTGTAAGAATTACCAGTGGCATCAGCGTGTCCACGGCGCTATTTGCGAGGTTGCCCTTTGCCATCATCTTTGAGCTCGGCACTGAATATCCGCCGCGTCCGCTTCGGCGATTTCGCTGCCTTCGCCATCGTGACACCTCCACCCCGACAATCAATTTGGAGTTAGCTTGGTGTCTGCGTAGCCGGGTCAAGTCCAACCTGACCACCCCTTCACTCCGCCACCACAGCAAACCGCACCACACCTTCATACTTGTCATCCCACTCGCCGGACCAGTCGCGGAGGCCGAACGTCGCTGTCACCTCAAGACTCGTGGACGGCGTGGGCGTCAGGAAACGGACCGACAGTCGCACATCCAGGTTGCCAAGATGGTGATCGCCTTCACTGGGCGAGAACGCCGCGTTGAATCCGGTCAGCAATGCGGTGGCCTGCGTGGCATTGGCGCCGAGGATGATCGTCTTGCGGTCGGTTCGCGGCCCGGAGCCGTCGAAGCTGTTGAACGAAATGCTGTCATTCACGATCTGCATGGTGAACTCGGCGATGGAGGGGTGGCGTCAAAAAGAAAGGCGAGCGAGCGCGATCACGAGCGTTCTCGCGGTTCGTAGGACGACGTGACGTCGTCGTGCCGGCATTCAGGGTCAGGGTAGGTGATGGTCCCGCGGTGCCAGACGAAGCGCCCGTCGCGCGTGTGCTCGATGATCCAGCTCGCGTCGCCGCTCCCGTCGCCGGTGTTCTCGACCGCGACACGGATCTGATGTGTTCCAACGGCCAGAGTGCTGAGCAAGAGGGACTTTCCACGGCCGAGCAGTCCTCCGCTTGCACCGTACCAGCCGATTTCGCCGGCCGCAGTACGCGCGCCATCATCGGTGGTCAGAGCGAGGCGCAGGATCGGCGGCAACTCGATACTGCCTTTGCCCGTTGCGGTCACGTCAGCGAGTCCGATGTGCACCTTGCGAGGACCATCCTTGCCGCGGCCCAGCTTCTTCGCCAGCATACCTTCCCACCCTGTGACACTGGTCGCAATTCCACTCGACGCGAGCACCCGGAGTGCCGCGCTGGACGTGCGACCCCAGAGTGACTTCGGCACAGCCCACCCAGTCCGTTGTGTCCGTGCTGCTACGCCGCGCCAGACACCGCGCCGATCGCGCCACTGCAGCAGATACCAGAGCGCCTTCTGATCCAGTCGTGGATCTGCCTGCCAGTGGCACGCAATGAAATCCGAATCCGGATCGTCAGCGCCGTCACACTTCAGTTCAACCTTCGGCGGCTCAGGAATTGCGACGTCAAGCAGTACCTTCTCACACTCCAGTACGACCAATCGCCTGGCTGCGGGATCGTACGGAAGGCCGGCCTTGAATGTCTTCGGCCAGATACAGTTGTCACCCGCGCATCCGCACGTGGCGTCATCCTGATGCAACGAATGAGCGATCAACGTCTGACCGTCACCGTCGCGCAGTTCGAGCACAAACCGGGTCGCGTCGCCGTACACCGACTGCGGACCGGTGAGAAAGTGGAATGCCGTGCGCCATGCCACCGATCGATCGCGCTGTACCACGAAATTCACGAACAGATGCTGCGCCTGCCGTGGTATGCGCTCACGGATTTCGATCGGCCGATGCGGCTTCGCACTTCGAGCGGCGAACGCCGCACCCGCGCCAGCCGCACCACCATCCTCGGCCGGAATCCGTGTCATTAGCGCCTTGTACGTGTACGGGCCGATCCAGGCATTCCCCGAATAGCCCATCATGTCGTGCGCATTCCCCGGCGACAGCACGGCACCGGATGTGGTGTTGAATCCGAACTCACCGATACTGTCCGAGTCGTAACCGGGATAGACTGGGTACGAGCCGTCTGTATTGAGCGGTCGCGCACACCGCGTGACGTTGTCGCATGCTACGTGTCGACGACCAAGGATGTGGCCAAGCTCGTGCGCGACGGTTCCCTGCCCACCGATGATGCCAACACCCGCGCCGCCAGATCCCCCGCAACCGCCGACGGATCCGGTCTCGACGCCTGAGTTGAGTAGTGCGTAGAAGATGTCAGTGGAATCGCCGCGCAGATCAGCAACATCATCGCGGAAGTCGCCCATCTTGTCGCACCCCTTGCTGATATCGGAATTCATCGCCCCGTTGTAGTCGATCGTCATGTATCCGGTTTGCGTGACCTGCGGGATCGGATAGAGCAGTTCGGTCACGCCGAACAGCGACACGAAGTCTGCCGGCGCTGGCGCGCTTGTAGGCTCTCCAGCGACAGTATCTGGCCCGGTGTAATTCACACCCACCGCGAACACGCGCACCGGCACAAGCGCTTCAAATGACAGCGACTTCTGAAACGTCGTGGAGAAGCTGGTCGGGTCGATGCGACTGAATACTTGCGCAGTGATAGTGACGTCGCCGGAGCAGAGCCCGTCAGGCATGACGAAGTTCAGCGTGTCGGACGCCATTCCGCGCGATATCTGACTTTCACGCTTGGGCGTGATCGAGTTCACTGGCAACAACGTGGTTGTGCCGCCGGCCGAGTCCTGCACGAGCAGTGAACCAGAAAGCGAGGCAACCAGGGGCAGCCCGGAGTTGCGGTCATAGTCAACCCAGACACGGACACCAGTTGGCTTCCCTTCGACCAGCCGTATCGAGTTGTCTGGAAAAACATTGGCGCTGTCGAGATGCAGCGCACTCCGGAAATGCTGAATGCCCTGTGTAATCTCGGCATCGGTGATCACCAGATCACCGCGTGCATCGCCCGGGGCGGGGGGCGTTGCGGCAACGAGTTCGGCCAGCACGGTGATCGCCACAGATCCCGAGTACGCATCATCCCAGGTGCCGGACCAATCACGCAGTGAGAACAATCCTTCCACAATCACATTGCGCGCATCGCCGGCATCGATTCTCGTCGTCAGCGACAGATCGAGCTTGCCGAGGTGATGATCGTCGCGGTTTTCGAACGTGGCGGAATAGCTGGAAATCGCAGCGACCGCGCGGAGGACATCGCGAGCAAAACGGAGCTGTGTGCTGGCGCCAATCGGCCCGGAATTTCGGGTCTTCGGAAACAGCAGTGCGTTGGTGCGCATTTCCACGTTGCACTCCTGAGCAGGTTTGTCGAATAAAACGCTTGATGCTCCAGTACGGAAGTCAACATGCCGTGCACGTGCTCACGCCGATATAGCGGCAGACCCATCCATTGTGCCCGCGCTACTCGCCCAGGACCATTCACACACCGCAGCATCTACGGCCGTCGACCAACTCGACTCAGCAGCGCGTCCAGGTCGGCCATGCTCATTGCCTCCGTCATGCCACAATTCCGACGACCATCGAAGCACCAGCAGCAATAGCGAACCGTGTCGCCCGCCGCACTGCTGAGGTCCTCGCACTCGGGAAGGACAGACGTGCGCGGGCTGCTCGAACTATGCAGATAGTACGGAATCGCCGTGTTTCCCGTGGCACCGGTCACGTAGTCACGCCAGACGAGTGTGCCGCGCAGGTTGCCGCCGCCGGTATCCCTCACCCACAGATAGGCGTTGCCAACGGGTGTGTTGTAGGGAGACGTGGCACCAACGGTCTCGAACTTGGCGACAATGCGACCTTGCACGTACGCCGCCGAGTCTGTCAACGGCAGCCTCAGTTCGCTGCGAATGCGCAGCACTGCGGTTACACCGCCGACCACGCGAGAAAACGAAACAGTACCCGGTGTATCGGCGGCGAAACGCAGCGAATCACCGTAGCGGAAGAAGTCAGCCGCCGGTGACGCGTCGTTCAAAGACGCATCCGGCGCGGGAATGCCTTCCGTCTGCGACGAGGTCTCGCGCACGGCATCCGGTGGACTGGTGTTGCACGCCAACATCACACACCCAACCACGCCCAGCACGAATATGCGACGGGTACGTTCACTGCATCTGACTGCGTTCACCGAACACCCCCGGGAGGTTGAATGTTGCGCCAACGGGAAACCGGTCTCATCGTACGTTCCAGCATGGGATCAGCATCGCTCCACAGCAGAGCGGCGCGTGTTCCCCAAACACGAGATGCTGCCTCGTTCTGACGCACGTCAGCGAGCGCCGTGCGTTGCACCAGCAGACGGACAAACGCCGCCGTCGCGGTGGGGCTCTCGATCAACTGATCGCCACTGATTCGTACCAGATCGATCGCGGTGCTCACCACGCGCTCGGCGCTCGCGGTATCGCCTAACGCGAGCCAGAGACGACTGTTCAGCAGCGCAATTTCAAATGCCACTTCCGCGACGCCACCACGAATCGCAGCGGAGTCGGCTTGCCACATCTCGTGCCGCGCAGCCGTTGTGTCGCCGCTGCCGATCGCCAGCTGTACGCCGAGCCACCGGTTTCTCCCGCTCGCGCGCGACGGCGGTGGCACGGCTGGACCAAGCGACGGCCACGCGAGCAGCAGTGGAGATTCGACAAACTGTTGTCGTGCGGATTCTGCACGTGCCTCTGACTGCGCTGCGATGGCGTTCTCGGTTCGCGTCAACGCCCGGCGAATACTGTCGGGCGGTGCGCCCAGCGCGGAAAAGGTGGAGGCATCAGCTGCAGCCATCGTGAGCTCAGGCGGAATATTCTGGTCCGGGCGCAGCGCCTCTCGATAATGCAGCGCGGACGCGCGCCGACCCCATTCGATCGAGGCGCCAACGCGTCCGGTGAGCATTGCCAAACCGTACATCCAGTTGGAGTTGGCCGCAGGCGCTGTATCCAACGGCACGGCTTGCAGCAGCGAATCGGCCAGTCGCTTGGCCTCGGCATATCGATCGATCTTGATGAGAAATCGCACGTTGATCGCAGCGAGGCGAAGCGCCGCTTCGCCAGTAGCGCGCGAGCGTGCCTGCTGCAACGCATTCATGCCGGTGAGTTGCAATCCCACTTCGGCGCGACGCAATCGCAGCAACTCGTCGTTGGCCTCGCGGGTGAGTGCGAGCGTTTCGAGCGCCAGGACATTCGATGAATCGAGACGGACCCATCGATTCACGAGTGCCAGCGCGCGATCAAGATTGCGCTGCAGCGCCTGGTGGTACGACGGCGCACGGGTGCCGGGAGTGCCGGCGAATACCGCCCGCTGCGGGAACGGAATAAATGCGAGCGTATCATCGTCAAGCGACGGCCACGCCGCAAAGCCTGTTGAGTCGGCGCTCATGCCTGGCCGGTAGCGGCCGGTCTGCACGAAGAGCCACCGCGAAATGCGTTCCTGAGCGCGTTGACCCATCGCATCGGTGAACGCCGGTACCAGCTCGACGGCCTTCTCGTAGGCCGCAATCGCTTCGTGGATACTCGTCCGGAATCGCCAGCCTGACGGCGACGCGTCGCTGGGTTCGACCATGACATCGGCCGACAGGCACTCACCCAGACCATACCATGCCGCGAAGTCGTCCGGCTCACTGACGGTCAGTCCGCGAAACAGGTCGCAGGCTTCCGCGAAGCGCCGATCATTCATGCTGACAAGTGCGCGCGCATGCACACTATCGCGCGTTGTCAGTCCAGATCCCACGGCCAGCGCACGCGTGGCCGCGGCGCCCCAGTCGCCGGCGCGTGATTCGGGCAGCCAGAGCGTGCTCCAGGCAAGCCAGAGATAGGCCAGACCAAACTGGGGGTCGACTTCAACCGCGTGGCGAAACGATCGCGACGCGTTGGCAAGATCAAAGTGGTCGAGCGCACGGTGTCCATCGAGATAGGCACGCACCGCTGCAAAGTCACGACTGCCACTCACGCGGACGTGCGTCGCGGGGCCAACCGTTCCAATCAACAGGGAGTCGACGAGAATCTGAAACTCATCCGACGTACTGGAGTTGGCACTGACGATGCCAGTGGCCTGCGACATCGTCGAGCCATCGGCGGCATCGTACAGAAAAACGCGGATGGTACGCACGGAGCTTCCCGTCTCGGGGCGGATGGGGCCGAGCACGCCCCACACGGCGAGACCCGCGCCGAGTTGCCGTGCCATCTCCATAGCGTCCTGAAGCGACTCTGGCCGTCCTCGTCTGAGACGAACGTCGCGCAGTCGCATGTCGTCGACGTGATGAATGCCTGTCCAGCGTCCAACGGCGTCGCGAAGGAAACGCGAGCAGTCATCGCCGTCGATGACATGTCCGGGCTCTGCCCCTTCGTGTGCGAGCGGAAGCACCGCGACGGTCATCGCATCGAGTGTCGGCGTTGGCGTGCCGATCAACCACCAGATACCGACCGCCACTGCCGCTACCGCAGCGAGCACTGTGGTTCGACGCGCAGACCGGCCGAACGGTGATGCAGCCGGCACGCTGGAGGGTGTCGCAAGGTTGCTCACGTCCGCCAGATGCTGAGCGAACGCTTGCACGCTTGGCCAGCGTTCGTTCTCGTCGAATCGGAGAGCGCGCGCGAGCGCCTCATCGAGCGCCGCCGGAACATCGGTGCGCGTCGACCGCACCGGCGTGACCCGCGCGCCGTTGCGCAGAGACTGACCACTCGCGATCTCACGTATACTCGGCGGTATTCCGACGAGCATCTCGTACAGGACACAGGCGAGACTATACTGATCACTTCGCCCATCGATGGTTGGCGCGCCGAGTCGCTGCTCGGGACTCATGTACGCGGGCGTTCCAATGGCAGTGCCGGTGACCGTGATATTGGCGGTGCGCGCGTCTTCCAGTGCGCGTACGATGCCAAAGTCCGCCAACCACACATTGTCATCTTGCCAGAGGATGTTCTCCGGCTTCACGTCGCGATGTACGAGGCCGCGCAAATGCAGATACTGCAGTGCGTCCGCCACCTGCGTGGTGATACGAATCGCCTGCGCCACGGGCAGCTGGCCTTCGCGTTGCAGCAGCGCACGGATGGACGTATTCGCAACCAACGGCATCACGAAGTACGGTACGCCGAGCACTTCGCCGGAGTCGTAGAGCGGCAGTATCCGAGGATGCTGCAGCTGCGCGTCGACACGAATCTCACGCAGGAATCGATCAACCGTGATGCCTTGCGTCACGCCCAGCTTGAGGATCTTGATCGCGACCTGTCGATCGTGCTTGAGGTCACGCGCGGCAAACACGCGCGCGCTGCCGCCTTCGCCGATCTCTGACTCGAGCGCGTAGCGTCCCGCAAATGCCAACGTGAGTTCGTCAGAATAGCTCAACTGGTATCCGCCCGAGGCTGGTGGCTACACAAGTGTGTTGTGCACTTCCGATTGTCGCAAGCGACGTACTCTGCTGTTGCAGACGAGCTCAACCTTCGCGCGGACCATTGCTTCCTCACGCAACAATCCGGTACGGGTATTCAGACCAGTCCGCACTATCCTCGGCCCATGTTCGCCCCTTGCGCAATCCTTCCCGCCGAGCCGATAGTATGGCTATGCCGCTCTCCACGCCCATTCCGCCACGATCACTCTGGACGGTGGCGGATCTCGAACAGTTGCCCGCCGACGGCAATCGCTACGAGATCCTG
>JBBRFQ010000183.1:0-7386 GCA_038224035.1 Gemmatimonadales bacterium
AGATCCGTTGTCTCATCGCGCATGCTCACCGCAAGGGTGGTCCCATCGGGCGACAGTGCCGGATACTCGAATGCTCCGCGCCAGGTAGAATCGTAGGGCACGGAGCGCCCAGCGCGATCAACCCACAGGAGCTCCGCGCCAACACTGTACGTCGGATCAATCGTGTACAGCGCGTCGCCACTCGCCGAGATAGCGAACCCTGCCGGTGACACGCCCGCGACAATCGGTACAGCGCTCGATGTGGTCACGAGCCGCGACGCATCAAACCCTACCGCGAAGAGCCCGCCGTCGCGATCGGTGTACAGGAGGTGACCCGTGGACGAATACCAGGCACCGGTTGCCCCCGGCACGACCTCGCGACTGCTGTCAGCGGCGAAGTCGCGCACGTACACACTGCTGCCGGCAGCGCAGTTGCCGCCGCAGTACGTGATGAGCACCCCGTTGCTCCCCGGGATCCGTTCAAGACGGATTGCGCCCCCGGTATTGAGCGATATCGCTTGCGATTTGCCTGTTTCTCCGCTGGCCGGCAGGCGTGTGAGGCTTGTGCCAACGCTGCTATAGACAATGGTCCCGTCGTCCAGCCACGTGCCAACCTTGTAGTCTTCGTCGACATCTTCGGCGAGGGTAACGGTGCCGCCACCGGCGACCGGGATCTTCCGCAGTTTTCCGTCCATCGTGACAAACCCGATCCACTGGCCGTCGGGCGAAAAGAAGGGGGAAAGCCCGCCCTGCGTTCCCGCGATTGCCTCGGCCTTCGCCGCACCGCGGAGTTTCCGCATGAGCACGAATCCGCTCGGCGTGGAGTCGGAATACACAATGCTCGACCCGTCGGGCGCGATGGCTGACTGCGTGGCAATGAACCGCGCGCCGGGCGAGAGCCCGTCCCCCATAGCGTACTCCCACAGCACCACCTGTTGCCGACTCGTCGGTGGTTGCGGCTCAGGGCGCAACCATCCCCATGCGGCGACTGCGACCGACGCAAACAGCGCGGCGGCAAGGGGTATCGTCAGGCGATTTTCAGTCGCACGACTCGACGACCTGACACCTGCATGCTGCGCGCCGGAACGCGCCGGTCCTGCGTGCGTGAGCGCCGTGACAAACTCACGCGCCGTGGCAAAACGATCGGCGGGCAATTTCGCGAGCGCCGTGAGCACCGCATCCTCTACATGCAGTGGCACCGTATCGCGTTGCGCACACAGTGACGCCGGTTTTGCTGTGAGCACCTTCGCAACAATCGCTTGCGCCGTACTTCCTGTGTACGGGGCATCACCGGTCAACATCTCGTACAGCACGCACCCCAGTGCGTACACGTCGGTACGCGCGTCGAGCGTTCGCTCGCCCATGGCCTGTTCGGGGCTCATGTAGGTGGGCGTGCCGAGACTCATGCCCGTCTCGGTCATGCGCGTACCGCCGGTGTTGCTCGCGGCCAGCGCAATACCGAAGTCCGCCACGAGTGCATGCCCGCCCTGCAGCAGAATGTTTTCCGGCTTGATGTCGCGATGTATGACACCGCGCTCGTGCGCATACTGCAGCGCATCGGCCACTTCCCGGGCGATGCGCAACGCCTCCTCGATGGGCAGCTGCTTATCCCGGGCCAACTTATCGCGCAGTGATTCACCGTCCACGAATGGCATGGCGTAGAACACGGTGCCGTTCACGGTGCCGGAATCAAACAGCGCCAGAATATGCGGATGCTGCAGATTGGCGGTTGTCTTGATTTCGCTCAGGAACCGCTCGGCGCCAATCACCGCCGCCAGCTCGGGTTTGAGCACCTTGATGGCGACCTGGCGGTCGTGTTTGAGGTCGCGGGCCAGGTAGACGGTGGCCATGCCGCCCGCGCCGAGCTCGCGCTCGAGTCGGTAGCGGTCGGTGAGGGCGGTCGACAGTCTCAGCAATAGTTCTGACATTTCGGAAGGATGCCTTCTCGACGGGCGATGCGCGAGCGTCTGCCAAGGATCTCGCGACCGCTCACTCCGGCCGACGCCACCGCAGACCGGCACGCGCTGACGCTGTACGCTTGTGGGACTGCCCGTGCATTGCGTAGCGTATCGTGTCAGTCTCGTTGACCACCATTCCGGAGGCGATCATGGCAGTGCGCAAGACGGGAGCGAAGGCAGCCACCGCGGCCGCGCGTGTATTGAACAACCCGAAGGCCACGAAGGCCGCAAAAACAGCCGCCGGCAGTGCGCTCTCGCAGACAGGGCGCGCCGCAAAAACCGGCAAGGTGGCCGCGAGTGCGGCTGGAAAAGCCCTGTCCGCTGACAAGACATCCCCTCGCGGTCGGAAAGCGGCGGGCAGCGCTCTGGCGCAGTCGCCGAGAAAGAAGGCGAAGCCGGAGGGAAAGTCCAAGGCACCGTAAGTACGTCGCCGAGGGGTTGCGAAGTGGCGGCGAGGGCCTTCACTCGCCGAGACGACGTGCTGCTCTTTCCGAAGCCCGTCGATCTCTCCCGATTGGTCGCCGCCATCGACGAGGTCACGTGTCCGGCGCCTTGAATACGGCGCGGCGACCGCGGCGGGGGCGTTCCCCCTACCTCCGACTCCCGCCCAGCGACACCGGCAACCAGTAGCTCAGTTTCACCGAGAGGAAGTTGTCACCCGCTGCGCGCGTGGTGCGGTACAGTTCGCTCGCGCTGAGTGACTGACGGAATGCCTCGCTCGTGCGGCGATTTTGCTGCCACACCACGAACAGCGTGCTGCCCGGCACCCACTCCCAGCGCATCACCACGTTGGAGCGGAACGAGAGCACGTGAAAATCGCGGTTGGAGATGCTGAACGTCTGCGCCCCGTCCGTCACCGTGCGCACGCCGAGCGAATCGATGGACGCGCTCGTGCCGTCGGTGCCGTAAAACCGAAGCGCACGGCTGCGAGGCGCCGAGAGCTCGCCCATGTTCGCGTAGCCGCCGCTGGACACGAACGGCTCACCGTACCCCTCGAATGACAGGTTGGGCGACACGGTGTAGTTCAGGCGGAGCTTGGCCGACATCGTGCTGCGCTCGAGCTCGCCGAAGATGTACCGCGTGCCGAACGTCCGCACGCCGCCCACGACCCGCGTGACATACTGCCGCGGATCCGTGCCGCGCTGGTACGACGGCTCTACCGACACGGAGACCCGGTCTGACGGACGCAGCGTGAGCTGCGCGCCGACGTTCACGCGCATCGCGTCGAACTCGTCAATCTCATAGCCGCCGTTCACACGCCAGAAGGTCTGTGCGCCAAACGCCGTGTTGAGCCGCAGGTCCTGTTTGAATTCCCGGGGCTTGCCCATGATCGGGCCACCGCGGGTGAGCGCATCATCGAGCGACGCCAGCTCGAACGTGGACCGCAAGTTCACGTTCCAGAAGTTTTTGAGTGTCAGCGACGTATTCTGCGTCCACGCGTTGCCCTGATGGATGCCACCGAACGTGCGCGCGCCACGCGTCTCGAACCCCAGCCGCCAGTTCTGGAAGTACCGGCCGGGCTGCGTCTCGCGCAACTGGATGTCCGCGTTGTACTCGATGTCATCCGTGGACTGCAGCCGACCGAGATCATTCACCTCGTATCCGGGTGACTCGGCTTTCACCTCGGCGCCCCACAGGATCAGGTTGCCCGCGTCCTTGTCGGCGCGCAGACGCACCGTGTAGCCGGACATGGACGTCTTGAGCGGATCGTATCGGCCGTGCGTCATGTCGGGCCGCTGCAGGAACCGCGTACTCGCCGTCTGCAGGCGACGAATGGCCGCCGTGTCACCGGCGACGTACGTGCCAGCGACGTTGCCGCTGATCGCGTAGCGCCCCTGCTGCATGCGGACGCGCCAGTCGAGGCCACCGTAGTATGCCTCTCGCGTGAGCAGTCGCGCCAGATGCTCGTCGCTGCCGAAGCGACGATTCGTCGTGGTGAACGCCGCGCCGATGGTGGAGGCCTGCGTTCCGACTTCCTGCTGCAGTCGCAGCACGCTGTACGTCGTGAGCGGCTCCACGCCCACACTGCGTGTCTGCGTGGCTGAGTCGGTGAAGAACAGGCGCGCGTCTTCCTGGGCGGTGACCGCCATGAGCCCACCCACCGACAGGCGACTCGGCAGGCGCCCCGTCAGCTTTGCCGCCCCCAGAATGGTGCTCGCCAGCGGCACATCCACGAAGTCCGCACTGACCGACGCGTGCGGCGGCGCGCCAATGCGACGCGGATAGAAATACGCTGCGCCGCCGCCGCCCCCCCCCGCCGCCGCCGCTGCCGCGCAGCATCTCCCCGCCCTCGGTGAAGAACGGTCGCCGCTCGTCGAAGAACGTCTCAAACGCACTCAGGTTCACCTCAGCGGGATCGGCTTCCACCTGACCGAAGTCCGGGTTCACGGTGGCATCGAGCGTGAGACTCGAGCCCACCCCTACCTTCATGTCACCGCCGATCCGTGCGCTGTAGTTGCGCAAGAGCGGGTTGGTGGCCGTGGTGGACGCACGCCGCGTGGCATCGCCGGCCACGTACGGGAGCAACTCGATGGGACGCGCCGAGGCGATGCCCGAAATCCCCTGCAACGTACCGAAACGCGAGATGTAGCCCGCTTCGTTGGGCGGGATCATCACCCACTGCATGTCCTCGTTCTTGTCCGGCATCCACCGATCGAGCTGCACACCCCATTGCTGATTCTCCGCCGCTGGAAAGCGCAGCTGCGAGAACGGAATGCGCATCTCCGCGCTCCAGCCAGTGGAGTCCAGCTCGGCCGCCGCCGTCCACACGGGCTCGAACTGGCTCTCGCGACCCATGCGGTCGTCGTCCTGCGTGTGCCGGAAATCCGACCGCACGCCGGCGGCGGTCACGCCGAACCCCACACCGGTGCGCCGATCACGCTGCGGATCGAGCGTGATCGTGATGCGTTCGGCCGCTCCCATCCCGTCCCGCCGATTGAGCGCGCGCAGGATGCGCGAGGGATCCTGGCGCAGCATGCGGGCGCCCACGTACAGCGCCTCGTTGTCGTACACGAGGTACATCTCCGTACGCTCCGACGCCTCGGCGCCGGGGGTGGGCCGCTGCTGTGTGAAGTCGTCGATGCGCACGGCGCGGCTCCACAGCGCCTCATCGAGGCGGCCATCAACACGCGGTGCGCGCTCCACGCGCGTGGCGGTGGCGATTTTGGGCGAAACCTGCGACGAGACGCGGGCGGGGACCAGCACGATGGCCGCCGAAAAGGCGGTCATCAACAACGTACGTATGTCGGTCACTGTGTCGTGAAAACGAGTTGAAGAGGTGTCTGCACACCTTACGCGCCGCCGACGCGCGACGTTCACCCTTTGTGCACGCGTTTTCCACATCCACGAGGCGAACGCCTGGACCCGCCTGCGCCGCGCCGCTCGTAGTGCGCCCTATCCCCCTTGCGGATGTGGCCGGGGCGCAGGAAGTTACGCACATGCCCGTTGCCGATGCCCTCACTCGCCGAAGCTGGCTGCTCGCATCGCTGACCGCCCTGGCCGCTGTGCTACCGCGTCCGCTTCGCGGCATGGCGAGGTCTTTGGGATCCGTGCACCCGACGCCGCGCCCTGGAATCACAGGAGCCAAGGTTGCCACGTCGGAAATGCTGGACTCCGATTCGGTGCTGACGGCGCTCTTCGATGGCATCCGGGCGATTCCCCACGTCGTAGACGGAGTCCGCTGTCACTGCGGATGCGCGGATCTGGATGGGCACTATTCGCTGCTCACCTGCTACGAAGGGGTGCATGCCATGGCGAGAATTTGCCCCATCTGCCAGGGTGAGGGACGCGTGGCCGTGCGTTTGGCCAAAGCCGGCAAGTCGCTGGCCGACATTCGCATCGCGATCGACGCACAGTTCGGTTGAGTCGGTTTTTGGCTGCCATAACCCGGAACTCTCGCATGACGCGCCTTGCCACGATGATGGTTCTGCTCAGTGCCACGATGGCGCTTCACCCCTCCCACGTCGCCGCGCAGATTCGCGCGAGCGAAATGCAAACGGTTTCGCAAGTCGTGGACGGGACAACGGTCACGATTGCTTACTCGCGTCCCCGACTGCGTGGCCGCGATGTGGTTTTTGGCACGCGTGCCGTGCGATGGGGCGAAGTGTGGACGCCCGGCGCAAACTGGGCCACCACACTCGAGGTCAGCCGCCCGATCACACTCGCTGGCACGCCGGTACCAAAAGGCAAGTACGGGCTGTGGATGATCGTCGAGCAGGACGCATCGTGGACGATGTTGCTGGATCCCTTCTATCGACAGTTCCACATGTCGCATCCGAAACCCTCAGCGCGACATATCAAGGTCACCGTGCAGGCCGATTCGAGCGCGGACTGGAGCGAAGACGCACTCACCTTTTCCTTTCCGTCGGTCACCGCACGCGGCGCGACGATCGCCATGCATTGGCACCGCATGCGGGTGACAATGCCGTACACGGTCGAGCCCACGCTCAGCGAACTGACGCCGGAATCGGAGGTATCGCGTTATGTGGGTCGGTATACGATCACGGCGGCCGACTCGAGTTGGACGGGGAGCGACGCGCTGATCGTCAGCTACGCGAACGGCGGACTCAAGGCGCGCTTCGAGCCGGACGACGACTACATGAAGACGTTCGCGCTCATGCGTGTGGCGCCCGACCTCTTTACCGCCGGACTCTACATGGCGGCGGAAGTGTTCGCTGACGGCGAGATTTACGAAGTCTTGCGTCCCGACTTCATGATCACCTTCCGTGAAGTGGACGGTCGTTTGCAGCTCGAGGTGCGTGGTGAGAGGGATCAGTTGTACTTCACCGGTCGCCGGATAACGCCATAATCGTTCGATAGTTCGACTTCTTTCACACGGTTCTTTCTATGCGATGCACCGCCATTCGCCTGTTCCCGCTGTGTGCGCTTCTTGTGTGCGCCGCCGCCTCGACGCCAGGCGCGCTTGTCGCGCAGACGGCGGTGCCGAGAGCCGCCGCACAGATCGCCGCGGCGACGCTGCCGCTCCCCGAAGCGATGCGCGCCGGTGCGACCGTACTTGGATACAAGAGTGCGGGCAAACTCGAACTGCTGCGCCAGGGCACGAACGGCATGATGTGTCTCGCGCACAATCCTGCTGATGTGGATCGATTTCATGTCGCCTGCTACCACGAGTCGCTTGAGCCGTTCATGGCGCGTGGCCGCGCGTTACGCGCCCAGGGTGTGAGCGCGTCGCAGGTGGACACGGCTCGGTTCGCGGAAGTGGCATCCGGCAAGCTCCGCATGCCCACAGCCGGAGCCCTGTATTCGCTCACCGGCCCGGCGGGGGACTTCGACGACGCGAGGGTCGCCGCACCAAAGTCCCGACTGCTCTTCGTGGTGTACATGCCCGGCGCGACGCAGGCGTCAACGGGCCTGAGCACGATTCCGCTGGTTGGGCAGCCGTGGCTGATGCTGCCGGGAACGCCGAAGGCCCACATCATGTTCGTGCAGA
>JBBRFQ010000184.1:0-7312 GCA_038224035.1 Gemmatimonadales bacterium
GTGGTCACGTAGGCGCGCTCGAGATCGCGGGTGAACGTTTGCACCGGGATGTGCTCGAGCGTGCGATTTACAAAGGGACCGATGATGACCGTTGGCGCCTGTCCGGCGTGGGCGGCACTGTACTGTCTCGACCAGGTACCGTCGACAGACTGTGTGATGAGCGCGTTCGCGACCAGTCTCGAATCGGCATCGTTCCAGCGACCGGAGAGGTCGGTCACCGACGTGGGATCGATTCGGGCGACGCGGGTGTTGCCACACGCGGCCAGTGCGATGAGGGCAAAGGCGGCGAGGGCGACTCCCCACCCTTTCCACGGGGCGGGATACACGGACGGGTAGGGCATGGGGAGGACTCCTGAAACTGGAACGGAAGGACAGGCGCTTGTGTCCTCTCATAAGAGCAACCGGCGCGCCACCTCGCACCACGCCGCTAAGTCATTGCTTAGCAACAGCTTTCCGTGATTGCGGTCACGCGCGCCGTCCCTTGACAAGGACGGTGGACCGTCGCTTTCAGGGGACACCGGGGTACCCGACGTGGACGGGCTGCCCACTACTTTGCGTCTTCCGACGCTCCACACTCAACACCTCCCGGCCCCGATGATCTCCCGAGCCAACGACAGCCCAGCCCCCGCGCCGGAACCCGAGGACGATGCCGACGAGATCTGGCTAGACGAGGAGTTCCCGCTTGGCGACGGTGTTGCCGATGACACCAGTGAGGTCTACTGTCCCTACTGCGGCGAGCCCAATGAAATCGGGCTCGACCCGGGCTCGGGTGCCCATCAGGTGTACATCGAGGACTGCCAGGTGTGCTGCCAACCGTGGCAACTGGTCGTTCACTACCTGCCCGATGGCTCGGCACACGTCACGGTGACCGCCGCTGACGGTGAGTGATTGTTCGCTGCCTGACTCCACTTCCATGACCGAGCCCACCTCTCTCCTCTCCCGCGAAGCGCACGACGCCGCACGCGCGCTGGCCCTTGACTGGCTGGGTCGCATCTCGACGGCCAGCCTGCGCGTACGCGCTGAACCCAATGACGTGGAAGGCGTGCATGCCACGCGTGTGGCAATCACCCGGCTTCGCGCCACGCTGCGCGTGTACCGCGGATCGCTCGGGAAAGGCCTCGGTCGCCGCGGGGCGCGTGAACTGCGACAACTCAACCGCGCGCTGGGACGGGTACGCGATCTGGACGTTCAGCTGGAGTGGCTGGCGGCGCATCAGTCCGCGTTCACCGACGCCATGCGACCGGGCGCCGACTGGTTGCTGGCACATCTGCTCGTCAAGCGCGACAACCGTGCGCGTCGGATCGGTACGGCGCTGACGCGGCACTTCGATATACACGTCGAGCGATGGCAGCACGCGTTGACCAACTACACGGTGGCCCGTGTGGTGGGAGAAGTTCCCCAGGCGGAATCGCTCGCGGCTGTGGTGGTGCAGCAATTGCACCACGCCGTACATCGAATTGAACGCTCGCTTCGGCTCGCCGCAGAAACAGCGGAGCCGGAACTCGTGCACGCGGCGCGCATTTCGATCAAACGCGTACGCGCGCTCCTCGTCCCGTGGCTGAGTGACGTTCCGGCATTGCAAGCGCTCTACGGCACGCTCTCCCGCGCGCAGGACACCGTGGGCGCCATGCGCGATGCGCATTTGCTCGCCGTGGCGGCGCGTCGCGCCACGATGCGGGAGCCGCTGCTCGCCGACTCCTTGAACGCGCTCGCGGAGCATCTCGACGCCGCCAGCGAAGCGCACGGCGCCGAGTTCAGAAATGACTGGTTGCTTGACGGCGGACGCTCCGCGCTGCGCGATGTGCCCGACGCCGCGCACGCACTCGCGCGCATCGCGCGGGCCGACCACGAGATTGAACGCAAGTTCCTGTTGCGGGCCGCGCCGCCGCATGCGCTTGCGGCTCCGGGAATCCGCATTGCGCAGGGATGGCTGCCGGGCGAACAACTCCGCGAACGACTTCGCCGCAGTGTGCACCCGGAGGGGCGCGTGGAATGGACGCGCACCGTCAAGGTTGGCACGGGGGTGTCGCGCATCGAAATTGAAGAACAGACGGAGCCGCTGTTGTTCGAGAGTCTGTGGCCCCTCACGGCGCACGCACGGGTTGAAAAAGTGCGGCACACCGTGGCTGACGGTGCGTATACGTGGGAGATCGATGTCTTCCTCGACCGGGAGCTCGTCCTCGCTGAAGTCGAGCTGCCCTCGAGCGACACGCTGGTCACGCTGCCCGACTGGCTGGCGCCGTACTTGGTGCGCGATGTCACGGGCGACGCTGCGTATGTAAACGCCAACCTCGCGAGGAATCGCTCGCGCCCGGCCACACACGCATGACCCCCTCCGGAATGCTGGCCACGCTCATTCCAGTGCGTGATGCGCGGGAGCGCACGATCGCGTATGAGCTGCGCACGCATCCGCTGTCGGGAAGTGCGGCCGGCAACATCGACGAAGAAGCCCGCGCAACGCTGACGATGTTGCAGCGTCGTGATTTGCTCCGCGCGGTTCGAGGCAAACCATTATACGTCCCCGTGACACCGGCCGTGTTGCGCGGCGGGGCGATCACCGGGTTTGCATCCGCCGATGTGGTGTTCTTTCTCGCCAGCGATGCCCTTGACGACAGCGACACGCTACGCGCACTCGAACGCTACGCGACCGCGGGATTCCGGTTTGGTTTTGTGGGCAGTGTGCTCACGACCACGTTGCCGGAGCCGCTCTCCGGTGCGCCGGTGGCCTTCGATGTGGGTGCGCTCGGCGGACTGACACTGGCCAACACCGTGCAGCGACTCCTTGAGGCCGGCGCGCGCCCGATTGCACGACAGGTTGACGATCGGGCCACGCGCGAACGGTTGCGCGCCGCGGGCGTGTTTGCGTTCACGGGTCGGCCGCTTCCACGGGGACGTTCGGCGTCAAACGATGCGCGTCCACGAGTGCTGAGCGCGCTCTCGGTGCTCACGGCACTCGCCGACGGACGTCCGCCCGACGCCAGTTTCGATGCCTTCGTGGCGAGCGATCCTGTGGTCTCGCAGAGTGTCCTGCGCGCGACCGCATCGGCTGCGGGTGGCGCCAACAAACCGCGTACGCTGGCACACGCCTTCACCCTGCTTGGCCGCGACGCGATGCTGGAGCGACTGGTCGTGGCGACGGCGTTTCTGCTCGGTGACTGCGGTGGTGACGCAGAACTGCCTGCGATCGCGATTCGGCGCAGCCGTTCCCTCGAGCGACTGGGCGGTGCACTCGACCGCGTGGGGCACCAGCGTGCGCGCGCCCTGGCGGGGGTGCTGTCGGTCGCCGACGTCGCAACCGGTCTGCCGCCCGTCGTGCTGTCTGACGAGTTGCGAGCACCTCCATTGCTTCGCGATGCGCTCGTGGAGCGTCGCGCGCCACTCGGTGCACTCCTCGATGTACTCGAAGCGCACGAGTACGGATGGTGGGACGATCTGTTCGCCCGCTGCGCCGCACTCGGAATCGCGCCAGCGGTGGTGGGTGATGCATGGTTCGAGGGCTGGCAACACGCCCGGCTCGAAGTGGTCGCGCGCACGGTCAGCGACGGCTGAATCACGTTCGGTCGCCGGGTTGTTCTCCCTGCGGCCACTGGCGTGATGCCGGTGTCGCGTGCATCAATTCTGCATGTCAGACGACCCGCTTGCTTACCTGCTCGATCGCTTCGCCACGGACGCCACGACGCTGCGCGCGCGAGCGGCCCATCTGGCCGGAAAGAACGCACCGGAGCATGGCCCGGATGCCGAGGCGTCCATTCGCATGGCGGAAGCGTGCGAAGATGTGTTGGCGTTGCTCAACGATATCGAGGTTGAGAGCGACGACGAGATGCTCGACGCACTCGATGATCTCGGACCGGAACTGCACGCCCTGTCGGAACGCGCGACCGATGCGTTCGTGCGGAGCGTGTACGGCGGCGCCGCGACACGTATTTCGGAGATCGTGCGCAAAACGCACGGCGATGAGGACGGCGACGATGACGATGCTGACGACGACGACATACCCGACGCCGATGAAAGCCGCTGAGCCGTTCCGGGCATGAGTGAGCCGGTGTCCAGCGTTCGCCTCGACAAGTGGTTGTGGGCAGCGCGTTTTTTCAAAACGCGGGCGCTGGCCGCCGACGCCATTGATGGCGGCAAGGTTGATGTCAACAATGATCGCGCCAAACGTGCGCGACATCTCGTGCCGGGAGATCGCGTCGCGCTGCGGCTTGGGCAGTACGAATGGATCATTGTGGTGCGCGGTGTCTCGGAGCGACGTGGTCCCGCGCCCGAGGCGCAACTGCTCTATGAAGAAACGGCCGACAGTTCGGCGCGGCGCGCGGCCCTCAAGGTGCAACTGGACAGCATGCCGAGTTTCTTCGGTCACGGTGAAGGACGCCCCACGAAGCAAGATCGCCGCGCCATTCGTCGACTGAAAGGCGATCATTAGTGCGCGACGGCGCCGAATGACCGGCGGCCGCTCGGCTTCGCACGGCTAGTCCTCCCGCGCGGGCAGCAGACTCAGCAGCGCTCCCAGCAACGGCGTGTCGAGGCGATGCCCTCCGGCAAACGCATGCTCGGTAGCCGATGCGCCAATCGATTGCAGCCGCGCGCGCACCGTGTCCCGAAATGTATCCGTCGCGAACTGATCGCGTTCTCCCACCACTACACGCACCGTCGTCCCGGACCACGCCGAGCCAATTGCTGCGTCGCTCACATCGTGGGCGAGCCCACCAGCCCAGAGCACATGTGTATGCAAACGCGTTGCACTACCGAGCGACGGGTTGCTCGCGATGTCCGCGGCGAAGCGCATGCTCATGGCCACACCCTGTGAGAAACCCAGCACACCGAGCTGTGGAGGGGCGCCGCGCGCGGCGATAATGCCGGCGTGTTCGCGGGCAACCACCGAGTGCAGCATGGCCATCGCATCGCGTAACTCGTCATCGCGATCATCTCGTGTGAGCCACGACGCGCCAACGCGCGCGAGATGTCCCCCATCGGGGCGTGGCATCTCCGCGTAGAATCGAGACAGTCCCTCGGGTGCAATGACACGTGTGTCGGCGGGCGTGGCGTCGGCGAATGGTGCGATGAAGTCTGCCGCACGCGTTCCATAGCCGTGAAACACAACCCACAGCCGCGCGGCGTTCGCGGGCGTAGCGCCTGTGGTGGCGTAGCGCGCGGTGCGCGCGACCGTGATCTTGTGCGTGATCACATCCGGCGACATGGCACGCGTTGGCTCGTCCGCGCCCGTCAACGTGCGATCACTCACGCTCCTTCCACGCGATGGCGGTGATTTCCACCAGAATCCCGCGCAACTTTGCGCCCACCACGGTACGCGTGGGGAATGGCGGGCTCATGAACTCGCGATAGACGCGGTCGAACACCGGCCAATCACTCTCGTCCGCCAGATGCACGGTGACGCTCACCACATCGCGCAGGGTGGCATTGCCCGCATCGAGTACGCGCTCAAGATTCTGCATCGTGCCGCGCACCTGCGATTCGATGTCCGCTCCCACGAGTTCGCCCGTCTGCGGGTCGCGCGGCACCTGGCCGGACACGAAGTAGAGGTTGCCGGCCCATACCCCCGGGCTGTACGCTCCCGCGGGTGGCTTTGTCGTAGAAGGCTGGACGGGTGTCCAGGAACGCAGTTCATCAGGCATCGGCAGGTCGGGTTCAGGCCCAGGAGAGCATGTGGCGACGCACCTCGAAACGCTCGAGACGCCGGTCCCGATCGTGGACCTCGATCGGCTTACACATAATCTGGACCGGATGGCGGCGTACGCCACCCTCCACGACCTGCAATTGCGGCCGCATGTGAAAACCCACAAGTCGCCGCGCATCGCCACCGAACAGCTGCAGCGCGGCGCGATCGGCCTCACCTGCGCCACCACGCACGAACTCGAGGTCATGGCCGCCGTGTGCGACGATCTGTTGCTGGCGTATCCACCCGTGGGAGCGGCACGGCTCGAGCGACTCATGCGCCTGCCCGAGCGCACGCAGCTCACTGTGGCCGCGGACTCCGCCGCGTGTCTACCCGCGCTGGCCATGGCAGCCAAGCTCGCGCGTCGCGATGTCGACGTCTATGTGGAAGTGGACATGGGGATGAAGCGCGTCGGCGTGAATCCGCACGACGGCGTGGTGGCACTGGCCCGCGCCGTGCACCAGCAGGCGGCGCTGCGTTTTGCCGGCATCACCTTTTACCCCGGGCACGTGCGCGAACAGGTGAGCGAGCAAGGACAGGCGGTCGCCGAGTTGGCGCGTCATGTAGCGATGATTCGCGAGCAGCTCGATGACGCCGGGCTGCCGCCGCGCGTGATCAGCGGCGGCAGCACACCGCTGGCGTGGCGCATTCACGAAGTAGCGGGCGTCACCGAAGTGCGTCCCGGCACCTACGTGTACAACGACCGCACCACGGCCAATATCGGCGCGTGCGATTGGGACGATTGCGCACTCACGGTGCTCGCCACGGTGGTGAGCACCGCGGTTCCCGGGCAGGCGGTGATCGACGCGGGCACCAAGGCGCTCGCGCGCGAACCGTTGCGCGCCGCAGGTGACGGGTGGGCCGCGCTGCTCGATCGGCCGGAGGTCACGGTGCAGCGCATGAGCGAGGAACACGGCGTACTCGACCTGTCGCACACCGACTGGAGGCCACGCATCGGGGAACGCGTGCGGCTGGTGCCCAATCATGTGTGTATTGTAGTGCAGCAGTTCGACGAGATCGTGGGTGTGCGCGGAGACTACGCAGAAACCACGTGGCCCGTGGCGGCGCGTGGACGCGGTGCGGCGGTGCTTGAGCGTGACGTCTCGCAGCGCGGGCCGCGGGCGGTGTAGAAACCCTGGCCGATCACCGGTGTCAGCGCACTGGTCGCCAGATGCACCCCTCAACACGAATGTCGTCGTTCACTGCTGCGCCCAACACTTCAAGTTGTGATCGGGCGTCCCACAGCGCCAGCGCGCCAACCAGTGCATCAAACGCATCGTCACTCGAGCGCACCGCCGCCTCGAACGCGTGCGTTACTTCCGACCACGCCGCGAGCCCGCGCATATGCGCGACACGCGCGTCCGCGTCGGATTTGTTCACCATCGGTGCAAACAACCGCGGCCAGATCTCGAGCACCACGGCCCCCGCGCCACCATTATCGTGGGCAAACGGCCACACGCGCGCACCAGCTTCCGTCAGCGCGCGCAGCGTGGCCAGACCGCGCAACGAACCCGGCCCCACCGCGCCCGCCCCCACGAGCTGAAACACCGAGAACGGTCGCGGGCGAACAGCGAACTCTGTAGTGCGCAGTGGTGGCGTCTCGCCCTCGTCGGACAACGCCCCAGGCTTCTGTCGATT
>JBBRFQ010000185.1:0-7291 GCA_038224035.1 Gemmatimonadales bacterium
CACGCCCGCCGGATTGACCGGCGTGGCGACCAGCGGAAGCGTCTGGCCAACAAGGAGCGCACCGGTCGGCGGCGTCACCGTGAAGCCGGTCAGGGCCGGAGACAGCGCGGCTACCGTGATTGACGCGGTCGCCGTCTGGCCAGCTGATGTCGTCGCCGTAATGGTCGCGGGACCCGCTGACACGCCGGTCACGACGCACGACGCCGCACCGGCGGCGACACTGGCGATCGACGTGTTCGATGACGAACACGACGCCAGAGTGGGCGTTGGCGAACCGCCGGAAATGCTCACGGCGAGCGACGTATTGGCACCAACATTTACCGTCGCTACAGTTGGCGCGATCGAGATGCTCACCGCTGGCGGTGGGGGCGGGGGTTGTACAAACCCGTCACCTTCGTCGCCCCCGCAACCAACCACTGCCATCGCGCCCAGCCACAGCGGTGATCGGACAAACAACTGACGTGAGAATCGCGTGCGCAGACTGATCATTTGGGAAAACCGAGGCTGAAGCCGATTTTTGCGGCGTACGTGGTCACGGTGGGAAATTCCGCCGTGCCCGAAAGTCCGGAACGCGTAAACGTGATATCGCCGAACTGCTGTCGCACAAGCGTCACGCCCGCGTCAATGTTGAGGCGTGAGTTCACGACAAACGCGACGCCACCTCCCGCGCCGTACGCGAGACCCGACGACGACGTGCCAAAGTTGTTCGACTGATTCAGCACGGCCACTCGGCCGGACAGATACGGGAAAAACCGCTCGTACGGCAACACCGGCACCCAGCGCGGCTCCACGAATCCACCGGTAATCGTGATGTCATCGACGCCGGCGGTGTGCGTCGTCCACTGTCCGCCGACACCAAGCGAGACAACGCCAGCGGTGGGTGATCGAAACAGGCGATTGAAGCGCAACTGCGGTTCGACACCGATACCACCGGAGTTCGCGTTTCCTTCACCGAGACGAATCGAGGTGGAAAGCACTGAGAGCTGCAGCCCGAACTTCTGTGCGCCCTGGGCCTCCGCGCGCGGCGCTACGACCGCGAGCGCTATGATACCAATGGCCATCGCGCGCGACACGTTCGTCGTGCACCTCGAGAACATTCCGGTGATCATCGGGGACGGCACAAGGGCGCGGCGAATCAAGGGTTTCATGGACGGGGGTTTCAGGAGGGAGCCATCAATGCAATGCCAGGCAATCAAGAAGCTGAAGCTGCGGACACGTTCACAACGCGGCAAGTAGCCCCGTGCTCGGGCTCGCTTACCGAGCGCGCTTGAGTTCGCCCGGCGTAGCGCTCTCGACCATGGCCGCACCGGCGCGTCCGCGCAGCGTCAGTCGCACTGTGCCGGTCCGACGATCAAGCGCGCCGCTGCCGAGGGTGCGCTCGACCTGCACATCGAGATCAACGAGCAGCGCGTCACCCTGTCGACCGGCGGCGCGCGGTTGCCCGACCATCGTCGCGCGGTGTCCCGATGTGGTCCGCGAGAAAAACGAAGCGAACTCCCCGGTGCGGAACTCACCGCGATTGACCCGGCTCACGTAATCCGAGGCCAACGCGCGCATGTCGTCGTTGCTCGGACCCGCAATTTCGGCGCGAACCGGAGGCGCGGAGTCCACGCGCTCGACAGGAGGCGGAGTGGCCACGGCGTTGGTCCTGGGATCCACCGTGACGGGGGCGTTCCGGGCGGGCGTCTCGACCCGCTGTGGTGGTACGACCGGCGGTTTTGGCTCGATCCTCGCCGGTCGTTCGGACGACGCACCGCCACGAGCCGGAGGCTCCACAGCCGCTTCCCGGGGTCGAGGCTGTGCCGCCACTTGTGGCGGCGACACCGCGTCGGTCGAAGGCGTCGCGGCGGCCAGTCCGGCGGCCGGCTCCGGTCGCGTAACCGACGGCGGCGCGGTCGACGGCGCGGTCGACGGCTCGGTCGGCGGCAAACTCGCCGGAGCCACAGCATCCGATGTCGCGACGATTGGCTCGTCGGTTGTCAGTGCCGCCGTTGGCTCGTCGCGAAGCATCACCACCGCGACAAGCGCGACCGTCGCGAGCACGCCGAGTCCGCCGCCCCACAGCGGCGCAGTTGAGCGCGCCGCCGACACACTGATCAGGACGGACTCTCGAACCCCGCCGGCGTTGGCGGTTGCCGTGACCGACCCGACCCCGAGCGCTTCAATCTCGCCATTTATGGAAATACGCGCCACTAAGTCATCATCAAGAGACCAGTTGGGAGACACTAAAGCCGAAACGGTGCCCCCCTCAACAGTCGTCTCGGCACTCAGCGTCATGCGCGCACCAACCCGCAGCAACGTTCTGGGCGCAGAAATCCGCACCCCCGTCACCCTTGGAGCGCGGGCCCGAAGCTCCACCGTCCCTTCGATCGGACGTCCACCGGTCTCGGTATTCGCCGTTGCCACCACCGTGAACGCGCCTTCCGCCTTCGCCACCACCACACCGCTGTCCGACACCGTGGCCGCACTCGCCGGCCGCACCGACCAGCGCACCGCCGCCGTGGTCGGATCGCCACGCACGTCGGTGGCCTGCACGGCGCACGGCGTCGCCACCCCGACCACCAACTCGGCGCTCCGACTCGACAGTTGCAACGACGCGACCGGGACCCCGCGCACCGCCAGCGTGCGCTCCGCTGTTTGGCCGCCGCTCGTAGCTCGCACGCGTACCGTTCCGGGCGCAATCGCGCGGACACGACCCGAATCATCAACATCTGCCACGCGCGCATCGCTTGACTGCCACACGATTGCCGCGCCCGATATGGCCGCGCCGCGGGCGTCGAGCACTTCCGCGACGGCCGAGTATTCGTCGCCCACCGAGAGCGAGGCCGTGGGCAGATTGAGACGCACGGTCGCGACCACCGGCCGAACCAGCAGCACCGCCGACGCCCACGGCTCACGCACGGATGACGAACCGGTTGCGGAAACCGCCGACACGACCTGCACCCGCACGCGACCCGATGCCCGCGTCTTCACCACCGGCGGGTCGAGCTGTACATCCGCGAGTTCGGGGAGGTCGCACACCACCGCGAGGCCGGCCATCGATCTCGGAAGACCCGAAATGTCCGTCACTGACACCGAGAACGGCACCAGCTCGCCTTCGTCGGCCTCAGTCGAGGAGAGTGACAGCACGACCGCACCAACGGGCGCCTCGCGCACTTCAACGCGCACCGTGCCCTGCACGCCGCCGACCCGTGCCGTTACGGTCGCCTGGCCACCGGCCAGTGCCATGATCGTGCCGCGCGCATCGACATGCAGCACGTCCGGGCGACTGGAGCTCCACTGCACCTCAGCCGAGGGCAGCGGCACCTCGCGCGCGTCGGTGACTTGGGCGCTCAGCAGCAGCGCCTCGCCGCATTCCATCGATTGTTCGCCCTGGACGATGCGCACCCGGGCCGCCTGACGCGCCGTGACATGCACCTCAGCCACCGCCTGTACGACGTTCGTGCTGGCGCCGGCCGGCACCGACGCGCGCACCGTGACCTCGCCCGGCGCCACGCCGACCACCACACCGTCAGCCGACACGCTCGCCACATCCGGATTGCTCGACGTCCACGTCACCGTGGCGTCGCCGATGGTCGAGCCGCTATCGCCTATCACCACGGCTCGCAGATCCAGGCGGCCGCCGGTCACGACCTGTCCGTTCGGTGGCGAAATACTGATTTTCGTCGCGATCGGTCCGGTACGCCGTCTGCTCCCGGACGTCCACGCCGGCGTATTCGGCGCCACCGCGCCCCACGCCGCGACCGACGCGGCCCGTGCCGCCTGGAGATCGGACGCTACCAGCGCGAGGTCGGACCGCGTGCTACTGCCATCGATCGACAACCCCTGACCGAGTGCGGGAAGAATCGCATCGAGTGACGGCCAACGATCTGCCGGACGCTTCTCCAGCATCCGCATCACAGCTTCGGCCAGCGGCGCCGGACAGTCCGATCGGGACTCGCGAAGGTCCACGGGAACCGTATTTCCGTGCGCCGCGATGAGCCGATACAAGTCGCCCGTGAACGGCGGCGCTCCCGTCAGCAGTTCATAGGCCGCCACACCCAGCGCGTACTGATCCGCCGCGCCGCTCACCGGATCGTTTCCGGTGAATTGCTCGGGACTCATGTAAATCGGCGTCCCAATCGCCATACCGGATTTGGTGAGTCCTTCACCGTCGGCGGCTTTGGCAATCCCGAAGTCCGTCACGACGACTTCGCCTTTGGTCGTGACCAGGATGTTCGCCGGCTTTACATCACGGTGCACAATCCCTTCGGAGTGCGCGTACGCGAGCGCCCGTGCCGACTGCCACAGAATCCACTGCGCCTGATCAAGTGGTAACCGCTCACCGCGCTGCGCCAACCGACGATAGATCTCGTCGAGGGAGCCCCCTTCTACGAGTCGCATGACAAAGAAGATCAGTTCTTCGTCCTGCTGCACCTCGTGCACCACGATGATGTTGTGGTGCTGCAATCGCGCGGCGATGCGTGCTTCCTGCAGGAATCGCTCGGCCATGCCCGGGGTGAAACTCAGCCGAGGCTCCATGACCTTGATGGCAACCTTGCGACCGAGTCGCATGTCGGTGGCGATGTACACCACGGCCATGCCACCGCGCCCGATTTCGCCGGCGACATCGTACAACCCTGCGGTGGCGACGCGCAATCGATCCAGCAGCGCGTCGGCGCCGCTGGCTTGCGGATTGGCGAAGAAGTTCGTCACCACGGGGTGGACGCCATGCGGAGGATAGATAATCGCAACAATGCGGAAGAGCGGTTGTAGACTATGGACCTTGCTACAACCCGATGAGGAATGCAAGGCTCGCGACCTGCGTCACAGTGCGGGCATTGCGCTCCGCTCAAGCTTGACGCCTTGTATTGACAACCCGCATCTTCGCTCCGTCACGCGGTCCCGACCGTGGTTTCTACTTGATCGCCCGTAATATCCTTGATCTTCCCCCGCACCCACTCCCCGTGCGAACCTCGTTGCTACTCGGCGTTCTCGGAGCCAACCTCGCGGCTGTTCTGCTCCGAACGGCATCGGTCTCCTTCACAATCGGCGTGCTGGCGGCGTGCGGCGGCGGACCGGCGCCCGCGACCAGTCCCGCTCCAACCACGCGCGCCGACTCCGCCGCGCTCGCGGCGGAACGCGCGGTGGGCACGCGCTCCGGGCGCGCCCTGGGCGTACCGCCGTTTGCGGTGCGCAGCGCCGACCCACGACTCACGCCGCTCAGCTTTGCCCTCGCCGACCTCATCACGACCGATCTGGCTCGCAGCGGCCGGCTCTCTCTGGTCGAGCGCACTCGACTCTCCGATGTGCTGCGGGAGTTGGAGCTCGCGGCGACCGGGCGCGTTGATTCGGCCACCGCACCGCGGGTGGGACGCCTGGTGAGCGCCCGACGCCTGGTCATCGGCTCGCTCGACCAACTGCCGGGTTCGGATGCACTCAGACTGGGCGTCCGCCTTGCCGATGTCGAGCAGGGCACGGTCACACAGGCCATCGACGCGCAGGCGCCGTTGGCCGATATCCTGGCGGCGGAAAAGGCCCTCGTGTTCCGGATCCTCGACGCGCTGGGGGTCGTGCTGACACCGGCCGAACGACAGGCGATCGAACGCCGAGCCACGAGTGACCTGGCCGCGCTGCTCGCCTACGGGGCGGGGGTCCAAGCCGAATATCTGGGCGATTTCCGCACCGCCGCCTCGGAGTATCGGCGGGCCCAGCGACTGGATCCGACTTTCGACGGGATCGACGAGCGTGCGCGGGAAGCCCGTGCCCGATCCGAATCGGCGGTCATCAACCCGATCGCGTTTCCGGGACTACGCTCGCGGGATGCAGCGGTCAGCACCACGATTGACCGACTGAACCGCCCGCTCGATCTGATCACCGGAGCTACGCGTAATACCGGCGGTTTGGCGGATCCGAGCTTCCCGATCACGTCGGCGACCATCCTGATCACGGTGACACGCCCATGAAGACTATTCGTTGTTTTAAGCGCCGAGCGACTATATGGCGCTATACCGGCGCAGTAGCGGCTTTATTATGCGTGGCAAGTCACGCAGATGCTCAGGATCGACTCGTCGGGCTTCGCGCGCTCAGCGGGGGCGTAGTGTTCGAACAGATGCGCTTCGGTGGTACCGGACTGCTTCAGGGCGGCGTTGCCGGCGCCGACTCGGCGCGCATCACGCAGGCTACCCAAATCACCGTCCCGATCTCGGCCGCCATGCCGCTCGGGCGGAACTTCACGCTCGATATCACCACCATCTACAGCGCCGGTGAAATCCGGTTCACATCGGCTGGCGGGGGCGCGGAACGCACCGCGTCGCTCACCGGCCTGAGCGACGTGCGCGTTCGCACGTCCGGACGGTTCTTCGACGACGCGCTCATTTTCACCGTCGGCGTCAACGCGCCAACGGGCCGCACTGAGCTGGACTCCGCTGAGGTCGCCGCCCTTCGTGTACTGGCCGCACCGGCGCTGGCACTCGGCGCCGTGCCGCTTGGCTCAGGACTGAGCGGAACGGTCGGCCTGCTCACGGCCCAACAGGTGGGTAACTGGGCCGTCGCGGCTGGCGCGGCGTACGAGTACCGCGGGACGTACCAGCCTGTCGCGGCACTCACATCAGGCGCCCCCAGCGCCGACTTCCAGCCCGGCGGTGTGATTCGCTTGTCGATCGGGGCCGATCGATTGCTGGGCAAACATCGCCTGACCCTGACGGCCGCCGGCGATCTGTTTCAGGCAGACGAACTGCGTGGCCCCACGACATCGAGCGCGCCGCTGGCCAAAGTACAACTGGGGCCGATTTATAGTGCGGACGCCCAGCTGCAACTGGGGATCCCTCGCCTTCGGGACCTCACGCTGTGGTCGGCCGTTCGGTACCGGTCCAATTTCTCGCGTGACGACATCACCGTCGACAACTCCAGTGGTTTCTACTACGACGGCGGTGTCCGCACCACCGTCCCGCTGGCACCGCGATCCGATGTGATCCTCGCACTCGACGGCCGGTACCAATCCGGTCTGGCGATCGACGCGGGCCTCCCGACCTCGGGCGTGACCAGCACCTCCGCCACGCTTGGTTTTTCGCAGCGCGTGGGCACGCTCGCCGTGCAGCCGTTCGTGCGCGCGTCCGTTGGGCGCGTGCAAGCGCGTGGCGCGGCGCGATCGCTGCAACAGGCCGACTTTACCGGGCTCGCCGGTGGACTCGTCATTATTTCCCGGTTTTGAGGGCTGCCCGCATGCGATTTCCGATCCGTTCGGTCGCCGGCGCCGCGGCCGCTCTCCTGACGCTGGGTCTGTCCGGTTGCGATTCGGTTTCGAACCTGT